>NZ_JBFAOM010000059.1:0-50314 GCF_040675235.1 Nonomuraea sp. NPDC049637
GTCGCCGCGTCGGCCGGCACGGCGGGCAGCGCCGGCCGCCCGTCGCGCAGCAGCAACGTCAGCGGACGGGCGGGCACCTGCTCCCCCGCCTCGCCCGCCGGCACGTGGACGCTCCCGTCGGCGTGCCGCGCGGCGTGCCGGGGACGCCCCCAGGGCAGGCCGTCGGCCTCGTCCTGCGCACTCGCGCGCGTGAACAGGCCGCCGTCGGCGTCGACGACGAGGTCCCCAGGCTGCCACTGCTCGCCATCAAGCGGAATGTGCGCATTCGTCATGCCTGAACGCTACGCCCTGGTTGCGACAAATCTCGGTGGCGTGCGGACGCACGAGCTGGGCATCTGTCAGGACATGGCGCAGGCGCAGGATTGGGGCAGGCCGCGGGTGGCGGTGTCGAGCTGTCTGCTCGGCGAGCCGGTACGGCACAACGGCGGGCACAGCCGCGCCCGTTTCCTGACGCAGGAGCTGGCGCCGTTCGTGGACTGGGTGCCGATCTGCCCCGAGATGGAGATCGGCCTCGGCGCGCCCCGCGAGACGCTGCGCCTGGAGCGCTCGCCCGCCGGTCCCCGCCTGATGACCCGGCAGAGCCGCCGCGACCTCACCTCCGCCATGGACGAGCTGGCCGCCGAACGTTCCCCGAGCCTGGCGGCCGACGGTTACGTGTTCAAGGCCAAGAGCCCGAGCTGCGGCATCCACGGCATCCCGCTCTACGCCGGTGACCACGCGGTGACCCGCGACAACCGGGGCCTGTTCGCCGGCGCGGTGATCGAGGGCCACCCGCTGCTGCCCGTCGAGGACGAGGGGCGGCTCAACGACGCCGTCCTGCGGGAGGCGTTCGTCGAGCGCATCTTCGCCCACGCGCGGCTGCGGGAGCTGCTGGAGAGCGACTGGCGGCCGCGCGACCTGGTCGCCTTCCAGGCCCGGCACAAGATGCAGCTGCTGGCCCACTCGACCGAGGGCTACCGCGAGACCGGCCGCCTGGTCGCCGCCGCGGGCGTCCGGCCGCGGGAGGAGCTGGCCGAGGAGTACGGCACGGCGTTCCGGCGGGCGATGGCGGTCAAGGCGTCGATCGGGCGCAACGTCAACGTGCTGCAGCACTGCCTCGGCATGCTCGGCGACGAGCTCGACCCGGTGCGCCGGGCCGACCTGGTCGAGGTCATCGGCTCGTACGCGGCGCACCGGGTGGCGCTGAGCGTCCCGCTGACGTTGCTGCGCCACCACGCCCGCGGCGAGGCGGCCACCTACGTCCAGGACCAGACGTACTTCTCCCCCTACCCGGAGGAGCTGGGCCTGCGGAACCACGTGGTGTGACCCCGCCGCGCCGGCGGACCGGCGCGGCGGGGAGGCGACTAGGTGGGGGTGGGCTCGGTCGGCAGCGGGCCGTCCGGCTCGGGGGCGGCGGACGCGCGCGGCGGCACATGGTGCACCCGCGCCGAGCCGATGTCGAAGTACAGCCCCACCAGCGTCAGCCGCCCGGCTCTGACCTGCTCGTCGACCTTGCGGTAGGTCCGCAGGTTCTCCAGCTGCTGCTGGATGTTGAGCCGGCACAGCGCGTCGAGGGCGGCGTCCTCGGCGGAGGGGTCGTGGCCGCCCTCGCCGAGCCGGTCGAGGCTGGCACGGCCGTGCCGCAGCCAGCGGCTGAGCTGCGGCAGGCCCTCGGTGGTCGCCGGGCCCTTCAGCAGCGCCGCCATCGCGCCGCAGCCGGAGTGGCCGCAGACGGTGATGGTGTGCACGCTCAGCACGCCGGTGGCGTACTCGATGGCGGCGGCCACCGAGTCGTCGTGCGGCTCGGAGCCGGCGCACGGCACCAGGTTGCCGATGTTGCGGACCGTGAACAGGTCGCCGGGTCCGCTGGAGGTGATCAGGCTGGGCACGATCCGCGAGTCGGCGCAGGTGATGAACAGGTGCGAGGGACGCTGCTGGGTGGCGAGCTGGGTGAAGATGGGCCGCAGCAGCGGGGCCGTGCGCTTGTGGAACTCGTCCGCGCCCTGGGCCAGGCGGCACTCGATCGCCGCCGTGGCCGACAGCGGGCGGCCGCGGTGGGTCCACGGCAGCCACCAGCGGCCGGGCGCCTTCGGCGGGCTCTTGGCCGGGAACATGCGGCCGCCGCTGGCCGCCATCGTGTACCACTCGTCGTGCAGCTCGTCGATGGTGACGGTGCCGCCCAGCCGCTCGTGGTCCAGCCGCCAGGAGTGGATCGCGTCGAAGGCGGCGTTGTCCATGAAGTCGATGTTCAGGTCGAGGTCGACGGCGACGCCCGGCGGGATGGCGCGCAGCTCCTGGGTCAGCCGGGGCACGCCCAGGAAGGTGAGCGAGCCGGAGACCGTCGCGTGCATGACCCCGCCGGGTTCCTGCCGTTTGTCCACGGTGACCCGGGTCAGCCGCCGCAGCGCCAGCAGCGCGGCCAGCGCCAGCCCGGCCAGGACGCCCTCGGCCAGCCCGACCAGGATCACGCCGGACATGGTCATGACGTAGACGGGCACCTCGTTGTGGCCGTGGACCTTCCTGAGGTGGCCGAGGCTGATGGTCTTGATGCCGATGAAGACCAGCAGCGCGGCCAGCGCCTCCATCGGGATCAGCTTGATCGTCCAGCCCAGGCAGAGGGCGAACAGCAGCACCCAGACGCCGTGCAGGGTCGCCGACCAGCGGGTGCGGGCGCCCGCCTGGATGTTGGTCGTGCTGCGCACGATCACGCCGGCGACCGGGAGCCCGCCGAGCACGCCGCTCACCATGTTGGCCACGCCCTGGCCGGTCAGCTCGCGGTCGAGGTCGGAGCGGGGGCCGGTGTGCATGCTGTCGGTGGCCACGCAGCACAGCAGCGACTCCGCCCCGGCCACCAGCGCCACCAGCAGCACGCCCATGGCGATGTGCTGCCAGTCGCCGGCCGGCAGCACCGGGGGCGCCCACGCGGTGATCGCGCCGGACAGGTCGATGCGGGTGACGTTCCAGCCGAACACCGCGGCGGTGACGGCGGCGGCGAGCAGCGCGGCCAGCGGCGCGGGGATCGCCCGGACGTGCTTGGGCATCCGGCTCCAGGCCAGCAGGACCGTGATGGTGAGGATGCCGACCATGACCTTGTGGCCGTGCAGGTCCATGATCTGGCTGGGCAGCTCGGCCAGGTTGGCCCACGGCGACTGCTCGGGGCTGCCGCCGAGGACGACGTGCAGCTGGGCGAGCGCGATGATGATGCCGACGCCGGCCAGCATGCCGTGGACGACCGCGGGCGAGACCGCGAGGGCGGCCCGGGCCGCCTTGAACGCGCCGAGCAGCACCTGCAGGCCGCCGGCCAGGATCGTGATCAGGCAGGTGGCGCGCCAGCCGTAGGTCTGCACGAGACCGGCGATCACCACCGTCAGGCTCGCGGTCGGACCGCTGACCTGCACCACCGAGCCGCCCAGCCGCCCGGCGACGATGCCGCCGACCGCGGCGGCGACGAGCCCGGCGGCCAGCGGCGCGCCCGCGGCCAGGGCGACGCCGAGCGAGAGGGGCACCGCGACGAGGAACACCACCAGCGATGCCGGCACATCGTGTCTGAGAGTACGCATGACGCTACTCTCCGTAGTTATCTTCATGCGGCACACCTTAGTGCCAGATCAACCCCACGTCGGACGACGGTAAAACGCGCCGGACATGTCCCTGCTGTCCGGCGCGCCGCCCTGCCGCGTCGCCCTACCGCGCGGCGTCCTCGCAACTCACGGTGACCGTGGCCGCCACAAGGCGTTCCGTCCCGCGTTGTCCGCTAGGAGGAGGCGCTGGGGATCTTCAGGGGGTCGCGCGGGGCCTCGGCCTTGGCCTTGGCCATCTGCTCCCCCAGTTCCTGCAGCCGGTTGCGCCCCATGGACTCGCGCACCTGCGGGAACCACTCCTTCTCCTCCTCCTCGACGTGGTGGCGGACGTTCTCCATGAGCACCGTCATCTTGGCGTCGTAGCGCTCGTCGGCCGGGTCGAGGTCCTTCAGCTCCGACAACATCCAGACGACGACGTGGTGCTCCTCGACGCTCTCCAGGATGTGGTCGGTGGTGTCGGGGGTGCCGGAGCGGGCGGCCGGGTAGAAGATCTTCTCCTCGATGTAGGTGTGCGCGGTCAGCTCCTCGATGACCTGCGCGACGATCTTCTGCTTGGTCTTGTGGGCGTCCTTGCCCGCCTTCTCGAACTCCTTGAACAGCTTCTCCACGGTCTTGTGGTCCTCTTTGAGCAGCACGATCGCGTCCATGGACGGCCTCCCTGGGGTCGGGACGCCCGGCGGCGACGAGGGATGCCGGGCGTCGGGTCCGCCCCACGTACCCCGAGGTCAGGCGCTCACACCCGGCGTCCTCAGTGACGTTCCTGACGGGGCAGCACGACGTGGTTGACGATCACCTGGATGGCGGCGGCGACCGGGATGGCCAGCAGGGCGCCCACCACGCCGAGCAGGGCGCCGCCGATGAGGGCGGCCACGATGGTGGCGGCGGCCGGCACGTCCACGGACGACTTCATCACCTTGGGCGCGATCAGGTAGTTCTCGATCTGCTGGTAGACGACGAAGAAGATCAGGGTGGCGATGGCCACCGGGAGCGAGGCGAACAGCGCGACCAGCGTGGCGATGCCCGCGCCGATGAACGCGCCGATGAGCGGGATGAGGTCGGTGACCGCCACGATGATCGCCAGGGCCAGCGCGTACGGCACCCCCGCGATCGACAGGAAGACGAACGTGGTCACGCCCGCGATCAGCGAGATGATCAGGTTGCCGGCCACGTAGCCGCCGACCCGGTTGAGGATCTCGTCGCCGAGCAGGCGGGCCCGGTCCCTGCGGCTCCTCGGGATCAGCCGGTAGCCGGTGCGCGTGATGGAGCGCAGCGCGCCCAGGAAGTACAGGGTGAGGATGAGCACGGTCAGCGTGGAGAACACGGCGCTGACCACGATCGAGGCGATGCCGAGCAGCCCGCCGAACACCTGCCGGCCGAGGTCGCCGCTGGTCAGGTACGCCTGCAGCCGCTCCAGCAGCTGGTAGCGCTGGTCCAGGTCGCGGATCTGGGGGTTGTCCTGCAACTGCTGGATGTAGGTGGGCAACTGCTCGGCGAACTGTCCCGCCTGCTCCGACAGCGCCGGGATGATCGCCATGGCGAACCCGGCGAACAGCACGATCACCGCCGTGAACACCGCGGTGATCGCCGCCCAGCGCGGCAGGCCGTGCTCCTCCAGCCAGCGCACGGCGGGATCCAGGCCGACGGCCAGGAACAACGACACGACGATCAGCAGCAGCATCGAGGCGCTGGCGGTGAGCGCCTGGACCAGCAGCCAGGCGGTCAGCACGCCGAGCGCGGCGGTGAACCCGAAGACGAAGGGCGTGCTGCCGAACGGCCGTCCGGGCCTGCCGAAGGGCAGCGCCGTCGTCTCCGGCCGGGAGCCGGAGGCGTGGCCGTCGCGGGCGGCCGCGGACGCCGCGCCGGGTTCGCCCGGCAGGGCGGCGGAAGTGAACTGATCACCAGACATGGGGGCTCCTGAACCTGAGAAACCCCCTTCTCTGCCCGGCCGCAGCGCGGTCTACCGTCGCCGCCGCCCCTCGTGGTCCGGACGGGGCCGCCGCCTGGTGATCAAGCCGCTGACCTGCGCCGTTTCGCCGTACCCGGCTGGGGGTAGGCCGCTCATCCCGGGGCCGGCGGGCTCATCGGCCGGCCGGTGCCCCCGTCGCGGGGGCCGGGCAGGACACGAGCCAAGGAAGAACGGCATGGGGGAACCGCAGCAGGTGCAGGTCGAGATCCTCGACCAGGTCGCCATCGAGGACCTGATCGGGAAGGTGGAGGACGTCGCCAGGCAGCCGGGCGCGGCCGACCGGGTGGCCCGGTGGCGGGCCGAGCACGGCACCGAGCACGCCACGCCGAAGGCCCGCTCGTTCGTCGTCGTGGGCCCGACGTTGATGTTCCTGCACCCGTGCCCGGACGGCGTCGTCCTGCCGTTCGCCGCGTACCCGGACGGGACGGTGAAGGTCTACACCGACCCCGAGCATGCCGGTCTGAGCTTCTACCGAGAATCCGGCGGGTAGGCGGGCCGGCATGGCGCCCGGGCAAGGGGGTACATCGTGGTTGCGGTCACCCCCCGCAGGCGGCGCTCGCGCGAGCGGGCCCGCGCTGTGGCCTCGTCACCGGCCTCACACCACACGAAGGCACGAACATGAGGACATCACCACGGGGCCCGCGAGCGCTGCTGCTGCCCTTCCTGTCGGCCCTGTGCGTACTGGCGCTGCTGCCGGCCTGCAACCCGGGGCAGCGGGAGTCGCCCCTCCCGCAGGGCACCGGCCGCGAGGGGCTGGTCGACGGGCAGGTGGGGGCGATGCGGCTGTTGCACGTGCACATCCTGGCCCCGTCCATGGAACAGCAGAAGGCGGGCGACGACCTCGGCCTCTACCTGACGCTGGTCAACGAGAGCGACCAGCCCCAGAAGCTCGACGGCGTCAGCACCGTGCACGCCAGGAAGGTCGTCTACCGCGCGGGGCCGGCGGCGGCGCAGGAGGAGGTCAACGTGACCGTCCCGGCTCGCTCGACCGTCTCGCTGCAGGAGGGGCAGAGCCGTCCGCACCTGGAGATCCTCGACATCGACCGCCCGCTCGGGGCCACGCCGATCGACGTCACCTTCCGCCTGACCACCGGCACGACCACCCTGCGCATCCCGGTGCTGCCGCTGGAGCGGGGCTCCGGCACCCCCGTCCCGGGCCACAGCTGAGGCCCCCGGAAACGCGGACGGACGGCGGTCAGGAATCGAGAAGCGTCGTCCGGGGCGGCGGAACTAGCGTGACCGGCATGGACATCACCATCCACTCCAGCTACCTCCCCCACGACGACCCGGACGCCTCCCTCGCCTTCTACCGCGACGCCCTCGGCTTCGAGGTGCGCGGCGACGTCGGCTACGACGGGAAACGCTGGATCACGGTCGGCCCCGCCGGCCAGCCCGACACGTCGATCGTGCTGCAGCCCCCGGTCCCCGACGGCTGCGGCATCACCGAGGACGAGCGCCGCACCATCGTCGAGATGATGGCCAAGGGCACCTTCGCCGGCATCAACCTGTCGACCGACGACCTCGACGCCGTCTTCGACCGGCTGGCGGCGAACGGCGCGGAGATCGTCCAGGAGCCGGCCGAGCAGCCGTACGGGGTGCGCGACTGCGCCGTGCGGGACCCGGCGGGCAACCTGATCCGCATCAACCAGCGGCTCTGAGACGGCGAGGTCAGGGGCGGCCGGGGTCGAGGAACCGGCGCGCGCCGCGCAGCCTGGTCCGCAACAGCCGCTGGGTGGCGGCGCAGTCGAGGCGCACGTCGAGCGGGCCGGGCACGCCCGAGTCCGCGCGCCGGCCCGCCGGGAGCAGGTCCGGGTCGAGCCCGTCGCGGCGGGCGACGAGCAGGCCCAGCTCGTACCGGCTGACCGCGTCGGCCCCGGCGACGTGACGGACGCCCGGCGGGCCGGCGGCGGCCAGCTCCAGCAGGGCCGTGGCGAGGTCGGCGACGTGCACCGGGCAGCGCACGTCGTCGGTGAACAGCACGCCCTGCGTCGTGCCGGCGGCCAGGGCGACGTGCGCGGCCCCGGTGGCCGTGGTCGCCCAGTCGCGCTGCCGGAAGGCGGCGTTGACGACCGCCGCCGGCCGGACCGCGGCGACCAGCGCCTCGACGTCGGCGCGCCGGCGCACGTCGAGCGGCGCCCAGGCGACGCCGGCCGCCTCCCCCGGACGGGTGTGGCAGGTCGCGGTCACCTCGTGCCCGGCCGCCGCGCCCTGCCGGACGAGTTCGGCGCCCAGGAAGCCGCTGCCGCCGACGACGAGCAGCCTCACGCGGACGTGCCGCCGACGTAGGCCGCCAGGTGCTCCCCGGTCAGGGTGGAGCGGGCGGCGACGAGGTCGGCGGGGGTGCCCTCGAAGACGACCCGGCCGCCGTCGTGACCGGCTCCGGGGCCGAGGTCGACGATCCAGTCGGCGTGCGCCATGACCGCCTGGTGGTGCTCGATGACGATCACCGACTTGCCGCCGTCGACGAGCCGGTCGAGCAGGCCGAGCAGCTGCTCGACGTCGGCGAGGTGCAGGCCGGTGGTGGGCTCGTCGAGCACGTAGACGTCGCCGCTCTTCTCGGCCATCTGGGTGGCCAGCTTGAGCCGCTGCCGCTCGCCGCCGGACAGCGTGGTGAGGGGCTGGCCGAGGCTGAGGTAACCGAGCCCGACGTCGGCGAGCCGGCCGAGGATGGCGTGCGCGGCCGGGGTGCGCGCCTCGCCCGCGCCGAAGAACTCCTCGGCCTCGGTCACCGGCATCGCCAGCACCTCGCTGATGTTCCGGCCGCCCAGGCGGTACTCCAGCACCTCGGCCTGGAAGCGCCTGCCCTCGCACTCGTCGCACACGGTGGCGACGCCGGCCATCACGCCCAGGTCGGTGTAGAGGACGCCGGCGCCGTTGCAGTTGGGGCAGGCGCCCTCGGAGTTGGCGCTGAACAGGGCCGGCTTGACGCCGTTGGCCTTGGCGAACGCCTTGCGGATCGGGTCGAGCAGGCCGGTGTAGGTCGCCGGGTTGCTCCGCCGCGAGCCGCGGATCGGGCTCTGGTCGATCGACACCACGCCCGCGCCGGCCGGTATGGAGCCGTGCACGAGCGAGCTCTTGCCGGAGCCGGCCACGCCGGTGACGACGACCAGCACCCCGAGCGGGATGTCGACGTCGACGTCGCGCAGGTTGTGCTTGTTGGCCCCGCGGATCTCCAGGGCGCCGGTGGGCTTGCGCACCTCGTCCTTCAGGCGGGCCCGGTCGTCGAGGTGGCGGCCGGTGACGGTGCCGCTGGCCCGCAGCCCCTCGACGGTGCCCTCGAAGCAGACGGTGCCGCCCTCCGTGCCGGCGCCGGGGCCGAGGTCGACGACGTGGTCGGCGATGGCGATGGCCTCCGGCTTGTGCTCGACGACGAGCACGGTGTTGCCCTTGTCGCGCAGCCTGACCAGCAGGCCGTTCATCCGCTGGATGTCGTGGGGGTGCAGGCCGATGGTGGGCTCGTCGAAGACGTAGGTGGTGTCGGTGAGGGAGGAGCCGAGGTGGCGGATCATCTTGACGCGCTGCGCCTCGCCGCCCGACAGCGTGCCGGCCGGCCGGTCGAGGGACAGGTAGCCGAGCCCGATCTCGACGAAGGAGTCGAGCGTACGGCCCAGGGTGGCCAGCAGCGGCGCCACGGACGGCTGGTCGAGGCCGCGGATCCACTCGGCCAGGTCGGTGATCTGCATCCGGCACGCGTCGGCGATGCTGACGCCGTCGATCTTCGAGGACCGGGCCTCCGGGCTGAGCCGGGTGCCGTCGCACTCGGGGCAGGTGGTGAAGGTGACCGCCCGTTCGACGAAGGCGCGGATGTGCGGCTGCATGCCCTCCTTGTCCTTCGACAGGAACGACTTCTGGATCTTCGGGATCAGGCCCTCGTAGGTGAGGTTGACGCCCTCGACCTTGACCTTGGTCGGCTCCCGGTAGAGGAAGTCCCGCATCTCCTGCTCGGTGAAGTCGCGGATCGGCTTGTGGGGGTCGAGCAGGCCCGACTCGGCGTAGACGCGCACGGTCCAGAAGCTGTCGGACTTCCAGCCGGGGATGGTGAAGGCGCCGTCGGCCAGCGACTTGGAGTCGTCGTAGAGCTGGGTGAGGTCGATGTCGGAGACCGTGCCGCGGCCCTCGCAGCGGGGGCACATGCCGCCCAGGCGGGTGAAGCTCTGCCGGACCGTCTTGCTGGAGCCGCGCTCGACGGTGATCGCGCCGCTGGCGCGGACGGAGGGCACGTTGAAGGAGTAGGCGTTGGGCGAGCCGATGTGCGGCCGGCCGAGCCGGCTGAACAGGATGCGCAGCATGGCGTTGGCGTCGGTGGCGGTGCCGACGGTGGAGCGGGGGTCGGCGCCCATCCGCTGCTGGTCGACGATGATCGCGGTGGTCAGCCCCTCCAGGACGTCGACCTCGGGCCGGGCCAGCGTCGGCATGAACCCCTGGACGAACGTGCTGTAGGTCTCGTTGATCAGCCGCTGCGACTCGGCGGCGATGGTGGCGAACACCAGCGAGCTCTTGCCCGAGCCGGACACGCCGGTGAACACCGTCAGCCGGCGCTTGGGGATCTCGACGCTGATGTCCTTGAGGTTGTTCTCGCGCGCGCCGTGGACGCGGATCAGATCGTGGCTGTCGGCGATCTGCCGCTCGGGCGGCGTGTGCGTGCTCATCGTCTCTCCATCTTCTCGCGCGGGCCCCCGTAGGCGTCGCCGGGCCGGATCCGGCCGGCCACGAGGGTAGGCCTCACGTTAACGCGGGTCGCGGGGTGGGTGCTTCTCCGATCCTGACCGGACGGGCGCCAGCCCCCGCGCCAGCACGTCGAACGCCAGGTCGAGCGCCGCGACGTGGTCGGGCAGCACGTCGGCGGCCCGTTCCCCGGCCAGCTGCCGGGCCGCGGTGGCCAGGAAGGCCGCGCGGAAGGCGCCGACGAGCAGCGCCGCGGTCAGCCGGCCGGGCAGCTCCTCGCCGGACTCGTCGATCAGCGCCGCGAGCACGGCCTCCAGCTCGTCGGCGATCTCCCTGGCGCGCGCCCGCAGCGCCGCGGAGCCGGCCACCACCCGGAAGAAGTGCACGAACCGGTCGTCGACCCCGCCGAGCGGATGGCCCTCGCGCGCGTGCCGGACGAGCATGTCCCGCAGCGCGGACAACACCGGCTCGCCCGCCCGGCGGCCCCGGACGGTGTCGGTGACCAGCTCGACCAGCTCGGGGACGCGGTCGAAGAAGATGTCCTCCTTGCGGGGGAAGTAGTTGAACACCGTCACCTTGGAGACGTCCGCCGCCTCGGCGATCTCGCCGATGGTCACCTCGTCGAAGCCGCGTTCGTAGAACAACATCGAGCCGTGGTCGGAGATGCGCCTGCGGGTCTCGGCCTTCTTGCGTTCGCGCAGCGATGGAGTCTCTTTCACGAGAAAAGTGTATCGCACTTAAAATTTAGTCGGGTATAGTTTTCGCCATGGACTACGACGTGATCATCTCTGGTGGCGGCCCCGTGGGCCTGATGCTCGCCTGCGAGCTGCGGCTGCACGACGTGCGCGTGGCGGTGCTGGAGCGGCTGACCGACATCGACCAGACGGTCAAGGCCGGCTCGGTCAACACGCCCACCGCCGAGGCCTTCTACCGGCGCGGGCTGCTCCCGGTGCTGGAGGAGGCCCAGGCCGAGACCATGAAGGCGTTCCAGGCGTTCATGGCCCAGCGGGGCGGCGCGGCGCCGGCCGGGCAGCCCAAGATGTCCGCCTTCGCCGGGCATTTCGCCGGACTGTGGCTGCTGACCGACCTGGTGGACGAGAGCGACCCCGACTTCGCCGACCGCGGGCCGGCCGCCCGCCTGAGCGGCATCCGGCAGCAGGACATCGAGCGCGTGCTCGGCGAACGGGCCGCCGAGCTCGGCGCGGACGTGCTGCGCGGCGTG
Source organism: Nonomuraea sp. NPDC049637 (assembly GCF_040675235.1). Classification (NCBI taxonomy): domain Bacteria; kingdom Bacillati; phylum Actinomycetota; class Actinomycetes; order Streptosporangiales; family Streptosporangiaceae; genus Nonomuraea; species Nonomuraea sp. NPDC049637. The sequence goes on from NZ_JBFAOM010000059.1 coordinate 11,414, forward strand.
GAGCTGACCGGCTTCGAGCCCTCCGCCGACGGGGTCGTGGTGCGGGCGGGCGAACGGGAGTTCCGCTGCGGCTGGCTGGTGGGCTGCGACGGCGGCCGCAGCACCGTGCGCCGCCTGGCCGGCTTCGACTTCCCCGGCACGCCCCCGCAGATCACCGGCCACCAGGCCGTCGTGACGATGGAGGGCGACGAGGGGCTCGGCACCGGCTGGACGCACACCGCCACCGGCACCTACGCCAACGGGCCGACCCCCGGCCGCATCCTGACCGTCGAGTTCGACGGGCCGCCGGAGGACCGCACCACGCCGGTCACCGCCGAGGAGCTGCAGGCCAGCCTGCGGGCCGTCTCCGGCGTGGACGTCACCGTCACCGGCGTCAAGACGGCCACCCGCTTCACCGACAACGCCCGCCAGGCCACCACCTACCGGCTCGGCCGGGTCCTGCTGGCCGGCGACGCGGCGCACGTCCACTCGCCCTTCGGCGGTCAGGGGCTCAACCTGGGCATCGGCGACGCCGTCAACCTCGGCTGGAAGCTCGCCGCCGTCGTCCGGGGCCGCTCGCCCGAGGCGCTGCTGGACACCTACACCGCCGAGCGCCACCCCATCGGCGCGTGGGTGCTCGACTGGACCCGCGCCCAGGTGCAGCTCATGCGGCCCGAGGCCGGCTCCCGGGCGCTGCGGGCCGTCGTGTCCGACCTGATCGGCACCACCGCGGGCACCACGTACTTCGTCAAGCGGCTCTCCGGCGTCTGGCACCGCTACGAGCTGCCCGGCGGCCACCCGCTGGTCGGCCGGAGCGTCCCCGACCTGGAGCTGGCCGACGGCACCCGGGTCGGCGACCACCTGCACGAGGGGCGCGGGCTGCTGCTGGACCTCGGGGCCGGCCTGGCGGCCGACCCGCGGGTGCCGGTGCTGGCGGCCAAGCCGGTGGACGTCCGCGACTTCGGCGGCCTGCTGGTCCGGCCGGACGGCGTCGTCGCCTGGGCGGGCGACGCGCCGGACGCCGCACTGGAGGAGGCTCTGGCCGCCTGGTTCTGACGGCGCCCTACTGGCCGGCCGCCCACTCCTGGTACGTGGTCCGGCCCAGCGCGGCGTCGTCGCCGGGCACCAGCGAACGCTCGGTCAGCTCGCTGCCGAAGTAGCGGGCGTGCTCGTCGGCGACCACCTCGCGCGGGTCGCCGAGGCCGGCCAGCGCGTCGCGGAAGAACTCGTCCATCCGGTACTGCTCGGGGCCGGCGACCTCGGTCCGGCCGTTCAGGGGCGCCCCGAGCGCGACCCGGGCGAGCGCCGCCGCGACGTCGTCGCCCGCGACGGGCCGGAACAGCACGGGCGCGATGCGCACCTCGCCGCCGGCGGCCGACTCGTCGGCGATGCTCCGCACGAACTCGAAGAACTGCGTCGCGTGCACCAGCGAGTACGGCAGGCCCGACTTCTCGATCAGCCGCTCCTGGGCGATCTTCGCGGCGAAGTAGCCGTTGTCGGGCATGCGTTCGGTGCCCACGACCGACAGCGCGACGTGGTGGCCGACGCCCGCCGCCGCCTCGGCGGCCAGCAGGTTGCGGGTGGAGGTCTCGAAGAACTCCAGCACCGCGCCGCGCTCGAACGACGGCGAGTTGGAGACGTCCACCACGACCTGCGCGCCCTCCAGAGCCTCGGCCAGCCCCTCCCCCGTGACGGTGTCGACGCCGGTCCTCGGGGACGCGGCGACCGCCTCGTGCCCCTGTCCGGCCAGCCTGCGCACGAGCTTCGACCCGATCAGGCCGGTCCCGCCGATCACGACCACCTTCATGACGACCTCCCTCTCATCGCCCGGGGCACCTCGTGTGCCGTCCGGTCGCCGGCTGATGTCATGTCCAGCCGGCGGCCCGGCGGCACCCGTCGTGACACCTCCATTACCCGGCGATGTCCTGTCATGTCCGTACGGCCGGGGGCGGCGGGAGGTGGCCCGCGCCCGCGGCTGCGGGGACGGCGGAGGGGCGGAGGGGCGGAAGGGCGGGCCGCGCCCGCGGCTGCGGTCAGTCGTGCGCGGGCGGCAGCGCCCCGGCGACCAGGGCCCGCAGGGCGGCCAGGGCCGCGCCGGCGTCGACGCGCTCGGGGGCGACCAGCCACTGCTGGTGGATGCCGATGCCGGCGCCGATCAGCGCGACGGCCAGCGGCTCCACCGGCAGGCCCGGCGGCAGCGGCAGGCGTTCGAGCCAGCGCCTGCAGTGGTCGCGCAGCGTGTCGTGGATCTCGACGTAGCGGTCGCGGATGGGCGAGCCGGGCTCCAGCGCCTCGACCAGAAGGGTGACGAACAGCTTGGTGGTCGGCAGGGCGAACATCGCGCCGACGCCCTGGTCGAACGGCCCGAAGTCCGGCTCGCCGGCGTCAGGGGCGTCGCCGGCGTCGGGGGCGGCGACGAGGCCACCACGTTCCACGACGTGGCCGCCCGGTCGGGCATCAGCCGCGGGTCCATCCCGTGGCACTTCGGCGGCAAGGAGGGCCTGCTGCTGGCCGTGCTCGAACGTTCGGTGGCCAGGGTGCGCGCCGCCCGGCCGCGCGAGATCGTCCGGCTGGCCGCCGCCTGAGGTCAGTAGCCCGAGGGGCGCACCAGCCCCGTCTCGTAGGCGAAGACCGCCGCCTGGGTGCGGTCGCGCAGCCCGAGCTTGACCAGGATCCGGCTCACGTGGGTCTTGACCGTCTGCTCGGCGATCACCAGGCGCTCGGCGATCTCGGCGTTCGACAGGCCCTGCGCGATCAGCGCCAGCACCTCGGTCTCGCGCTCGGTCAGGTCGCCCACGCGCTCCTTCAGCGGCGCCTGCGGCGCGCGGCTCACCCGGGTGAACTCGGCGATCAGGCGCTTGGTGACGTTCGGGGCCAGCAGCGCGTCGCCGGTCGCCACCACCCTCACCGCGTGGGCCAGCTCGGCCGCCGAGGCGTCCTTGAGCAGGAAGCCGGACGCCCCGGCGCGCAGCGCCTCGTAGACGTAGTCGTCGAGGTCGAACGTGGTCAGGACGAGCACCTTCGCCGACGCGTCCGGACGGGCGGCGATCCGGCGGGTGGCCTCGATGCCGCCGAGCTCGGGCATGCGCACGTCCATGAGGACGACGTCGGGGTCCAGCTCGGCGACCTTGTCCACGGCGTCGAGCCCGTTGACGGCCTGGCCCACCACCTCGATGCCGGGCTCGGCGTTGAGCAGCACGGTGAAGCCCTGGCGGACCATGACCTGGTCGTCGGCGATGAGCACGCGGATGCTCGTCATGAGGTGGCCTGCACGCCTTTCCGCGAGTCGACCGGCAGGAACACGCTGACCTCGTAGCCGCCGTCCGGCGTGGGCCCGGCGACGAGGTCGCCGCCCAGCATGGCGGCGCGCTCGCGCATGCCGAGCAGCCCGTGCCCGGCGCCGGGCGAGGGCCGCGCCGGCCTGGCCGGCGGCTCGTTGACGACCCGGATCGCCAGGGCGCCGGGCCGGTACGTCAGCCGGACCGCCACCGCCGCGCCGGGGGCGTGCCGCATGGCGTTGCTGAGCGCCTCCTGCACGATCCGGTACGCCGACAGCTCGACTCCCGGCGACAGCGGGCGCGCCTGCCCGGTGATCTCGGCCGTGAGCGTGACGCCCGCGCCGCGCACGTTGGCCAGCAGCTCCTCCAGCCGGTCGAGCGTGGGCTGCGGCGCGTCGGCCGGCTGGTCCTGCGCGCGCAGCACCCCGAGGACGCGGCGCAGCTCGGTCAGCGCCTCGACGGCGTTCTCCCGGATGCCGGCCAGGTTCTCCCTCAGCTCCTGCGGCGGGTCGTCCACCAGGTGCGGCGCGACCTGGGCCTGGATGGAGATCACCGACATGTGGTGGGCGACGACGTCGTGCAGCTCGCGGGCGATCCTGCTGCGCTCCTCCAGCAGCGTGCGGCGGGCCCGCTCCTCGGCCGTCAGCTCCTCCTGGGCCTCCAGCCGGGTACGGGTCGTCCTGAGCTGGCGCACCCCGGCCCCGACGGCGACCGCGACCGCGTCGGCCAGCATGGCGGTGGCGCCCAGCCCGCCCCCGTTGGCCTCCGGCATGAGCACCGCGATCGCCACCACGGTCAGCGTGGTGATCGCCAGTGCTTTGACGGCGACGCCGGGGCGTACCCGCAGCGCCAGCAGGAACAGCACCCCGGCCTGCAGGGCGACGCCCGAGCCCGTCCACGGGAAGGCGGACGGGTCGGCGGGCGGGAAGGGCAGCCGCTCGTACGTCTCGGGGTGCACCGTCCAGGGGAAGCTCAGCTGGTGCGACACGTACACCATTCCCGACCGCGCCCCGGCGACCACGAGGACGATCGTCGCCCAGAAGGCGGCCAGCGGGCGCCACATCGCCAGCACCATAGCCGCCGCCATGGCCATGGCCAGCAGCGGGACGGTCGGGTCGATGCCCTCCCCGCCCGGGTACAGGCCCATGACCAGCGCGTACAGGGCGACGGCGACGTGCGGGAGCCGGGACAGGGCGCGCGGGCCGCCCATGCGGGGCAGGGGGTCGGGGGCCATGGTCCACAGGTCCGCGCCCAGCCTGGCGAGGGCCCTGCGCAGCCTGCTCATCCGCCCTCGCCCACGTTCGTTGTGTCCTGGCTTGTGCCCTTGGTCCAGCTTACGGGTGAACCGGTCACGATCCGCGCGAGGTTCGCCAGCGCCGTGGATCCGGCCGCCAGGTAGTCGCTGTGGCCGCCGCGGCCCGCGTCGAACACCCGCGCCCCGAACCCGGGCGCGACCGGGTCCCCGCCCAGCCCCAGGGTGCCGGACGGCAGCTCGACGGACGCGTGCGGCAGCCGGCCGACCCAGTCCCCGGCCGTGCGCCCGGCCCACACCGGCGTCCGGGTGCGCAGCGCCGCGACGTCGGCCGCGCCCGCTCCCGGGCTGCCGAACAGGACGAGGGCGGCCACGTCCAGCCCCGGCGCGGCCCGGCCGCACACCGCCGAGCCGTAGGAGTGGCACAGCAGCGAGATGCGCGCGCCGGGACGGAGGGCGCGCAGCTCGTCCAGGAAGGCGCGCAGGGCGGGGGCGGCCCGGTCGGCGCGGCCGAGGGTCAGCGCCTGGAGGCTCACGCTGCTCGGGGTGGCGTACCCGAGCCAGGCGATCACGGCCGACCGGTCGCCCAGCGCGGCGCGCAGGCGCATCGAGCCGCCGCGCAGCAGGCCGTACTTGTCGAGGGTGATGCCCGCGCCCGGGACCAGCACGGCGATCCGGGCGGCGGTGGCCAGGTCGCCGAACACCTCCACGGCCCGGCCGGCGTCGCGGCCGTCGAAGGACAGGAACCGGCGGGCGGGATCGGCCATCTCGCGCAGCGCGGCGGCCCGGCGCCGGTGGCCGCGCCGGACGGCGTCGCGCTCGGCCGCCAGGATCGCCGCGCGACCGGCGGCGTACCGCCCGGCGAGCCCGGACGGCGGCGCCGCGGCGGGGACGGGCGCCGGCACCTCCCCCGACACGCACGCCGCCGGGCCCGCCACCGAGGCGGCGACGAGCGTGGCGAGCAGGAGGCGGCTGCCGCGGTTGCCCATGGGAACCCTTCCGACGGGGGGGGACGGTTCCCCCGACGCTACGGATCGCCCCCGGCCGCGCGCCTCCCGCTGCGGAGCTCACTTCCCGCGTAGCTCCCAGGTACTACGGGACGTACGTCCCGCCCTCCCCCAAGTCCTGCGGGCCGCACGTCAGCCCTCCCCGCGCAGGTGCAGACGGCGGCCCCGCCAGCGGGCGCGCAGCCAGCGGTCGTGGCTGGCCACCACGATCGCGCCGGGGCCGTCCGCGGCGATGGCGGCCTCCAGTTCGTCGGCCAGGCCCGGCGACAGGTGGTTGGTGGGCTCGTCCAGCAGCAGCACGTCGGGAGGGTCGGCGATCAGCAGCGCCAGCGCGAGACGGCGGCGCTGGCCGACCGACAGCTCCCCCACGCGCAGGTTCGCGTCGCGGGCGCGGATCAGGCCGAGTGAACGCAGCGGCACGGCCTCGGCGCGCTCCGGCCCGAGGGTCTGCTCGTAGGTCTCCCGCACCGTGCGGCCGGGGTGCTCGAACGTCGTGTCCTGGGGCAGCAGACCGACGGTCAGGCCCGGCCGCCGCCGTACCGGCCCGGCCGGCTCCAGGTCGCCGGACAGGACCGCGAGGAGGGTGGACTTGCCCGCGCCGTTCGGTCCCGTGACCAGCAGCCGGTCCCCCTCCAGCAGGTCGAGCCGGTCGAGCGCGAGCCGCCCCGCCACCCGGACGTCCCGCACCGACACCAACGGCCCCCCGCCCTGCCCCACCGCATCGCCCCGGTCCCCCTCCAGACCTTCGGGAGAAGGGAGGGCGACGTCGCCCCGGTCCCCCTGCGGACCTTCAGGGAGAGGGATGGCCGCGTCCTCACGGTCTCCCTCCGGGCCTGCGGGGGGAGGGAGGGGGGCGGTGAGGCGGGGGTGCAGGCGGAGCGGGGGCGGTGGGGCGGGGACCTGCTCGCGTTCCAGCTCGGCGAGCCGGCGGGCGGCGTCGCGCACCCGCCGGGAGATCTGCTGCTGCACCCGCCCGGCGCGGTGGCCGTAGCCCATCTTCTCGTTGTCGCGGCGCAGGCCGTCCTGCGCGACCCGCCGCGCGGTCACCGCGACGGCGCGGCGCAGCTCGTCCAGTTCCTCCTGCTCGGCCGCGTGCCGCCGCTCCCAGCGTTCGCGCTCGGCGCGCCTTCTGGTCAGGTACGCGCTGTAGCCGCCGCCGTACCGGACGGGGCCGTCCACGGCGGGGTCGAGGTCGAGCAGGTCCGTGCAGACCGCGTCGAGGAAGGCCCGGTCGTGGCTGGCCACGACGACCACGCCGGTCATGCCGCGCAGTTCCTCCTCGACGAAGACGGCGGCGGCGTCGTCGAGGTGGTTGGTGGGCTCGTCGAGCAGGAGCGCGGCGGGCCGTCTGATCAGCAGCGCGGCCAGGGCGAGCCGGCCGCGCTGCCCGCCGGACAACGTCCCGAGCGCCCGCGTCCCCGGCACGCCGCCCAGTCCCAGCCGGTCGAGGACGATCTCCGCCCGCCGGTCGGCGTCCCAGGACTCGTGCCGCTGCGCCTGATCGAGCCGGGCCCCGTACGCTTCGAGCAGCGCGGCGTCGTCCGGCGACCCGGCCAGCTCGCGGGTGAGCCGGTCGAGCTCGGCCAGGTCCATACGCGCCTCGCGCAGGGCGTCGTCGAGCACGTCGGCGAGCGTGTCGCCGGCCGCGAACGGCAGCTCCTGGTGCAGGAAGCCCAGGTCGGCGGGGCGGACGACGGTCCCGGAGTCGGGCTCGTCCACGCCGGCCAGCAGGCGCAGCAGCGTGGACTTGCCCACGCCGTTCTCGCCGATGAGCCCGATCCGGCGGCCGGGGGCGGCGGTGAGCGAGAGGCCGTCGAGCACGCGCCGCGTGCCCAGCGTCCGGACGAGATCGTGGGCCAGCAGCGCGTCACTGACGGGCGGGCAGGGGTTGGAGAGCATGTGAACCTCGGAGGAGGACGCGGGCGCGCCGAAGCCGCCCGGTGAAGGGGACAGGGTTTCGGGGAACGACGAAAAGGCCCACGTCGGCGGCGCTCACGCGCGCCCGCCGGGGCCGATCACCCTCCGGTGTCACCCGGAGATGTCGTCGTCACCTGCCATGTCCGGTCTCCTGGCCGTAGATCACAAACGTTCCCACCGTAGCCCATCCCCGGCGCGGAGGTTCCGGACGGAGGCCGAAGACGACCCGCCGCACACGCTGCTCCCCGTCCGCACCACCCGGCCAAAGGTGCACGCGCTGTTCTGCATCCGCGCCACCGGTCAGTGGCCCGCGGCTACGGCCTGAGGACGATCTTGCCGTGGGTGTGCCGCCGTTCCAGCTCGCCGAACGCGTCCCGGACCCGCTCCAGCGGATACACGCGGGCGATCGGCACCTCCAGCTCCCCCCGCGCGGCGAGCCGGGCCAGCTCCCCGACCACGACCGCGCAGGCGGCCGCCCCTTCCCCGTACGTCCGCGCGCCGACCCTGGCCGCGCCCGCCCAGTCGCAGATCGTGTCGATCCGCTCGGGCCGCACGCCCAGCTCTACCGCCAGGTCGACGTAGCCGTCCCCGTAGGTGTCGACGAACGCGTGCACCTTCCCGCCGGTCGCCGACCGGATCCGCGCGGCCACGCCCTCCCCGTACGCGACCGGCACGACGCCGTGCCCCCGCAACCAGGCGTGGTTGGCCTCGCTCGCCAGCCCGATCACCGTCGCGCCGCGCCGCCGCGCGAGCTGCACGGCGATGGACCCGACGCCGCCCGCCGCCCCGGACACCACCACCGTCTCCCCCGGCCCCGGATCGACCGCGAACACCGTGGCGTACGCCGTCGTGCCGGCCACGTTCAACGACCCGGCCACCTCCCAGGGCAGCCCCGCCGGCCGCAGGGTCAGCGCCACGTCGTCGGCCACGACGAACTCCGCGTGGCTCGCCCGGCGGTGGGTGAAGCCGAGCACCTCGTCGCCCACCGCGAACCCGCGCACCTCCGGACCTGCCGCCACCACCACGCCGGCCAGATCGCTGCCCTGCCCGGACGGGAACGTCGCCGGCCAGCGCCCGTGCCGCGCCCCCTGGCGGATCATCGTCTCGCCGGGCTGGATCCCGGCCGCCCGCACCTCGACCAGCACCTGACCGGGCCCCGGCCTCGGACGCTCGACCTCCTCCACCCGCAGGACGTCGATCCCGCCGTACTCGTGGAACCGCACAGCCTTCATCGCCTGATCACCCTCCTCGTCCGGACCGGCCCTTCGCGCGGCCGCAGCCCACCCTGCCGCTCCCGCGCCCGCGGCGGAACGGACCGCTCTTCCCAGGACCGTCGATCCCAGGAAGCGGCTTGACTTCAAGCACACTTGAAGCCGCAGGATCCCGCACATGACCAAGAACCAGACGACCGGCCGTACCGGCCAGGAGACCGACGCGCTCATCGCCCTGCTCGACCTCGCGGACCACCTGCCCGGGGCGGCCGCGCTGCGGGCGCGTTCCTACGAGTTGCTCGGCCTCGCCCCGCGGGCGGCGGTGGCCGACGTCGGCTGCGGATCCGGCCGCGCGGCGGCGGAGATGGCCGGGCTGGGCGCGCGGGCGATCGGCGTCGACCCCGACGAGCGGATGATCGGCGTGGCGGCCGGGCGGTGGCCGGCCGCCGAGTTCCGGGTGGCGGAGGCGTACGCGCTGCCGTTCGCCGACGGCGAGCTGCGCGGCTACCGGGCCGAGAAGGTGTACCACGTCCTGGACGACCCGGCCCGCGCCGTGGCCGAGGCGCGGCGCGTGCTCGCGCCCGGGGGGCGGATCGTACTGATCGGGCAGGACTGGGACACCATCGTCATCGACTCCGGCGACGCCGCGCTCACCCGCCGGATCGTGCACGCCCGCGCCGACCTCGTCAGGTCGCCCCGCGTCGTCCGCGGCACCCGCAACCTGCTGCTGGACGCCGGTTTCTCCGACGTCACCGTCGAGGTGCACACCAGCGTCATGACCGACGCGACGATGGTGCCCGTGCTGGCCGAGCTCGCGGGGAAGGCGCGTGCGGCCGGGACGGTCGGCGCGGCAGAGGCCGAGGGCTGGCTCGCCGAGCAGCGGGAACGGGGGCGGACGGGACGGCTGTTCCTCGCCCTGCCGCTGTTCGTGACCGCGGCCACGCGTTAGGCCCCCGGGGCCGGGCCGGGGTCAGGGCGGGGGCCGGGTCAGGGCGGGGGCCGGGTCAGCGGTGGGGGCCGGGTCAGCGGTGGGGCGGGGCGAAGGCGGCGAGCTCGCCGCTCTCGTGCCGTTCGAGCAGCGCCTCGGCGCCGTGCTCAAGGGCGCGGGCCGTCTCCGCCGCGCGCGGGAGCATGGTGCTCTCGTACGCGGCCACGGCCTCCGCCACCGTGGCGCAGCCGGCCAGCGCGAGGGCGAGCTCGCAGGCGTCCAGCATGGCCAGGTTGGCGCCGGCGCCGAGCGGCGGCATGAGGTGGGCGGCGTCGCCGAGCAGGGTCACGCTGGACGACCGCGCCCACACGTGCGGGACGGGCAGCGCGAACAGCGGGCGATCGACGTACGGCCCGTCGTTGCCGGTGATCATCCGGAGCAGGTCCGGCGACCAGCCGGAGAACGCGTCGAGCAGCCGGGCGCGGATCCCGGCGGTGTCGCCGGCGCTCAGGCCGCTCGCGGCGATCCACCCGGCGGGCAGGCGCTGGATGACGTAGACGCGGATGTGGTCGCCGCCGTTGCGCTGGGCGAACAGGGCGCGGTCGCCGTCGGCCGCGGTGGCGCCGCCCTGGCCGACGAGCGCGGCGAGGCCGGGGTGGGCGTTCTCGACGTCGTGGAACCACGCCTCCAGGAAGGTGACCCCCGTGTAGCGCGGCGCCGCGGACGAGACCGCGGGCCGCACCCGGGAGAACGCGCCGTCGGCCCCGATGACCAGGTCCGCCTCGATGGACGTGCCGTCGCGGAAGTGCACCCGGCGCGGGCCGCCGGCTGGCCCGGTGACCTGCTCGACGGCCGAGCCCCACCGGACGGTCCCGGGCTCCAACGAGCCGAGCAGCAGGTCGCGCAGCACACCGCGGTCGATCTCCGGCTTGTGGAGCTCGCCCTCGGCCGGGACATGGTGGTCGAGGAGCCGTCCGGACGGGTCGAGCAGCCGCATCTCCTGCCCTTCCGGGCGGGCCAGCCGGAGGAAGTCGTCGAGCAGGCCGGCTTCGCGCAGGGCGATCTGCCCGTCGTCGGCGTGCAGGTCGAGGGTGCCGCCCTGGTCGCGGGCGCGCGGATGGGCGTCGCGGTCGTGGACGGTCACGGGGATGCCGTGCCGTTGCAGGATGCGGGCGCAGGTGAGCCCGCCGGGGCCCGCTCCGACGACGTGGATGCGCGCGGTGGCGGGTGCGGGTGAGCGCATGGCTGGACCTCTCGTTCGTGATCAGGGGTGGGTACGGCGAGCGCCGCCGTTCCAGAGAAGCAGAACGAGTACAAAAGTGCAACCGGTCAACTAATTTACCTATGCCACCTTTTGGTAGGGTGGGCGGCATGGACACGCCACCCGTCGCCGGCCGCCGCGAACGCAAGAAGGCCGCCACCCGCCGAGCCATCGCCGACGCCGCCCTGCGCCTGTTCCTGGAGCACGGCTACGACCGGGTGAGCGTCAGGGACGTCGCCGAGGCGGCCGACGTGTCCACCACCACGCTGTTCAAGCACTTCCCGGGCAAGGAGGCGCTGGTCTTCGACGAGGAGGCCGACCGGGAGGCGGAGCTGGTCGCGGCGGTGCGCGGGCGTCCGGAGGGCCAGAGCGTCGTCGAGGCGCTGCGCGGGCACGTGCTGGCGTCCTGGCCGCAGGTCGCGGCCCATCCGCTGCGGGAAGGGTTCACCGAGCTGGTGGAGTCCACGCCGGCGCTGCTGGCGTACTACGAACGGATGTGGACCCGGCACGCCGCCGCCCTGGGCGCGGCCATCGCCGAGGACGCGGGCGTGGCCCCCGACGACGTCGCCTGCCACGCGCTCGCCCGGTTCGTCCTGGAGACGCCGGCGCTCACGCGGGGGCGGCAGGACCTTCGCGGGGCCGTCGAGCAGGTCTTCGACCTTCTCGCGCACGGCTGGCGCCCGCCGCGCTAGCCGGCGCCGGCCCGCGCCCTCAGACGGTCCGGGACGACCGCCCGCCGTCGATCCCCCACGACACGATCCTGACCGGGGTGATCACGATGACCTCCCGCGAGAAGTACGGCACCGGCGGCTCGTGGTCGGCCAGCGCCACCGCCGTGCCCCGGATCTCGATGCCGCGCACCACCCACGGGTCGACCGAGGCCAGGTCGTCCACGACGAGCGCGGCGGTGCTGCCCCGCTGGACGTTCCTGAACTTCTTGGAGGCGCCCATCGCGTGCCCGCCGATGGTGATCGTGCCCGTGGCCGCGTCCACGAAGAAGCCGACGGGGTTGTTCTGCACGTCTCCGGAGGGGGAGACGGTGGCCAGCCGGCCGAGGTGCTGTCCGGCCAGGTAGTCGAGCTCTGCCTGCGTGAAGATCATGCGGGGAAGTATGCAACCTTGACACCGGCGTCACCCCAAATCCACCCCTTTCCCGGCAGTTGGGGTCCCGGATGATGTGCCAGCATTCGGCCATGAGCGACGACGACCTGATCGAGTTACGCCGCGAGATCCACCGCCACCCCGAGCCGGCCGGCCAGGAACGGCGCACCGCGGCCCTGGTGGCGGCGGCGCTGCGGGAGACGGGCCTGGAGGTCCGGACCGGCGTCGGCGGCCACGGCGTGGTCGCGGTCCTGGACGCCGGCGACGGCCCCGCGATCGGCTACCGGGCCGACATGGACGCGGTCGCCGTGCCCGGCGGCGCCGGCCACCTGTGCGGGCACGACGTGCACACCGCGATCGGCGTGGGCGTCGCGCGCGCCCTGGCCCGCGAGCGAAGCCCGGGGCGGACGGTCTTCTTCTTCCAGCCCGCCGAGGAGACCTGCGAGGGCGCCCGCGCTATGATCGGCGACGGGGCCATGGACCCGGTCCCGCCGCGCGAGGTGTACGCCCTGCACTGCGCGCCCCTGCCCACGGGCACGTTCGCGGTGGCCCCGGGCTTCGGGCACCCCGGCCAGGACGTCTTCCGCATCGAGGGCCTGTCGCCGGAGGAGGCGCGGCGCTTCGAGGCGCTGGTCGAGGGCCTGTCGACGGTGACGCCGCCGGCCACCCCGCAGGAGATGGCACAACTGGCGGCCGACCTGCAGATCCCGGACGGCCCCCTGGCGACCTTCGTGTACGCCCAGGCCCACCGCGAGCCGGACGCCGTGCAGGGGTGGGTCCGGGCCTGGCCGGACAGCCGGTACGCCGGCATCCGCTCGTTGCTGCGCGCCGAGGCCGGGTCACGCGTGCGGTTCGTCGGCCGTCATCCGTCGTCGGTCAACTCGCCGGAGCAGGCTCTAGCCGGCGCCCGTCATCTGGACGCCCTGCTGCTGCACGCGTCCTATCCGTTCAACGGGGAGGATTTCGGGCTGTTCCTGGAGCGGGCGCCGGGGGCGATGTTCTTCTTCGGCGTGGGCGAGCGGGGCGCGCCGCACGACCCGGACTTCGTGGCGGACGAGCGCGCGATCGCTGTCGGCGTCGAGGCGATGGCCGGGTTCCTGCGCGCCCGGAGCGAGGCACTCTGACGTTCCCCGGCCCGTCCGTCGGGCGCGCGCCGGGCCGGGGACGGCCGGGTCAGCGGCGGGACAGCCGCAGCGGGAAGGTGCCGGGGCCGACGCCGCCGAGCGTGGTGGTGTAGGCCGCCAGGTACCGGTCCAGGTACGGCGAGCGGTCCCCCTGGGTGGGCACGTCGTGCCGCGTGGACAGCAGGTCCAGGCTCAGCCGCGCGCCGGATACCTTGATCGTGTTGCCCGAGGGCACGTCCAGCCAGCCGTTGGACTCGATGGTGCCGATCTGCACGCCCAGCCGGTGGCCCGGTTCGAAGGTCCAGTCGGCCGACTTCAGGTCGAACGCGATCGGGCCGCGGCGCTCCAGCAGAGCCACGTTCTCGTCGAACATCGTCGCCCTGCCGTCGGGGGCGACGTCCCACAGGCGGACCATGACGTTGCCGGTCGTGCTCGCGTCGAGCCTGATCCGCGGCGTGCCGGTGAGCCTGAGCCGCTCGGCGGCGGGCGTGGACCAGGTCCAGAAGCTGCCCGAAGCGGCCGCGCTCTGCCTGGCCGAGCTCTTCTCGGCGGTGGAGAGCGGTTCGAGCGGCGGCGCGTGCTCCATGTCCCAGCGGCCGGAGGGGGCCGTGGTCGCCGTCGCCGCGGCGCCGCCGCCGTCGTCGAGGTACGCGCCGGCCGACAGCCGGGCCTCGTACGACGTCGTGACCACCGGCCAGGCCGGCTGGGCGCGCCAGGCGCCGAGGCTGTCCTCGATCGCGTACGCCGGGTCGTCCACCGAGGGGCGCACGCCGCGCAGGTACTGGTCGTAGAACCGCATCACCTCGTCGAACCAGCCGGCCCGTCCCTGCAGCAGCCGGCCCTGGGCGTCGGTGTCGTTGCCGCGCACGTGCTCCCACTGGCCGAGCCAGCCGCGTTCGCGCCCGCGGTGGTTGTCCAGGTAGACCTCCATGTCCTCGGGCTTGGTGTTGGGCTCGATGAAGCCCTGGGTGACCAGCAGCGGCGTGCTGGTGCCGGCCGCCCGGTCGGCCAGGTTGCGGGCCCGCCAGTACGCCGAGCGCAGGTCGGGATTGTTGTTGTTGGTGATGTTGTCGGTCAGGCAGGCGGGGTGGGCGGTCTCGTACTGGGCGTTCGCCTTGTACCGGTCGCTGTCGCCGGCCATCGGCGGCATCGTCGCGATCGAGTTGTACGCCTCCGGCGTGCCCGTGACGTTGGGCCGCGGGACCTTGTTGCTGAACAGGTAGTTGTACATGTTCCAGACCGGCTCCTGGGCGACGACCGCCTTCAGGCTCGGCAGCCTGAGGTTGTTGCCGACCAGGCCGGTGACCGCGTCGTACGACTTGCCGTACATGCCGACCTTGCCGGTGGACCAGGGCTGGGCCGCCGACCACTCGACGGCGGCCCGCACGTCGGCCTGCTCGCCCGGCCCGACCCAGTCGAGGCAGCCGGTGCTGCCGCCGAAGCCGCGCAGGTCGACCATCACGAAGGTGTAGCCGCGGGCCATCAGCCCGGCGCCGTCCACGAAGTCCCGGAAGCGCGCCGAGGGCCCGACCTGGTCCCATCCCTCCGGGCCGGTCTGCCCGGCGTGGGCGAAGTAGGGGCCGACCGAGACGATGACCGGCGTCCGCGCGCCGGCCGGCAGGTGCGCCGGGCGGAGCACGTCGGCGTGCAGCTCGACGCCGCTGCCGTCGGAGGAGGGGAAGTACGCCTCCGTCCACGCGGCGCCCGCGGGGACCCGGGGGTTGTCCTCGTGCGTCACCCCCGGCGCCGAGGCCGAGGCGGGCGGGCCGCCCGCGGCGAGGGTGGTGATCGTGACCAGGACGCCGGCCGCCACAGCGGCCGTCGCCTTCCCGCGGATGTTCATCGACTCTCCCCGTGCATGCCGGCGGCGTCCGAACGAGCGTGCATCACTCATATGCCAGCGGGCACGCCGAGGCAAGCCCCGCCACATCCGTCCGGGTGGTCAGCGGGGGAAGCGGCGGGTCAGGCGCATGCGGATGTCGTGCTCGGCCCACAACACGAAACGTTCGACGGGCGTCACCGGATGGTCCTCGACCGGCTCGAAGGCGAACCGCCTGAGCAGCACGGCGAGCACCAGCTCGGCCTCCACCATGGCCAGGCTCGCGCCCTCGCAGCCGCGCGGCCCGAGGCCGAAGGGGAGGTAGGCGTAGCGGTGGCGGGCGGCCTGCTCCTCGGGAGTGAAGCGGTCGGGCCGGAAGGCGTGCGGGTCCGGCCAGTGGCGGGGGTCGAGGTGCACGGCCCAGAAGGGGTAGAAGATCGTGGTGCCCGCCGGGACGTGGTGGCCGTCCAGGGTGAGGTCCTCGGTGGTCTGGCGGGCGCCGTACGGGCCGGGCGGGTAGAGCCGCATCGACTCCTTGAGCGCCATCTCCAGGTACGGCAGGCGGCGCAGGTCGGCGTAGCCGGGGGCGGCGCGGTCGCCCAGCACGTCGTCCAGCTCGGCGGCCACCCGCGCGGCGGGGCCGGGGTTGCGCGCGAGCAGGTGCAGGGTCCAGGAGACGGCCACGCCGGTGGTGTGGTGGGCGGCGAGCATGATCATGAGCACGGTGTCCCTGATCCGGGCGGGCGACATGTCGGCCCGTGCCAGGGCGGTGACCAGCTCGCTGCCGCCGCGGGCCAGCACCCCGTCCACGACCTCGCGCAGGTACGCCAGCGCCCGGTCGGCGCGGGCGAGGTCGTCGTCGCGCTCGGGCCGGCGGCCGAGGTGGACGGTCAGCACGGTCTCGAACGCGTTCACCACCCGCGCCGGGTCGGCGAGGCCGCCGCCCAGGGCGTACCGAGCGATCATGCGCAGGGACAGCTCGCTCAGGTCCTGCTGGAGCGCCACCGGGCCGTCGGCGGCGGCGCGCTCCCAGCGGTCGGCCAGCTCGGTGGCCAGGGTGACGAAGCCGGCGAAGTGCGCCTCGTGCGAGCGGCGGCCGGCGAGCACCGACAGCAGGACCCGGCGGAAGGGGCCGTGCTCGTCGGCGGGGAGCGTCTGCAGGTTGCCGGCCTCGCACAGGGGGGCCAGGAACGCGAAGAGCTCGTCGGGGCGTTCGTCGATGGCAGCCGTGGCCTCCAGCAGCACGGGGTCGGCCACCGAGATCGCGACCGGCGCGCCGGGGAGCTGGAAGCGCACCAGCGGGCCGTACCGCTCGTGCAGCCGCAGCTGGTAGGTGTGCAGGCCGCCGGCGGCCGCGACGGCGCTCAGCCCGCCGTCCGCCGCGGGAGGAGGGCCGGGGATGTCACGCATCCGGCCACGGTCTCGCGTGCGCGCCTGCCCGGCAAGTGCCGCGCGTCGCCGAGCTCCTCGAGGACGTCGCGCAGTCCCCGGACCGGCCGCGGTCACCTTTCTCCCGTCCGACGCGTCGGCAGAATGAGGACGCCACTTTGAGAGGAAATATCGACATGAGTCCCCATGACCTGCTGGCCGACCGGTTCGAGGGGCATCGTCCCCATCTGTAGGCGGTCGCCTACCGCATGCTCGGCTCGCTGACCGAGGCCGAGGACGCGGTCCAGGAGGCGTGGCTGCGGCTGGCGCGTTCGGACGCGGGTGACATCGCCAACCTGGGCGCCTGGCTGACCACCGTGGTGAGCCGGGTCTGCCTGGACGTCCTGCGCGCCCGCAAGGCCCTGCGGGAGGAGCCGCTGGCGGCGCGGCTGCCTGACCCGGTGGTCGGACGGGCCGAGGCCGCCGACCCGGCCGCGGGCCCCGAGCAGGAGGTGCTGCTGGCCGACTCGGTGGGCCTGGCGCTGCTGGTCGTGCTGGAGTCGTTGTCGCCGGCCGAGCGGCTGGCGTTCGTGCTGCACGACATGTTCGGGATGCCGTTCGAGCAGATCGCGCCCATCGTGGAGCGCACGCCGGTGGCGGCCGGCTCACCGGCGGCATGAAGGTCGTCCGAGGCGCGGCGAAGGTGGCCGGGCAGGCCGCGGCCTTCCGCCGCTCGCCCATCGGCGCGGTCCCCCGACCGGCTGGCCGCGCTCGACCTCACGCCGCTGGAGCACTGATCGCCGGGCGGTGATTGACGAAGGTCGTCGCGTGCTGCACGATCGGTCGCGCGGGGTCGTCCGCCGGCCGCCGCCTACGAAGGGTTGCCTGATGACGCTCGCCTCCCGGCTCGGCCACGCCCCCGACGACCGGCTGCTCATCGTCAACGCCGACGACTACGGCATGAGCCGGTCGGCCAACCTCGGCATCACCGCCCTCCTGCGGGCCGGGGCGATCAGCTCGGCCACGGTGATGACGCCCTGCCCGTGGGCGCCGCAGGCCGCCGCCGAGGCCGCGGGCTTCGACGTCGGGGTGCACCTGACGCTGACCAGCGAGTGGGAGGGGTACCGCTGGGGTCCGGTCACCCGCGACAGGCCCGTCCCCACGCTGGTGGACGAGACCGGCTACTTCTTCCGCGACTGCGCATCCTTCGAACGGTCCGCCGACCCCGACGAGGTCCGCGCCGAGATCGTCAACCAGATCCGCAGGGCCGTCGCGCTCGGCCTGGACCCCTCGCACGCCGACAACCACATGGGCAGCCTGTACGGCCTGGCCACCGGCCGCCACTTCCTGGACGTCGTGCTGCCGGTGTGCGCGGAGTTCGGCCTGCCGTTCCGCCTGCCCCGCTCGCTGGCCGGCACCGGCGCGCCGGAGGAGCTGGAGCCGGTGGCGCGGGCCCTGGCCGAGATGGCCGACGAGGCCGGGGTGGTCATCCTCGACCACCTGTGGTCGCTGCCCTTCCAGCAGGCCGACGGCGAGGACTACGACTCGCTCAAGAAGGACATGATCGGGCTGCTGCGCTCGCTGCGGCCGGGCGTGACGGAGATCTACATCCATCCCTTCGAGGACACCGACGAGCTGCGCGCCATCATGCCGGGCGCGGCCAAGCGCGGCTGGGAGCTGGCCCTGTTCACCGACCCCGACGTCCGGGAGGTTCTGGACGCCGAGGACGTCAAGCTGATCGGCTGGCTCGACCTGCGGGCCGCGCAGCGCGGCGAACGCCCGTGACCGCGGGCCGCTACCCGGGAACGGTGGGCACCAGGTAGCGGCGTTTGCGGTCGGTGAGGTCGAGGAGCCGGCCGCCGTTGGCCTCGATGACCCGCCGGGAGGCGGTGTTCGTGCGGTCGCACATGACCAGGGCGGGATCGACGCCCAGCCGCCGGGCGATCGGCAGCGCCGCGGCCAGCATCGCCGTGGCGTGGCCCTGCCGGCGGGCGCTCGGGCGCACGTCGTAGCCGATGTGGCCGCCGAGCCGCTCCAGCTCCGGGGTGAGCCGGTGGCGGACGGCCAGCCGGCCGAGGAACCGGTCGCCGTCGGCCCACCACAGCGTGGTCATCGGCACGAACCCCGCGCGCACGCCCGCCTGGGTGCGTTCGGCCAGCAGCCGCCGGACGTAGGCCGCGAAGGCCGCCGGATCGGTCAGCGCCGCGGGATCGGCGTCCTGGACGAACCACGGGAGCGGGAAGTCACGGTCGGCCCGGAACTCGGCCACCGCCTCCAGGAACGACGTGCGCAACCCGGGCGTGGGGTCGACGAGGGCCAGCATGCCGACCATCATGCCCGACGGCCGGTCAGGACGGGCGGGGTGTCGGCGCGGTGGCGCGGTCGAAGAGTTCGGCGAGCTCGTCGGCGCAGTGGTCGGGGTCGAGGCCGCCGGCGACCCGGTCGGCCACCGCGTCGATGCCGGCGCGCAGGGACGTGGCCATCAGGACGCTGTCGAACGTCCGGAACGCGCCGCTGCGCTGGCCGTCCTCGAACAGGGCGACCAGCCTGGCGATGGCGGCGTCCCGCTCGCCGCCGCCCACGGGCGCGCGGTTGAACGCGATCTGCTGGACCGCGCGCACGTGGGCCGGATGGGCGGCGATGAAGGCGATGTTCGCCCTGATGAACGCCTCCAGCTGGGCCCGCGCCCCGGACGCGGCCTCGATCGCCGGCCGCATGAAGGCGGCCGCGTCGGAGACGACCTGCCGGACGACGGCCTCGAAGAGCTGCTCCTTGGTGGAGAAGTGGTAGGAGATCAGCCTCTTGCTGCTGAGCCCGGCATGGTGGCAGATGGCCTCGAACGTGGTCTCCGGGTATCCCCGCTCGGCGAGCACGGCGATCGCGGCCGAGGCGATCTGGGCCTTGCGGGCCTCGGTGGCCGCCTGACGGGTTCCGGAGCTCTCCATGTCAGCCCAGCTTGCCACGCTTCGGGAACGCCGCACGCACGGCCCGGCGGTTGATGACGACCGCGACGGCGGCGACCAGGACGCCGACCACGGCCTGCTCGGCCTTCATCCACAGCGGGTAGCCGCTGTCCGGCGCGAGGAGGATGAGCACGACGCCGATGGGCGCGGCGACGGAGACGAAGCGGATGCGCACGTAGGCGGCCCGTCTGCCGCGGGCGGCCTGCCCGGCGAGGGAGACGAGCCAGGCGGAGGCGGCGGCCACGGCGGCGGCGCGCAGCCACACCACCCAGTTGCCGCCGACGACGGCGGCCACGCCGAGCGTGGCGATCGACAGCAGCAGCACGGCGGCGAAGAGGATCCGGACGAGCCGCCAGACCTGATTGTTATCCATGAGGATAAATTTATACGCCCGGATAACTAAGTGTGCGAGATCCGCCGAGGGAAAATCCGTTGCCGCCCGCCCGGCGGCCCGGCCACGATCGATCATGACCGTGACACGCGAGGTGCTCGCCTACTACGCACAGGATCTGGAGCACGACCGGCTGCGCGAGGGGCGCGGCCGCCTGGAGTTCTGGCGCACCCAGGACGTGCTGCGCCGCACGCTGCCGCCGGCCCCCGCCCGGGTCCTCGACGTGGGCGGCGGCACCGGCGTACATGCCGAATGGCTGCTGGCCGACGGCTACGAGGTGGAGCTGCTGGATCCCGTGCCGCTGCACGTGGAGCGGGCGGCGACGGTCCCGGGGCTGCGCGCCCGGGTCGGCGACGCGCGGCGGCTTCCCGTGCCGGACGGCGGCGCGGACGCCGTCCTGCTGCTGGGCCCGCTCTACCACCTGGCCGACCGGGCCGACCGGCTGCGGGCCCTGGGCGAGGCCCGGCGCGCCGTACGGCCCGGCGGGGTGGTGGCCGCGGCCACCAACAACCGGTACGCGGCCGTGCTCGACACCGTCAACCTCGGCACCTACCTGGAGGAACGGCAGCGGGAGGCGGCCCGTGCCGCCGCGGCGGACGGCGTCATGCTCTCCCCCAGGCGCGGATTCACCGCCTACTTCCACCACCCGGACGAGGTGGCCGCCGAGTTCGCCGAGGCCGGGCTGCCCGGCGCCGCCCGGTACGGCCTGGAGGGCACCTTCTGGCTGCACGGCGACGTCGACGACTGGCTCGACGACCCGCACCGCCGGGCCCTGCTCCTGGACGCCCAGCGCTCGATGGAGTCGGAGCCCTCGCTCCTGGGCGCCAGCGGACACCTGCTGACCGTCGCCCACCGGCCCGGCTGAGTTTCCTTACACGCCCTTGATCTCCAAAGGTTCATAGTACTAGGAGCCTAGATAAATGGAAGAAGGGTTGATCGACTTCTATCTGGACGCCCGGTCCGGCGTGTCGCCGTACCTGCAGCTGGTGCAGCAGGTACGGCACGCGCTGCGGCTGGGCCTGCTGCGCGAGGGCGACCGGCTGCCCACGGTCAAGGAGGTCGTCGCCGCGCTGGCGATCAACCCCAACACCGTGCTGAAGGCCTACCGCGAGCTGGAGCACGAGGGGCTGGCGGCGGCCCGGCCGGGCGTCGGCACGTTCGTGACCAGGACGCTGGCCGACGCCTCCCTGGCCGCGCACGGACCGCTCCGCCAGGACCTGCGCCGCTGGCTGGCCAAGGCCCGCCTGGCCGGGCTCGACGACGAGAGCATCGAGGCGCTGTTCATGAGCACCTTCCGGGCCGCCGCGCGCCGGGACACGGCATGAACGGCGTCCTGACCGCCCAGGGGCTGGGCAGAAGGTACGGCCGGCGCTGGGCCCTGCGCGACTGCTCGCTCGACGTGCCGGCCGGTCACGTCGTCGGGCTGGTCGGCCCCAACGGGGTCGGCAAGACCACGCTGCTGAAGCTGGCCGCCGGGCAGCTCAGCCCGTCCGAGGGCAGCATCGCCGTGCTCGGCGGGAACCCGCCGGACGCGCCGGGGCAGCGGGCCAGGATCGGGTTCGTCGCCCAGGACGCCCCGGTCTACGCCGGGCTGAGCGTGGCCGACCACTTACGCCTCGGCGCGCGGCTCAACCCCGGCTGGGACGCCGCGCTCGCCCACGACCGCGTCCGGCGGCTGGGCCTGGACCCGCGGCACCGGGCGGGCAGGCTGTCCGGCGGCCAGCGCGCCCAGCTCGCGCTCACCATGGGCCTGGCCAAACGGCCCGAACTGCTGCTCCTGGACGAGCCGGTCGCCGCGCTCGACCCGCTGGCCCGCCGCGAGTTCCTCCAGGGCCTGATGGAGGCCGTCGCCGAGCAGGAGCTCAGCGTGGTGCTCTCCTCCCACCTGGTCGCTGACCTCGAACGCACCTGCGACCACGTGGTCGTGCTGGTCGACTCGCGGGTGCAGGTCGCCGGCGAGGTCGAGGAGCTGCTGGCCACCCACCACCGGCTCACCGGGCCGCGCCGCGGCCCCGGCCGGCTCCCCGGCGAGCAGCAGGTGATCTCCGCACGCCACACCGACCGGCAGAGCACCCTGATCGTCCGCACGGACGCGCCGATCCACGACCCCGCCTGGACGGTCACCCCGCTCAGCCTGGAGGACCTGGTGCTGGCCTACATGGAGCGGCCCGCCGCCGCCCGTCCGCTCGCCCTGGAGGCCCAGCGATGATCTGGCTGACCTGGCGCCAGTTCCGCGCCGCCGCCGCGATGACGGCGGCCGCGCTCGCCGTGCTCGCCGCTGTCCTTGCCGTGACCGGGCCGCGGCTGGCCGGCGACTACTCGGCCGGCTGCGCCGCGGACGGCGACTGCGGGCGCTTCTTCGACCGGTTCTTCGACGAGCACCAGACCTCCTTCCTGGCCGTCACGCTCGTCGTGCTGGTCCTGCCGGCCCTGGTCGGGCTCTTCTGGGGGGCGCCGCTGATCACCCGCGAGCTGGAGAGCGGCACCCACCTGCTGGTGTGGAACCAGAGCATCACCCGCACCCGGTGGCTGGCCGTCAAGATCGGGATCGTCGGGCTGGCCGCGGTGGCCGCCGCCGGGCTGTGCAGCCTCGCGGTGACCTGGTGGTCCGCCCCGCTGGACAGGTCGGCCGCGCCGGGGTTCGGGCTGATGGACCCGCTGGTGTTCGGGGCGCGCGGCGTCGTCCCGATGGGGTACGCGGCCTTCGCGTTCGTCCTGGGCGTGACCGTGGGCATGCTGGTCCGCCGCACGCTGCCGGCGATGGCGCGGCAGCGGGCGGTGTACCAGCCCTTCGAGCGTTTCTGGCCGTTCCAGTGGATCGAGACCGGGCTCTACGTCCTGCTCGCCCTCGGCCTGACCGCGTTCTGCTTCCACCGGCTCGGAAGGAGGCTGTCATGAGGGGCACGACGCTGGCCGCGGGGCTCGTCCTGGTCCTGGCGACGGCCTGCGCCGCGCCGACGCCGCCGCGCGCCCGGCCGGGCAACGCGGCCGCGGCCGGTCCGGCCGTGTGCGCGCCGCCGCAGGGCGGCGCTCCTCCCGGCGCGGAACGGCCGACGACGATCGACGTGGTGGCGCAGGCGTACCGGTGCCTCCTCGCCCGCTACTACGGCGCCGCCGCGCTGGACGGCCGGACGCTGCTCACCGCCGGGTTCGCCGCCTTCGTCCGGGAACTCAACCGCGCCGGCCACGACCTGCCCGAGGCCACGATGTCGGCGCTGACCGGCGACGACCACGCCCGCTGGACGCACGGGACGCGCCGCCCGCCCGACGCCTACGACGGCGACCAGTACGGCCTGGGCCTCAGGATCGGCGCCGGCCCGTCCGGCGACCCCGCGACGGCCCCGCCGCCACCGCTGCCCCCACTCCTGCCCGCCCTGCTGCCCCCGCTGTTCGTGACCGCCGTGCCGGGCGGACCGGCCAAGGCCGCGGGGGTGCGCCCCGGCGACGTCATCGAGTCGGTCGCGGCGCTGAACCTGCTGCACCCCTGACGATCCCCCGCGCCGACGAGGACGGACCATCCCATGAGCCATGCCGTCGTACCGAAGCCGATCTCCCACGCCGTGTCGACCGTCTTGACCGCCCTGACCGTGTCGTGCCTGCTGTCGGCGTGCGCCTCGCCCGCGCCGCCGAGGGCCGCCGCCCGCCCGTCGGCCGCGACCACCGCGCCCGCCGCGCCCGCCGCTCCCCCGGCGCTGCCCCCGCCGACCGGCGGCCGGGCGGTCGGCGCGACCGTCCTGTACCTGAAGGACGCCTCCCGCGCCGACCCGTGGGTGCCCGAGGCCAAGGCCAGGGAGCTGATGGTCACCCTGTGGTACCCGGCGCGGACGGGGACCGGGACGCCCGCGCCCTACATGTCGGCCAAGGAGTCCGAGCTGACGCTGCGGGGCAAGCGGGTGACCGGCGCGCCCTCCGACGTGCTGAGCAAGGTGCGGACCAACGCCCGCACCGGCGCGGAACCGGACGGGCGGACGGGCGGCCTGCCCCTGGTGGTGCTCTCCCCCGGGTTCACCCTGCCGCGCGGCACGCTGACCGCCCTCGCCGAGGACCTGGCCTCCCACGGGTACGTCGTCGCCGGCGTCGACCACGCCTACGAGAACTATGCCACGACCTTCCCCGGCGGGCGCGTCGCCGCGTGCGTGGCCTGCGACAGCGACACCGACCCGGGGTTCGGGCCGAGGGTGACCGATGTGCGGGCGGCCGACGTCTCCTTCGTGCTCGACCGGCTGACCGGCCCGGACCCGGCGTGGCCGGGCTCGCGGCTGATCGACCGGAGCAGGATCGCGATGGCGGGCCACTCGATCGGCGGGGCCGCGGCGGTGGCGGCCATGCTGAAGGACCGCCGGATCCGCGCCGGCCTCGACATGGACGGCACCACGTACGCCCGGATCCCCGAGGGCGGGTTGTCGCGGCCGTTCCTGTTCCTGGGGTCGGCGGACCACCGGCCGGGCGGGCGCGACACCTCCTGGGACCGCGACTGGAGGCTGCTGTCCGGCTGGAAGCGGTGGCTGACCCTGCCCGGCGCGGACCACCAGTCCTTCACCGACGTGCCGCTGCTGGCCGGGGCGCTCGGCCTGGGCGCGCCGGGCTCCCTGGGCGCGGCCCGGCCCACGCAGATCGTCCGCGCGTACGTCCTGGCCTTCCTCGACCTGCACCTGCGCGGCAGGCCGCAACCGTTGCTGGACGGGCCGTCGGCGCGCTACCCGGAGGTGCGGTTCTGCGCGCCGGGGAGGAAGGACTGCCGGTGACCGCCCGGCCGGGAGGCCGCGGTCAGGTGAGGCGGTCGAGCAGGTCGTCGAGCGTCTCGGCCAGGGCCTGCGAGCTGGCCGGGGTGAACCAGGTGGTGCGGACGCGTTCGTTGCTGCCGTTCGGGGTCTCGTGGTCGGCCGCGAGCCGCGCCAGCGAACGGCTCTCCTCGCCCAGGGCCCGGCCGAGCCCCTGGAACAGGCCGCGGACGTAGCCCTCGGCCACCTCGGGCGGCACGCCGTGCCCGGCGGCCCACGTGCTGAGCGTGGCCAGGTAGGACAGGTGGGTGGTGAGCGTGGCGGTCAGCGCAGAGAAGACGTTGAAGGCCGCCTCGTCCTCGGCCGCGAGCACGCCGCCCCGGGCGCTCCGCGGGGAGAGGAACACCTCGGGACGCTCGCCAGGGCCCTCGCACAGGCCCGTCACCAAGGCCCGGCCGATCTCGCCCACCCCGATGCCCCCGATCCGCTGCACCACGTCTTCCTCCCGATCCGTGCCCGTACGTACTACAGCAGTCTGTACCGTCACTTCGGATGCTGGCGGGATTCAGCGCGGAGACCGGCGTCCATAGCGTTGTCCCCATGAGCGATCCGTACAGAATTGACACATATGAGCGGGCGGCGCACAGCCCGCGGACCCGGCCGCGAACCCAGCCGCGGCGACCGGCGTTGCGCGCCCTGCTGTGGATCACGGCGGTGGTCGGGGTCTCGGTGAACGTGGCGGCCGGCATCGTCACGCGGGGCGATCTGAACCCCGTCGGGCTGGCGTCGGGCGTGGTGGGCGTGGCGGGCATCGCCGGGCTGCTGATCCTGCGCTACGCCGGAGGCCGGTCGTGAGCGCCGTCGCGAGGCCCGCGATGGAGGCGGTCGTCACGCTGGAGCGGGTGAGCAAGACCTACGGTGGCGTGGTCGCCCTCGACGACGTCTCGCTGGCCTTCCCGCGCGGCCGGTTCGTGGCCGTGATGGGGCCGTCGGGCTCGGGGAAGAGCACCCTCCTGCAGGCCGCCGCGGCCCTGGAGCCGCCGACGTCCGGCGAGATCACCATCTGCGGCGTCGAGGTCACCCGCATGTCGGAGACCCGGCGCACGGAGTGGCGCAGGAAGCACCTGGGCTACGTGTTCCAGTCCTACAACCTGCTGCCCACCGTGACCGTCGAGGACAACGTCACGTTGCCGTTGCGGATGGCCGGGGTGCGGCCGGACCGGGCCTGGCTCGGCGAGCTGGTCGACCGGATGGGCCTGCGCGACCGCATGCGGCACCTGCCCACGGAGTTGTCGGGCGGCCAGCAGCAGCGGGCGGCGATCGTCCGCGCCCTGGCCGCGCGCCCGGACGTGGTGTTCGCCGACGAGCCCACCGGCGCCCTCGACCTGCGCAGCGCCGCCCACGTGCTGGACCTGCTGCGCGAGCTGGTCGACGACCTGGGCCAGACCGTCGTCATGGTCACCCACGACCCGGCCGCCGCGGCCCGCGCGCACGACACCGTCGTCATGGCCGACGGGCGGGTCCTCGACATCCTGCCCGCCCCGACCGCCGAGGACCTGGCCGTGCGGCTGGCCCGGCTGAGCGAGGAGCGGGTGGCATGATCAGGCTCGCGCTGGCGCTCGCCAAGGCGGGCGGGCTGGCCGTGGTGTTCGCCGCGGTGCTGGGCGGGATGGCGCTGGTGACCGGGACCGGGGTGCTGGTGGACTCGGCCTTCCGCGCGCAGCCGCCCCTGCGGCTGTCGGGCGCGGACGTGCTGGTCTCGGCCCGGCAGACGATCCCGCTGAAGGAGGAGCCGGACCTCGCGCTGCCCGAACGCGCCAGGATCCCCGGCTCGCTGGTCGCCGCGGCGTCACGGGTGCCCGGCGTGGCGGCCGCGGCCGGCGACCTCGCCTTTCCCGCCGCCGTCGGGTCCGGGACGGCCGGGCGGACCGCCGACCCGGCCACCGCCGGGCACGGCTGGTCGTCCCTCGCGCTGAGCGGCCGGATCACCGCCGGACGGGCGCCGCGCGCCGCCGACGAGATCGCGGTGAGCGGCGGGCGGGTCGGCGACCGGCTGCGGCTGACGGCGGCCGGCACGCCGGGCACCTACCGGGTGAGCGCCGTGGTGGACGCCCCCGGCGTGTACTTCACCGACGCCGTCGCCACCGCCCTGGCCGCCCGGACGGCGGGCCGGCCGCGGACGGTGGACCTCGTCGCGGTCCGCGCGGCGCCCGGCGTCTCCCCCGAGACGCTGGCCGCCCGGCTGAAGGCCCGCCTGGGCGACGGCTACGCGTACGCCACGGGCCGGGACCGGGCCGACGCGGAGTCGCCTGGCGCGGCGGCCGGCCGCGGGCTGCTGCTGATCCTGCCCTCCTCGATCGGCGGGATCAGCCTGCTGGTGGTCGGGTTCGTGGTGGGCGGCGGCCTGGCGCTGTCGGTCAACCGGCAGCGTCGCGACCTCGCCCTGCTGCGCGCGGCCGGCGCGACCCCGCGTCAGGTGCGCAGGCTGGTGGCCGTCCAGGCCGCGGCGGCGGCGCTGCCGGCCGTGCCGTTCGGGGCCGCGCTCGGCTACTTCCTGGCCGCCCGCTTCGGCGAGCTGCTGGCCGGGATCGGGCTGGTGCGCGCCGACCAGCCGCTGGTGTACGGGCCGCTGCCGGCCCTGGCCGCGACGCTGCTGCTGCTCGGCGTCACGCGGGTGGCCGCGTGGGCGGGGTCGTTGCGGGTGTCGCGCATGCCGGTGGTCTCCGGGCTGCCCGAGCCGCGCATGCCGTCGCCGGCGCGGACCCGGGCGGGGCTGCTGCTCATGCTCGCCGCGCTGGCGCTGTCCGTGACGCCGCTGTTCATGCGGAGCGAGGCGGGCATGATCGGTCCGGGCATCGCGTCGATCGTCGCGGTGATCGGCCTGGCGCTGGCCGGTCCGCGGCTGGTGCAGGGGGCGGCCAGGGCGGTGGCCGGGTCGCGGCTCATGACGCGGCTGCCCGGCCCGCTGTGGCTGGCGGTGCACAACTCCCACGGGTACGCGCTGCGCACCGCCGGGGCCGTGGCCGCGCTCGGCATGGTCGTCACGCTCGGCCTCAGCGTGGTGCTCAGCCAGACCACGATGGCCAAGGCGCGCGCCGACGAGGTCGCCGTGGGCCTGCGCGGCCTCGTCACGATCACCGCTCCTGACCTCGGCGGCGTCCCGCGCGGCCTGCTGGCCGACGTACGCTCGCGAACGAAGGCGGCGGGCATGGCGATGACGACCGTGGTGACCGAGCCGATGCTGACCGGCGACAGCCCCGCCCTGATGGCCACGCCCGCCATGGCGCTCGGCCCGGACGCCGAGGGCCTGGTCGACCTGGACCTCGCCGACGGCGGCCTGTCCGGCCTCAAGGGCGCGGCCGTCGCGGTGGAGGAGGGCCTGGGCCGGGTCGGCGGGAGCATGGACCTGATCATGGGCGACGGCGCGCGGGTGCGGGCGCGGGTGGCCGCCACCTACCGGCGCGGCCTCGGGTTCGGCCCGATCGTGGTCTCCCGCGACCTGGCCGCCGCGCACACGACGACCGGCCTGGACAGCGCGGTGCTGGCCCGTCCGGCCGACTTCGGCGACCTCGCGCGCCGCCCCGAGCTGCGCTTCGACCACCAGGCCGCCGGACCGCAGGCCGCCATGGCCTCGGCCCAGACGCTGGTGAACGTGGCCGTGCTGGCCGTGCTGCTGGGCTACGTGCTGGTGGCGGTCGCCAACCGGCTGGTGGCGACGACGACCGCGCGCCGGGAGGAGTTCGCCGGGCTGCGCGCGATCGGCCTGACCCCGCGTCAGCTCAGGCGCGTGGTGCGCTGGGAGGCGCTGCTCGTGGGCGCCGGTGCGTCGGTGTCGGGGCTGGTGCTGTCGGCGGTGCCGCTGGTGCTGCTGAGCGTGGGCTTCCTGGCCCGCCCGCTGCCTGCCGGGCCGTTGTGGCTGGTCCCGGCCTCTATCCTGGCAGTGATGACGATTGTGTCCCTCGCCATGGAGCTACCCGCCCGGAAGATCATGACGTGACGTGAAAGCTCTGTGGCGGTTCGTTCGGTATCACTTGACGGTGTTCGCGTCGGCCGTGGCGGCGATGGTCTCGCTGGCGGTGCTGGCCGTGGGCGTCGCGCTCGTCCCGGTGGGCGGGGTGGGGCTCGTCCTGGTGCCGCGCATGATGGCGGTGCTCCACCGGTGGACCGAGTGGCAGCGCGTGCAGGCCGGCGCGGTGCTGGGGGTCGACGTGCCGGCGCGCCCGGCGCCGCCGGCCAGGACCGGGGTGCGCGACCAGTGGCGGCAGCTCCTCACGGGCACGCGGGCCAGGCGTGATCTGCGCTGGACGGCGCTGCACGTCGTCGTGGGCCTGCCCGCCGCGCTGGCCGCCCTCGGGGTGGCCGGGCTGCTGGTGAACCCCGTGCTGGAGGCCCCGCTGTGGTGGCTGTTCCCCGCGGACGAACCGCTGCGGCTGCTGGTGGCCCTCCCGGTCACCGGATGGGAGCAGGCGATCGGCATGGGCGTCGCGCAGGTCGTCCTGGCCGCGCCGCTGGCCTGGTGGGCGCTGCCGCGGCTGGCCCGGCTGCACGCCCGCGCCTGCCTGGCCGCGCTCGCCCCCTCCGAGGCCGACCGGCTGGCCGAGCGGGTCGGCGAGCTGACCGAGAGCAGGTCGAACGTCCTCGACGCGCACGCCGCCGAGCTGCGCCGCATCGAGCGCGACCTGCACGACGGCACCCAGGCCCGGCTGGTCGCCATCGCGATGCGGCTGGCCATGGCCCGCGAGGCGCTCGACGACGACGGCGGGCCCGTCGGCCGGCTGCTGAAGGACGCGCACGAGGGCACCGAGGAGGCGATGACCGAGTTGCGGCAGGTGATCCGGACGATGTACCCGCCCGTCCTGGCCGACAGGGGCCTGGCCGGCGCGGTGGCCGCCGTGACGGCCAAGGCCGGCCTGCCCGTCGAGACGGACGTCAGCGGCCTCGGCGCGGTGCCCGCCGCGGTCGAGACGGCGGCCTACTTCATCGTGGCCGAGGCGGTCACGAACGCCACCAAGCACAGCGGCGCCGGCCACGTCACCGTACGGCTGGCGTCCGGCCGCGTGCTGCGCATCGAGGTCTGCGACGACGGCAGGGGCGGCGTCGACGAGAGCCGCGGCACCGGCGTCACCGGCATCCGCAGGAGGGCCGCCGCGCTCGACGGTACCTTGTCCATCGACAGCCCTCCCGGAGGGCCCACCCGTCTCGTCGTGGAGCTGCCGTGCGCGTCGTGATCGCCGAGGACAACGTCCTGCTGTCCACGGGGCTGGAACTGCTCCTGACCAGCAAGGACATCGAGGTGGCCGCGGTCGTGACGGACGCCGGCGCCCTGCTGGACGCCGTCACCGAGCACCGGCCCGACCTGGTGATCGCCGACGTGCGGCTGCCGCCGTCGTTCCGCGACGAGGGCATCAGGGCCGCCGTCGCCCTCCGGCGCGCCGACCCGGCCCTGCCCATCCTGGTCCTGTCCCAGTACGTCGAGCGCATCTACGCCCGCGAACTGCTGGCGCACGGCTCGGGCGGCGTCGGCTACCTGCTGAAGGACCGGGTCAGCCGGGTGAGCCAGTTCGTCGAGGACGTCCGCCGGGTCGCCGCGGGCGGCACGGTCATGGACCCCGAGGTCATCGCCCAGCTCATGGTCGGGCGGGGCCACGGCCTGGACAGCCTCACCGGCCGGGAGCGGGAGGTGTTGTCCTGGATGGCCCAGGGCCTGAGCAACACCGAGATCGGCGAGCGGCTGACGATCACCGACAACGCGGTGCACAAGCACATCGGCAGCATCTTCGCCAAGCTCGGCCTGGCCGTCTCGGACGGCGGCCACCGCCGGGTCATGGCCGTGCTCACCTTCCTCGACGACCAGTGACCCGCCTGCCCTACGCCGGGCCCAGGCGGGCGCGGACGGCCGCGTCCACGTCGGGCGGCAGCGGGCCCTTGCGGGCGGCGGCGACGTTGGCCCGCAGGTGTTCCGGCCGGGCCGAGCCGACGATCACCGAGTGCAGCTCCGGATGGCCGAGGATGAACCGGAGCAGCAGTTCGGTCACCGGCGCGCCGTCGGCCAGCTCCTCCAGGCGGGCGGCGGCGAGCCGGGCGTGGCGCTGCGCCAGCGGCCGGCGCACCGGCTCGGGCACGGCCTCGGGCGGCGGCGCGAGCGAGCGGGCCACCGCCCCGCGGGCGATCGTGCCCGCCCCGCTCGCCGCTGCGGCCCCGGCGAGCCGTTCGTGGGAGCGGTCGAGCGCCGAGTAGGGCAGCAGGAACACGTCGAACGCGCCCGTCGCGATGTGGTCGGGAAGGTGCGGCAGCTCCCCCGACATGCCGGTGAAGCGGATCAGGCCCTCGTCCTGGAGTGCCCGCATCCCGGCGACGGTGTCCTCGGCCGCCATCACCGAGACGCTCGGGCTGAGGTGCACCATCAGCACGTCGAGATGGCCGGTGCGCATCCGGCGCAGGCTGCGCTCGACGCCCGCGCGCACGTTCGCCCTCGTGTAGTCGTGCGCGGGGTCGCCGTCCGTGAGGGAGCAGCCGCACTTGCCCGCCAGGACGAACTCGTCGCGGCGGTGCGCGATCCAGCGGCCGATGTGCTCCTCGGCGTCGCCGTAGTCGGGTGCGGTGTCGATGAGGTTCACCCCGGCGTCGAGGGCCTCGTTCAGCACGGCGCGGGCCGCGTCGTCGGACACCGGCGGGCCCCAGGCGCGGGGGCCGCGCAGTTCCATGGCGCCGTAGCCGAGGCGGCTGACGCGCAGGCCGATGCGGCCGAGGGTGGCGGTGGGCAGGGTCACGTCAGTGCTTCGCGTAGTGGCCGGCGACGGCGGCGAAGGCGGCCTTGGGGTCCCAGGGCAGGCCGGGGTAGGCGGTGCCGGAGCGGTCCTCGTAGACCTTGACGACGCCGTAGCTGGCCAGGTCCAGGTCGTCGCGGGGGTCGCCGTCGGGGCGGTGCGGGTGGTCGCGCAGCGCGAAGGTGAACACGAAGGCGCTGTCCACGCCGGCGGCGTCGAAGATCTCCAGCAGCTCGCGCACGTACGCGGCCTGGCCCTCCTCGTCGCGGACGTGCTCGCCGGTCAGCCGGAGCGGCTCGCGGGTGCCCGGGGCGTACTCGACGATCTCCAGGCCGAGCGCGCCGCGGTCGCCCGCGCCGCGGTAGGTCGCCGAGCCGAACTCGGTGATCGCGACCGGCCTGCCCTCCGCGACGAGGCCGCGCACGCCCTGCTCGAAGACGTCCACGATCTCGGCCGACCGGTAGAGGTCCACGGAGACCAGGTCGAACGGCGTCCAGTCGACGCCTTCGAGCGGCACGGAGGCGTAGGTCACCCGGCCGCCGAACCGCTCGCGCACGACGGCCACCGCCCGCCCGAGGAAGTCGTTGACCCGCGTGCGGACGCCGCCGACCAGCTCGCGCACCCGTTCCGGACGGCTCAGCAGGGCGACCCGCTCGTCGATGTCGTCCCCGGGCAGGAAGCCCTTGCTCATCAGGCACAGCTCGGCGCCGGTGACGAAGACCACCTCGGCGCCGCGCCGCCTGAGCCGTTCGGCGCGCTCGGCGCAGTCGGCGAACAGCGCCAGCATCTCCTCCTCGGTCAGCTCCAGCGGATAGGGCGAGAACCAGACCTCCAGCCCGAGGTCGGCGGCGTGGCGGGCGGCGATCTCCAGGCGTTCGGGGTCGCCGCCCATGACGCGGACGGCCGTGCAGTGCAGGTCGTCCCGGATGACGCGCATCTCGCGCGCCACCACGTCGGGGTCGAACCCGGGGTGGCCGATCGTCCCGTTGACGACGAAACCGGTGTCGTAGCTGATGCCTTTGGCACGCATGGCTGTTCCCTTCAGATTTACGGTACTGCCCGTACCTTAGCCTATGTGAGGTACGGTCGGTACCCTCAGACCGAGGAGGGTGGCGATGGCCGAGGCAGGCGGGCGGACACGGCGGCGCGGGGCCGCGCTGGAGGAGGCGATCCTGAGCGCGGCGGCCGACGAGCTCACCGAGTCCGGGTTCGCCGGGCTCACGATGGACAAGGTCGCGGCCCGCGCCGGCACCAACAAGAACGCCATCTACCGCCGCTGGCCGGGCCGCCTGGCCCTCGGCGTCGCCGCCTACAAGCGGCTGGCCACGACGGTCTCGCCGCCCGACACCGGCGAGCTGCGCGGCGACGCCCTGGAGCTGCTGCGCCGGGCCAACCGCTACTGGAGCTCGCCCCTCGGCGCGATCCTGCGCGACCTGATCGCCGCCGCCGGCGGCGCCGCCGAGCTGCTGGCCCAGCTCCAGGAGCAGTCGGACGACGCGGTGGCCGCGCCCTGGCTGGCCGTCCTGGAACGGGCGGTGGCCCGCGGCGAGGCCGACCCCGAGTCGCTGCGCCCGAGGGTCGCCACGGTGGCCATCGTGCTGCTGCGCAACGAGTTCGTGGTGCGGGGTGCGCCCAGCGCCCCGGACGACGTCCTGGTGGAGATCGTGGACGAGGTCTTCCTGCCGCTGGTCCGGCGAGGCCGGGACGCCTGAGGCAGGCTCACCAGAGCCGGTCGATCTCCCCGGGGTGGAGCTCGACGCGCGCGTGGTGGAACGACAGCCGGTGCGCCCGGCCGTGGGCCGAGGGGAAGTCGCCCATCGTGACCTTGTCGAACCCGGGCCGGTCGCTGGGGAAGGGCGCCTGCGGCGTGCCGCCGACCAGCACCGCGCCGGGGACGGCCGACCAGCCGGCGCTCTCGTAGAAGCCCTGGAGCGGCCGGTCGCAGGTGAACAGGGCGACGTCGAAGCCCGCCTCGGCGACGGCCGCGCGCGCGGCGCCCACCAGGCGGCGGCCGTGCCCCCGGCCGCGGGCGGCCTTCCTGGTCACCACGGTGCTCAGGCCCGCGGCGCGGAACCGGTGGCCGGCGTGGGTGAGGGTCTTGGACAGGATGTCCAGGGCGGCCAGGACCGTGCCCTCGTCGAGGAGGATCATGGTCCGGGGGGCGAGGGTGGGGTCGTGCGCGGGGCCGCCGCCGTCGGGCGCGGGGAAGTCGTGGCCCGGCCAGGCCTCCCGTTGCAGGTCGCGCACCTGGGCCAGCAGGGCCGTGGGCACGTCCGGCTCGGGGAACGACCTGATGAGCATGGCTCCCGAGTGTGCCGCGCGACGGCCCCCCGGCGCAAACGGGGGCCGGTCGGCGGGTCAGGGGTGGGTGGCGGGCGAGGAGGGGCGGTTGTCGTCGTCCTGGCCGGCGGGTGATGAGGGGCGGTTGTCGTCGTCCTGGCCGGCGGGCGTGGCCGCCAGGATGTCGGTCAGGACCGCCAGGATGCGTTCGGCGTCGGTGAGCAGGCTGCCGCTCAGCGCCCAGCCGGCCGGGTGGGCGACCTCGCCCTTCTGGATCTCCGTCGTCATCTGGTCGTGAATGCGGCTCGCCTGCGCCTCCGCCCGGCCGAGCAGGGTGCGGGCCTTTCCGGCGTCCGGGTCGCGCCGTACGGTGGCGGTCAAGGCGTCGCCCAGCAGGTCCAGCAGGTCGGCGTAGTCGCGGGCGTAGTCGGGGCTGACGTCGGTCGAGGGCCCGTCGTGGTGTTCCAGGTGCGCCAGGGCGTGCACGATCGTGTGCACGTGCGCGGCCAGCGTGGTCAGCCGGCGCAGCACCTGCTCGTGGTCCTGCGCGGCCGTGACCGGGTGGAGGCTGTGGCGCAGGTTGTAGCGGCGGCTCTCGGCGCCGTCGGCCACGGCGGCGGCCGCGTCGGCCAGGTGCTCGTCCAGCCGGACGGCCTGGCGTTCCCAGTCGGGCAGCGCCGAGAGGTTCCACTCGTCCCGTAAGCCCTCGGCGACGGAGGTCAGCAGCGCGGCCGTCTCGCGGGCCAGGCGGCGGACGGCCGCGTCGGGCCGGTCGCGGTACAGCGGCGGCCACAACACGCTGTTGACCACCGCGCCGCTCACCGCGCCGATGGCCGTGGCCAGCACGTACGCCAGCAGGTAGCGCTCCTGGGAGGCGGCGGCGAAGGAGAGCAGCAGCACGGCGGTGGTGGCGACGTCGGAGCCGTGGTTGCCCATGCGGTGCCAGCGGGCGGCGATCAGCGCGGGCGGCACGACCAGGACCAGGCTGAGCACGCCCAGGCCGAGCAGGTGCCCGATGCTGCCGGCCAGGATGACCCCGGCGCCGACCGCGGCGACCCGGCGCAGGCCGTTGGTGAGGGTGCGGTACACGGTGGCGTGCACCATGATCACCGCGGTGGCGGGGGCGATCCAGGTGGCGCCGAGCGCCAGCAGCCGGCTGGCCGTCAGCCAGGCCAGCACCGCCGCCAGCGTCGCCTTGGCGATCTGCAGCGCCTGCAACCGCTGGTACGACCCCGGCTTGGCCAGCCCGGCGGCCTGCCCGCGCACGTACGCCAGCTCACGCTTGACGGCCGCGGACATCCGGCCACTCCAGCCACTCCACATGACGTGACATTTACTCACATTTAGGGCATGCCGCAAGCATCTCCCCGCCGACGGCGCGGCTCGCGGCGGCATGAGAGGATCACCGGCCATGGAGATCATCGACAGCGGCCGGTTCGAGCCCGCCCCGGACGGTTCCGCCAACTTCGCCGAGCACCTGAGCGTGCCCGCGCTCAGCTTCGGCACGTACTCCATCCCGGCCGGCGCCGTCGACGGCCAGTCGCCGCACGCCGAGGACGAGATCTACGTCGTCACCAGCGGACGCGCCTCCTTCACCGCGGGCGGCGTCACCACCGAGGTCGGCCCCGGCACCACCCTGTTCGTCCCGGCCCGCGAGGAGCACCGCTTCCACGACGTCACCGAGGACCTGGTGACGCTGGTGTTCTTCGGGCCCGCCTACAGCGGCGTCCCCACGTCCTGACGCCCCTCGGCCGTCGGGCGCGCGAACTCGTGGGCCGCGAGCGCGCCACGAGCGCGCCGGGCTGAGGAGACTGGAGGGCGGGAGCGGCCGCCCGGCCGTTCCCGTCGCGTGACCGTCGCCCACCGTTGCCGCCCGGCCCTGACGAGATGAGAGCCCTCATGACTGTCACCCCCGCCCAGCTGCGCGACCTCGCGCGCCGCGCTCAGGACCTCGCCGCCGAGGTGCGCTCGCTGTGCGACGGCGAGCCCGCCGGATCCCCCGAGGGCGACCAGCTCCGGGCCGCGCGGCACGCCGCCGACTGGCTGGACCGGGGCGGCGAGGACCTGCAACGGGCGGCCGGCGACCTGGCCCGGCTGCGGGCGCAGCGTGAGCAGGTCTGCGGCATGCCGTGGGGCGTCTGCCCCGAGCACGGCAACACCCTGTCCTACCGGGCGAACATCACCGAGTGCCGGGTCTGCCACCGCACCTGGCCGCAGGACCGGGCCGGCCGGCCCTGCCAGGAGCTGGTCCGGTGGAAGGTGACCGACCAGGCCGGGACGGTGACCAGGATGTGCGACGGGCACGTGCTCGGCGCCCGCGCCGTGCTGCACGGGGCCACCTTCACCCGTCTTGATGCCGAGGGCGCCCAGGCCTGAACCTGCCCGACAGGACGGTGGCGCTGTTGATCACCGAGACGTGGCTGTAGGCCTGCGGGAAGTTGCCGACCTGCCGGTGGTGCACGGTGTCGTACTCCTCCGCCAGCAGGCCGACGTCGTTGCGCAGGCCGAGCAGCCGCTCGAACAGCTCGGTGGCCCGGCGCCGGCGGCCGGTCGCGGCCAGGGCGTCGGCCAGCCAGAAGGAGCAGGCCAGGAAGGTGCCCTCGCCGCCGGGCAGGCCGTCGATGTTCTCCTCCTCGGCCTGGTAGCGCAGGACGAGACCGTCGTGGACGAGGTCGCGGGCGATCGCGTCCACGGTGCCGACGACGCGCGGATCGCCGGGCGGCAGGAAGCCGAGGCGCGGGATGAGCAGCAGGGCCGCGTCCAGGCCGGTCGAGCCGTAGTACTGGGTGAAGGTGTTGCGTTCGGCGTCGTAGCCGTGGGCGCAGACGTCCTGGTGGATGCGTTCGCGCAGGGCGCGCCAGCGGCCCGCCGGGCCGTCGCGGCCGAACGTCTCGACAGCCTGGATCATGCGGTCGGCCGCGACCCAGGCCAGCACCTTGGAGTGCACGAACGGGCGGCGCGGCCCCCGGGTCTCCCACAGCCCGTTGTCTGGCTGGTCCCAGATGCCTTCGAGGTAGTTCATCAGGGCGTTCTGCAGGTCCCAGGCCTCGTCGTCGACGGCCAGGCCGGACCGGCGGGCCAGGTGCAGGCAGTCGAGGGTCTCGCCGTAGACGTCGAGCTGGAGCTGGCCGGAGGCGGCGTTGCCGACGCGTACGGGCTGGGACGCCTCGTAGCCCGACAACCAGTCGGCGGTCCATTCGGGGATGCGCCGGCCGCCCTCGACGGTGTACATGATCTGCAGGTCGGCGGGGTGCCCGGCGACGGCCCGCAGCAGCCATTCGCGCCAGGCGCGCGCCTCGGCGTCGTAGCCGGCGGTCATCATGGCCTGCAGGGTGAAGCTGGCGTCGCGCAGCCAGCAGTAGCGGTAGTCCCAGTTGCGCGAGCCGCCCAGCTGCTCGGGCAGCGAGGTGGTGGCGGCGGCGACGAGCCCGCCGGTGGGGGCGTAGGTGAGGGCCTTGAGGGTGAGCAGGCTCGTGCGGACGGCTTCGTCGTAGTCGCCCTGGTAGCCGCACCGGCCGGCCCACTCGCGCCACAGCCGTTCGGTGTCGGCCAGGGCCTCGGGCGGGTCGACCGGTTCCGGGCGCGGCAGCCACGACTGCTGCCAGGTCAGCGCGAACGGCACCCGCTGCCCCTCCCCCACCGTGAAGGAGGCGGTGGTGCGGTGCCGGTCGGCGTCCGGGCACAGCTCGACGGGGGTGCGCAGCCAGGTGGCGTCGCCGCCGGCGACCGCGGCCAGCACGCCGGGCTCGTAGCGCAGCCAGGGGACGTCGTGGCCGTAGTCGAAGCGCAGCACCAGTTCCATGGTCATCTCGACCCGGCCGCGCACGCCCTCGACGATCCGCACCACGTCGGGGGCCTCGCCGCGGGGCGGCATGAAGTCCACCACCCGGACGCTGCCGCCGGGGCCGTCCCAGGTGGTCTCCAGGATGAGGGTGCCCTGGCGGTAGCGGCGGGAGGTGGCCCGGCCGCCGCCCGCGGGGGCCAGCAGCCAGCGTCCGGCGGACGGGCCGTCGAGCAGCGCGGCGAAGCAGGCGGGCGAGTCGAAGCGGGGCAGGCACAACCAGTCGATCGAGCCGTCGCGGCCGACGAGCGCGGCGGTGTGCATGTCGCCGATCAGGGCGTAGTCCTCGATCCGCATCGGCGCCGGCTCCTTCCGTCAGGCCACGCGGTGGGGTTCGGCGGCGGCGGCGCGCAGCTCCAGCCCGTGGCCGGGGGCGTCGGGCCGGGGGCGGGCCGAGCCGCCGGAGGGGTCGGCGGCGCCGTCGAACAGCTCGGCCTCGATGCGCTGGTGGTCGTGGAACCACTCGACGTGGCGCAGGTTGGCGGTGCTCGCGGCGGCCGGGAGGTGCAGGTTGGGCGCGCAGTGGGCGGACACCTGCAGGTTGTGGCCCGTGGCGATCGCGGCGGCGGCGAACCAGCCGGTGTAGCCGCCGCAGCGGGTGGCGTCGACCTGGAGGCAGTCGACGGCCTGGGCCCGGCACATGCGGGTGAAGTAGGCGGGGTCGCAGCCGTACTCGCCGGCGGTGACGTCGGGGGCGGCCCGCTCGCGGACGAGCCGCAGGCCCGGCAGGTCGTCGGAGGACACGGGCTCCTCGAACCAGGTCACGTCGTGCTCGCCCATGCGCGCGGCCAGGCGGACGGCCTGCTTGGCGGTGTAGCCGCCGTTGGCGTCGACGTACAGCTCGGCCCGGTCGCCGATGACGCGGCGGGCCAGGGCCACGCGGTGCAGGTCGCGGTCGGGGCGGCTGCCGGACGACTCGCCGATCTTGATCTTGACGCGGCCGATGCCCTGCTCGTGGACCCAGCGGGCGAGCTGGGCGGTGGTGGCCTCGTCGTCGTAGGTGGTGAAGCCGCCCGAGCCGTACAGGGGGACCTCGGGCCGGGCGGCGCCGAACAGGCGGGTCAGCGGCAGGCCGAGCAGGCGCGCCTTGAGGTCCCACAGCGCCACGTCGGCGGCCGAGACGGCGTAGCCGGCGACGCCGGGACGGCCCGCGTTGCGCACCTGCCGGAGCATCGCGGCGTGCAGGGCGGGGATGTCGGCGGCGTCCGCGCCGGTCAGGAGGCCGGCCAGCAGCTCGGTGACGACCGAGGCGGCGGCGGCCGGGGCGTAGGTCCAGCCGGTGCCGGTGACGCCCGCGGCGGTCAGGGTGACGACGACCATGGTGGTGGACCGCCAGGCCAGCGTGCCGTCGCCTTCGGGCTGGTCGGTGGGGATGCGGTAGGCGGCCGCCCCGGCGTTCTCGATCGTGCTCATGACATCCCTGGCCCTACCCGATGGCTCCCGGCATGACGCCTCGGCTCCCCGCCAAGCAACCTGAATTGCCTGTTCCGGGGCCGGACGCCTAGGGTGGCTGGAATGTCAGTCAAGGAGCCCGCGGACGCGCTCGCGGCCGTGGTCGCGCTGCGCCGCCTGGCCGACCAGCTGGAGGACGCCGCCGTGGAGCAGGCGATGCGGGCGGGCTGGAGCTGGCCGCAGGTGGCCGAGGCGCTCGGCGTCACCCGCCAGGCGGTCCACAAGAAGCACGCCAAGCGGC
>NZ_JBFAOM010000060.1:0-49783 GCF_040675235.1 Nonomuraea sp. NPDC049637
CGGCGTCCAGCGCATCGAGGGCTGCCTGTTCGGCAACGGGGAGCGGGCGGGCAACGTCTGCCTGGTCACGCTGGGCCTGAACCTGGCCACCCAGGGCGTCGACCCCGGCATCGACTTCTCCGATCTCGACCGGGTGCGGCGCGTCGTCGAGGAGTGCACCGGGCTCGCGGTGCCGCCGCGCCACCCGTACGGGGGCGACCTGGTGTTCACCGCCTTCTCCGGCGGGCACCAGGACGCGATCAAGAAGGCGTTCGACGCCATGGACCGGGAGGCGGCCCGTACCGGGAACGATCCGGCGGGGCTGCCGTGGGAGGTGCCGTACCTGCCGGTGGACCCGCGGGACGTGGGGCGCACGTACGAGGCGGTGGTCCGGGTGACCAGCCAGTCGGGCAAGGCGGGCCCGGCGTACCTGCTGAACGCCCGGTACGGCATCACGCTGCCGCGCGGGCTGCAGATCGAGCTGGGCCGGGCCGTCCAGGCGATGGCCGAGGCCGGGCGCGGCGAGGTCGAGCCGGAGCGCATCAGGCGGCTGTTCGAGCAGGAGTACCTGACCCCCGGCGACCCCGCCGACCTGCCCGGCGACCTCGCCGGGACGGTGGCCACGCTGCACGTCGACGGCGGCGCGTACGGGCAGGCCCGATCGGACACGGCGGCGGCGTTGCGCACGGCGCTGGAGGCCGCCGGCGTCCGGGTCCGGGCCGTGCACCACCTCGACGGCGCGGCCGGCGCGGCCGGCGGCGAGGTGACCGTCTACGCCCGGTGCGGCCTGGACGGCGGCACGGCGTGGGGCGCCGGCGCCGCGCCCGACGCGGCCGCCGCGGCCCTGGCCGCCGTGGGCACGGCCGTGGCCCGCGCCCGCCGCGCCCACCCGCCGGCCACCGCACCCGCCACCGCACCCGCCACCGCGCCCACCACTGCCCCCGAGCTGCCCCTTCCCGAGCCCGGACGCCGGCGCGCGGCCAGGAACCGGCGGCTGATGGCGGGACGATAGAGATCGAATACCACCCCGGCCTAGCGTGAGCGCAACACGACATGTGGGGAGACGGCCATGACTCTCATCGAACGGCAGGAGGAGATGTCCTGCCTGGAGTCGCTCGTCGCC
The DNA here is from genome assembly GCF_040675235.1 of Nonomuraea sp. NPDC049637. Taxonomy (NCBI): domain Bacteria; kingdom Bacillati; phylum Actinomycetota; class Actinomycetes; order Streptosporangiales; family Streptosporangiaceae; genus Nonomuraea; species Nonomuraea sp. NPDC049637. The sequence goes on from NZ_JBFAOM010000060.1 coordinate 1,103, forward strand.
AACGCCATCCTCGGCCGTGGACGGGTCGCGCTGGTCAGCGGGCCCGCCGGGACGGGCAAGAGCGCGCTGCTGCGCGCGTTGTCCGAGCAGGCCATAGAGCTGGGCGCGCTCGCGGTGACGGCGACAGGATCGCGCATGGAGCAGGACCTGCAGCTGGGCCTGCTCCGCCAGCTCATCCAGGACGCCCCCTTGGTCGAGGAGGAGCGCGAGCGCTCGGAGAAACTGCTGGCGGAGGGCGTGCGGACCGCGACCGCGGCGCACGCCGACGCCGAGCGGCTGCTCGACCCGCAGGTCGTGCACGCCCTCGTCACGGTGCTGCTCGACCTGTCCGAACGTTGCCCGCTGGTGGTCGTCGTGGACGACGTGCACCACGCCGACCGCACGTCCCTGCTGTGCCTGGCCTACCTGGCGCGGCGGGTGCGCAACGCCCGGATCGTGGCGGTGTTCGCGCTCAACGACCGGCAGGGCACGGACGGCCCGCTGGAGACCGACCTGCTGCGGCTGCCGCACTGCCTGCGCCTGCAGCTCGCCCCGCTCTCCCGCAGGGGCGTGGCCGCGCTGGTGGCGGGCCAGGTGGGGCTCAGCGCGACCGAGCGGTTCGCCGAGGAGTGGCACACGATCAGCGGCGGCAACCCGCTGCTGGCCGGCGAGCTGGCCGCCGACTACCGCCAGCACCTGCGGGCCGTGGAGGAGCCGCCGCGTGAGCTGGTCGTCGGCGACCGGTTCGTCCGGGCGGTCGAGACGTGCCTGCGGCGCAGCCACCCGCGTACCGTCCGGGTGGCGCAGGGCCTGGCCGTGCTCGGCGAGGCCGACGGGCTGGCCGAGATGCTCGAACTGCCCGCGGTCGACGTCAGCAGGGAGCTGCTCACGATCGGCGCGACCGGCCTGCTGCGCGGCGGCGGCTACCGGCACGAGGCGGTGCGCTCGGCGGTGCTGGCCGGCATGGACCTGCCGGAGCGCAAGGAGCTGTACCGCCGCGCCGCCGAGCTGGCCTACACGCGCGGCGTGCGGCCCGGCGTGGTCGCCGACCGCCTGCTCCAGGCCGCCAGAGTCGAGGCGCCGTGGGTGGTGCCGACGCTGGAGGAGGCCGCGCTGGCCGCGCTGCGCAAGGGCGAGGTGGAGTCGGCGGTGGCCTACCTGAAGCTGGCCTGGCGCGAGTGCACCGACGAGCTCCAGCGCTCCAAGCTGATGACCATGCTCGTCCGCGCCGAGTGGCGGATCAACCCGGCCACCCCCGCCGGGCACCTGGACCAGCTCACCGAGGCGCTGCAGAAGGGCAGCCTGCACGGCAGCGACGCCGTCGTGCTGGCCCGCGCGCTGCTGTGGCACGGCCGCTTCGAGGACGCCCGCGACGTGCTGGAGCAGCTCAACATGGAGGCGTCGGCGTCCGACCACGCGACGCTGGCCGAGCTGGTCGTGGCGCAGCTCTGGCTGCGGGTGACCTGCCCGCCGCTGGCCGCCTACGTGGCCAACCCGCCGCGCGAGCACATCCTGGCCGGCATGGTGTCGGTCGCCGTCAATCGGCGGCTGGAGTCCACGCTCGCCCTGGCCGAGGTGCTCACCCACGGCCCGCGCGAGCACAACCTCGACGCCGTCGAGCGCATCCTGGAGGGCGAGCGGCTGGACGAGATGTCCCTGGACGTCGTGGAGAACTCGCTGCTCGCCCTCACCTACGCCGGACGCTGCGAGCGCGCGGCGCCGCTGTGCGACCTGTTCGGCGACGAGGCGGCGGCCCGGCAGGCGCCGAGCCGCCGGGCCCGGCTGGCGGCCATCCGGGCCGAGATCGCGATCCGCCAGGGCGACATGCCCGCCGCCGAGCGGCACGCCCGCATCGCGCTGGACACGATCCCGATGAGCAGCTGGGGCGTGGCCATCGGCGGCCCGCTGGCCAGCCTGGTCATCGCGCTGACCGCGATGGGCCGGCACGAGGCCGTGCGCGACCCGCTGGACCGGCCGGTCGCCGAGGCCATGTTCCAGACCCGCTACGGCCTGCACTACCTGTACGCCCGCGGCCGCTACAACCTGGCCGGCGAGTCGTTCGTGGCCGCCCTGCACGACTTCCTGCGCTGCGGCGAGCTGGTGACGGCCTGGGGCCTGAACAACCCGGCGCTGATCCCCTGGCAGGCCGACGCGGCCGAGGCGTGCCTGCGGATGGGCCAGACCGAGGAGGCCAGGGAGCTGATCAAGGCCCACCTGGACGGCTGCGGCCCCGGCGCCTACCGGGGACGCGGCATCGGGATGCGGCTCAAGGCGGCCGTCTCCGAGCCGGCCCGCCGTCCGGCGCTGCTGCGCCAGGCGGTGGAGTACCTCCAGCTCGCCGGCGACCGGTACGAGCTGGCCAGGGCGCTGTTCGACCTGGTGGAGGCGTACGAGGCGCTGGGCGAGTTCCGTCGGGCCCGGACGGTCGCCGGACGGGCGCAGGCGGCGGCCCTGGAGTGCGGGGCCGAGCCGATGATCGGCGCGCTCAGCCGGGCGGCGGACGGGGACGGGGCGCCGTCCCCCCTGCCGGGCGACCTGATCGGCGTGCTGAGCGTCGGCGAGCGCCGGGTCGCCGCGCTGGCGGCGGCCGGTTACAGCAACCGTGAGATCGCGGCCAAGCTCTACATCACGATCAGCACCGTCGAGCAGCACCTGACCCGCACCTACCGCAAGCTGAACATCCGCCGCCGGGCCGACCTCCCGCTCGTGGTGGAGTTCGACGACACCGCCCAGTCCTGACCGCCCAGTCCTGACCCGGGGCCCGCCCGCTCCGGCGAGACTTCCGCCGCCGGACCGGGTTCACCCGTGCGCACCTGTACTCCCCGGGGGCACCGGGCATGCAGGAAGTTGCGGCCGCGCGGGCCCGCGGGCGAGCGTCGAAGGCATGGAACTCACCGTGGTGCGGGGGCAGGCGACCCCCGAGGAACTCGAAGCGGTCGTCGCGGCGGTCTTCCGCCGCCTGGCCGAGGCGGCCGAGCGCGAGGCGTCGGCGTGGGCAGACCCGTCCGTACTGGTGCGCAGCCCGCTGGCCGGCGGTGGCGGCGACTGGCGGCTGGCGGCCTGGGCGAGCTGACCCGGGTCTTCACGGTACTGGAGGAGGAGCACACCATGTCGTCTCTGCTCGGTTCGCTGCGCCGGCTCGTGCTGGCGCCATCCCTGGCCGACGTGACCTTCGGCGCACGCGGCTTCCCCGTCGTCCCCTCGGCGCTCACCGGCCGCCTGGAGGCCATCCCGCAGGCCGTCGTGTGCGGCTTCGAGTGGGGCATCGACGTCCGCGACCAGTGGGAGATCGAGCGCCGGCTGTCCCTGGTGGACGTCGAGCAGCGCGGCTTCGCCTACGAGGGCGCGACGATGGCCTTCACCGTGCTGGACGCCATGGGCGGCGGGCGCGGGCGGCGGACCCGGGACCTGCTCATGGGCCCGGGGCAGCCGCACATCTTCCTGGCCTACATCGGCATCGGCTTCGCCATGGCCCGGCTGCCGCGGGTGTTGTGGAAGAAGGTGCTGCCGGACCTGGACGGCACCCCGTACCACCCGGTGATGAGCTGGCTGGCCGTGGACGGGTACGGCTTCGACCTGGCCTACTTCCACACCCGCCGGTACGTCGACGGGCAGCAGGTGCCGGCCCCCTACCCCTGGCAGGGCGACGCGGCCTACTTCCCGCGCGCCGTGGACCAGGGCGTCGGCCGGGCGTTGTGGTTCGTCCACGGCGGCAGGCCGGCCGACGTGGCCGCGGCGGTGCGCGCGTTCGCGCCGGGGCGGCAGGCGGACCTGTGGAGCGGGGTCGGGCTGGCGGCCACGTTCGCCGGCTGCGCGGCGGGCGCGGCGGCGGTGCTGCGCGAGGAGGCCGGGGAGCACCGGGGCGAGCTGGCCCAGGGCTCGGTGTTCGCGACCAAGGCCCGGCACTACTCGGGCTTCGTCCCGGAGCATTCGGCGGCCACGGGCGCGGTGCTGACGGGGCTCGACGTGGCCGGCGCGGTGGCGCTGGCCGACGACAGCGAAGTCGCCGCGGGCACGTCGGAACGCGTCCCGGATTACGAGCTGTGGCGCGGCAGGGTGCGCGCGCATTTCGCGGCCGAGGCCGAGCTCCCGGCCCGCTGAGCGTTTCCCGGAATAAGCACGACATTCGCTTTCGCACGCCCAAAAATGAGCCTCCGAGCTGAGCAAAGCCGAAGTTGTCCGGCCACCGGACGGCATGTGTCAATGAAATTGGATTGTTCGGGCTATAAGCGGCGGAGGCTCAATTGGCAAGCGCATTGCGGTCACTGAGACGCAGAATTCTGGTGCCGGACGTCGGCGAGACAAAGGTAGAAACGCGCGGCTTCTGGGTGAAGAACGCGGCGTCCACCGAATTACTGGAGACGGTCGGCGAATACTTTCTCGCCGGTTACGCCCACGCCGTGGAGTCGCGCACCGTCGCCGAGGCCGAGGACCGGCTCGAAGAGGTGCCCGCCCGCTTCCGGGGCTTCGCCTACGAAGGCGCGGGCATGGGCTTCGCCATCCTGGACTGCATGACCTTCGGCGACCTGCGCCGGGTCAACGCCTGCCTCCGGGGACGCGGGCACCACCACAACTACATGATCTACGTGGGGATCGGCTGGGCCATGGCCCGGCTCCCCCGCTTCCTGTGGCCCAAGCCCCGGCTGCTGGACCCGCTGCTGCTGTGGCTGGTCCACGACGGGTACGGCTTCCACCAGGCCTACTTCCACACCGACAAGTACGTGCACCAGCAGGTGCGCGAACCCCGCTTCTCCTGGCCGGCCGGCCAGGAGGACTACGCGGCCCACGCCCTCGACCAGGGCATCGGCCGCGCGCTGTGGTTCGTCGCCGGCACCAGCGCCGAGCGGGCGGTCACGCTGCTCGAACGGTTCCCCGAGTCCCGCCACGCCGACCTCTACGCCGGCATCGGCCTGGCCGCCACCTACGCGGGCGGCGCCGACGACGCCGAGCTGCGGTGGCTGCGCGAGCGCGCCGGAGCGCACCGGGGGCCGCTGGCCCAGGGCAGCGTGTTCGCTGCCGAGGCCAGGATCCGCGCCGGGCTGCTCTTCCCGCACACCGAGTCGGCCGTGGGCGTTCTCTGCGGCACCACGGCGGAGCAGGCGGCCGAGGTGAGCCGCGCGACCCGCCCCACCGCGACAGCACAGGACTCGCCGCCCGCCTACGAGGCGTGGCGCCGGCGTATCGCCGAGACGTTCGTCTTCCATGGAGGTGTTCCCTCGTGAGCTCGGTAGCCGCGTGGTTGCGCAAGCAGGCGGCGGGAGTCGCCGCACTCGCGCTGATGATCGCCGTCTTCGCGATCGGCCACCCGACCTTCGCCTCCGACGCGACCAAGGCCGAGATGGCCGGCGCGTACGGCTTCAAGTCCCTGGCGATCGCGATGCCGGGCGGCGGCCCGGCCAAGACCGTCCGCAAGGTGAACCAGGCCTACAAGCACATCGACGCCTGGATCTCCTCCGTGGGGGCCGCGATCGCGCTGAACGACCTCGACGGCAACGGCAGGGACGACGACCTGGTGATCGTCGACCCGCGTACCGACCAGGTGGTCGTCACCCCGGCGCCGGTCGAGGGCGGCGGCGAGCGGTACCGGCCGTTCGCGCTGTCGCTCGGCTCGCTGCCGGTCACCGACGCGATGGCGCCCATGGGCGCGGTGCCCGCCGACTACAACGACGACGGCCGGACGGACCTGCTGGTCTACTGGTGGGGCCGCACGCCCACGCTGCACCTGCAGCGGCCGACCGCGGCCCGGTTCGAGGCCGCCGCCTTCGACGCGGCCGAGCTGGTGCCCAACGCGGGCGGCGCGAAGTACACCGGCGAGGTGTGGAACAGCAACGTCGCGACCGTCGCCGACTTCGACGGTGACGGCCGGCAGGACATCTTCGTCGGCAACTACTTCCCCGACGGCAGCCCGGTCCTCGACAGCCGCGTGGACGGCGGCGTGCAGATGAACCACTCGCTGTCCAAGGCCGTCAACGGCGGCCGGGACTACTTCTTCCGCGGCACCGGCAACGGCGGCTTCACCCGCCTGGACGGCGTGCTGCCGCCGGACGTCTCCACCGGCTGGGAGCTCGGCGCGACCAGCGCCGACCTGGACGGCGACGGCCTGCCCGAACTGCTGCTGAACAACGACTTCGGGCCCGACCACCTGCTCTACAACACCTCCTCCCCCGGAAAGATCACGTTCTCCCCCACCGTCGGGACGCACGAGATCGGCGTGCCGAAGTCGAAGGTGCTCGGTGAGGACTCCTTCAAGGGCATGGGCTCGGACGCCGGCGACCTCAACCACGACGGCGTCCTGGACTTCTTCGTCAGCAACATCACCACCCCGTACGGCATCCAGGAGAGCAACTTCACGTTCCTGTCCACCGTCAAGACCCAGGCCGAGCTGCGCGAGAAGCTGCGGCAGGGCAAGGCGCCGTGGAAGGACCTCAGCGCCGAGCTGCGCACCGCCTGGTCCGGCTGGGGCTGGGACCCGAAGATCGAGGACTTCGACAACGACGGCGAGAACGAGATCGTCCAGGCGACCGGGTTCGTCAAGGGCGACGTCAACCGGTGGCCGCCGCTGCAGGAGCTGGCCGCCGCCAACGACGGCGTGACCAGCAACCCCAAGTCGTGGCCGAACGTCACCGAGGGCGGCGACATCGCCGGCGCGCAGACGCTGGCCTTCTTCGCCAAGGGCCCCGACGGCCGCTACGCCAACCTGTCGGAGCAGCTCGGCCTGGCCGTGCCCGTGCCGACGCGCGGCATCGCGACCGGGGACGTCAACGGCGACGGCCTGATCGACTTCGCGGTGGCCCGCCAGTGGGAGGCCCCCGCCTTCTACCTCAACACCAGCCGGTCGGCGGGCTCGTTCCTCGGGCTGCGCCTGCTGCACGACACCCCCTCCGCGGCCGGCCCGCTGCCCGCCGCCGGATCGCCGGTGATCGGCGCGACGGTGACCGCCACCACGCCCGACGGCCGCTCCTTCATGGGCCGCGTGGACGGCGGCAGCGGCCACTCCGGCAAGCGCGCGCACGCGGTGCACATCGGCCTCGGCGCGAACGTCACCGGGCCCGTGCGGGTCAAGCTGAACTGGCGCGACCGCGCCGGGCAGCGGCACCAGCAGGAGCTCACGCTCACCCCCGGCTGGCACACCCTCCAGCTCGGCTCGCAAGCGAAGGAGAAGTGACGGCATGGCCGCCAAGACGATCACCCCGCCACGTCACGATCCCAAAGTGATCACGGCGCTGCGCCGGTTCGCGATCTCGATCACCATCTTCAACATCCTCGGCTACACCGTGCTGGGGTTCGAGCAGCCGTGGTCGTGGCCGTTCGTGGCGCTGGCCACCGGCTACACCGTGGAGATCATCCTTGAGGTGATCGGCGCCCGCCAGGAGGGCCGCGCGCCGCGCTTCCTCGGCAACGGCCCGCGCGGGCTGATGGAGTTCCTCTACCCCGCGCACATCACCTCCATCGCGCTCAACATGCTGATCTACGTCAACGACCAGGTGCTGGTCATGATGTTCGGCGTGACCGTCGCCGTGGGCGCCAAATGGGTGCTCAAGGCGCCGGTGCGCGGGCGGATGCGGCACTTCATGAACCCGTCCAACTTCGGCATCGCGATCATCCTGCTGCTGCTGCCGTGGGCCAGCATCGCGCCGCCGTACCACTTCACGGAGAACGTCGACAACCCGATCGACTGGATCATCCCGGGGATCATCATCATCGGCGGGACCATGATCAACGGGAAGCTGACCGGCCGCATGTGGCTGATCGGCGGATGGGTGAGCGTCTTCGCCCTCCAGGCCGTGGTGCGCGGGCTGATCATCGACGACATCTCCATCCTCGGCGGGTTGTCGATGATGACCGGGGTGGCGTTCATCCTGTTCACCAACTACATGATCACCGATCCGGGCACGAGCCCGTCCAGGCCGCTGTCCCAGGTCGCCTTCGGCGGCGGCGTGGCCGTGGTGTACGGCCTGCTCATGGGGATGAACATCCCGTACGGGATCTTCTTCGCCACGGCGGCGGTCTGCCTGATCCGCGGCGGCTTCCTGTGGGCGCTGCACATCGTCAACAAGGCGCGCGAGCTCGACGCCGCCAGGGTCAGCGCAGCCGCCGCCCAGGCGCTGCAGCACGCGCGGGAAGAGGTCGCGAAGGCATGACGAGGATCGCGATCGTCGGCATGGCCTGCCGGTACCCGGACGCCGCCTCTCCCCGGGAGCTGTGGGAGAACGCGGTGGCCGGCCGCCGGGCCTTCCGCCGGCTCCCGGACGAGCGCATGCGGCTGGAGGACTACTGGGACCCCGATCCCGCAGCGCCGGACCGCTTCTACGCCAAGACCGCCGCGGTCATCGAGGGCTACGCCTTCGACCGGGTGGCACACAAGATCGCCGGCAGCACGTACCGGTCGACCGACCTGGCCCACTGGCTGGCCCTGGACATGGCCGGCCGGGCCCTGGCCGACGCCGGGTTCGCCGGCGGCGAGGGGCTGCCGCGCGAGCGCACCGGGGTCGTCGTGGGCAACACGCTCACCGGCGAGTTCACCCGGGCGAACGTGCTGCGGCTGCGCTGGCCGTACGTGCGGCGCACCCTGGCCGCGGCCCTGAAGGAGCAGGGCTGGGACGACGAGCGCCTGGCCGCGTTCCTGGCCGACTACGAGGCCGCCTACAAGAGCCCGTTCCCGCCGGTGGACGAGGACACGCTGGCCGGCGGGCTGTCCAACACGATCGCCGGACGCATCTGCAACCACTTCGACCTCAACGGCGGCGGCTACACCGTGGACGGCGCCTGCTCCTCGTCCCTGCTGTCGGTGGTGACGGCCGGCAAGGCGCTGGCCGACCACGACGTGGACGTGGCCGTCGCGGGCGGCGTGGACCTGTCCATCGACCCGTTCGAGGTGATCGGGTTCGCCAAGACCGGCGCGCTGGCCAAGAGCGACTTCCGCCTCTACGACCGGCACTCCAACGGCTTCTGGCCCGGCGAGGGCTGCGGCATCGTCGTGCTGATGCGCGAGGAGGACGCGCTGGCCGCCGGGCGGCGGATCTACGCCACGATCGCCGGCTGGGGCGTCTCCTCCGACGGCAAGGGCGGGATCACCCGTCCGGAGGTGAGCGGCTACCTGCTCGCGATGCGCCGCGCGTACGACAAGGCCGGGTTCGGGCCCGAGAGCGTCGAGCTGTTCGAGGGCCACGGGACGGGCACGGCGCTCGGCGACGCGACCGAGCTCACGGCCCTGTCGCGGGCCCGGGCCGCGGCCGAGCGGCCGGCCGCGGTCGGCTCGATCAAGGGCATGATCGGCCACACCAAGGCGGCCGCGGGCGTGGCGGGCCTGATCAAGGCGGCCATGGCCGTGCACGAGCAGGTGCTGCCGCCGACCATCGGGTGCGTCGACCCGCACCAGGTGCTCACCGACGAGGGCGCCACGCTGCGGGTGCTGCGCACGGCCGAGCCGTGGCCGCAGGGCGCGCCGCTGCGCGCGGCGGTGACCGCCATGGGCTTCGGCGGCATCAACACGCACGTGGTGCTGGAGAACACCGGCCCGCGGCGGCGGGTGTCCAGCCGCGTCAAGGCGCTGGCCGCCGCGTCCCAGGACGCGGAGCTGTTCCTGCTGGACGGCGGCACCTGGGACGAGCTGCGCGGCCTGGTGTCGGAGCTGCTCGACTTCGTGCCCAAGGTGTCCTACGGCCAGCTCGCCGACCTGGCCGCCACGCTGCGCGGGCGGCTGCGCGGCCTGCCGTTCCGGGCGGCCGTCGTGGTCAGCTCGCCCGACGACGCCGTACGGCAGCTCACCCGGGTGCTGACGGCGCTGGAGTCCGGCGAGAACGCGCTGTCCACCCCCGACGGCAAGGCGTTCGTCGGCCGCGCATCGGGCCGGCCCCGGATCGGCTTCCTGTTCCCCGGCCAGGGCTCGGGCCGCGGGACCGACGGCGGCGCACTGGCCAGGCGCTTCGCCGACGTCGCCGAGGTGTACGCCACCGCGGCGCTGCCCACGGGCGGCGACATGGCGGCCACCGAGGTCGCCCAGCCGCGCATCGTCACCGGCTCGATGGCGGGCCTGCGCGCGCTGTCGCTGCTCGGCATCGAGGCGGACGCGGCCGTCGGGCACAGCCTGGGCGAGCTGTCGGCCCTGCACTGGGCGGGCGCGATGGACGAGGACGCGCTGCTGCGCGTGGCGACCAAGCGCGGCCGGGCGATGCGGGAGCGCAGCGAGCCGGGCACGATGGCCGGCGTGCGGGCCGCGCCGGAGACCGTGCCGGCGCTGGTGGGCGACCTGCCGGTGGTGATCGCCGGGTACAACGGGCCGCTGCAGACCGTCGTCGCCGGGCCGGTGGCGGCGGTGGAGGAGGCCGGCCGCCGGGCCGAGCGCGCCGGGCTTACCTGGACCAGGCTGAACGTCTCGCACGCCTTCCACTCGCCCCTGGTCGCCCCGGCGGCCGAGGCGCTGGCCGGATACCTGGCCGAGGAGCGGTTCGGGCCGGTCGCCCGGCGGGTCGTCTCCACCGTCACCGGCGAGGACCTGGCCTCCGGGACCGACGTCCCGGCGCTGCTGCACCGGCAGATCACCGCGCCCGTGCTGTTCGCCCAGGCGCTGGCCGCCGTGGCCGCGGACGCGGACCTGCTGGTCGAGGTGGGCCCCGGCCGGGTGCTCAGCAGGCTGGCGGCCGAGCTGACCGACGTGCCGGCCGTCGCCCTGGACACCGACAGCGAGTCGCTGGCCGGGCTGCTCGGCGTGGCCGGCGCCGCGCACGTGGCGGGCGTGCCCGTCGACTGCGAGGAGCTGTTCCACGGGCGGCTGGTCAAGCCGCTGGAGATCGGCGCGGCGTTCTCGTTCTTCACCAGCCCGGCCGAACAGGCGCCGCAGGTGCGCGTCAAGGCCGCCGCCCCGCAGCCGGCGGAGCGGGCGGAGCGGGCGGCCGATCCGGACGGCAGCGCGAACGGCAGCGCGAACAGCGGCGCGAACGGCGGGACGGCGGCCAAGCCGGGCGAGTCCACGGTCGAGCTGCTGCGGCGGCTGGCCGCCGAACGCGCCGAGCTGCCGCTGGAGATGGTCACCGAGGACAGCAAGCCGCTGGACGAGCTGCACCTGAGCTCGGTCACCGTCATGCACATCATCGACCAGGCCACCCAGCAGCTGGGCGTGCCCGCGGGCATGGCGCCGGCCAACGTCGCCACCGCGACGCTCCAGGAGCTGGGCGAGGCCCTGGACCGGCTGGCCGCGCAACCGCGCGCGCAGTCGGCGCGGGGCGTGGCGGGCGCGGCGCCGTGGGTGCGCCCGTTCGCCGTGGACCTGGACGAGCAGCCGCTGCCCCGGCGGACGGCCGAGGAGCGGGCGGGGACGTGGCAGGTGTTCGCGCCCGCCGGTGCGTCCCTGGCGGGGCCGCTGCGCGAGGCACTCGAAGGGGAGAAGATCGGTTCCGGTGTCCTGGTGTGCCTACCCGCGCGGTGCGCGGCCGACGACCTGGAGCAGGCGCTGCTCGGCGCCAAGGCGGCGCTGGCCGGCGGGCCGGGCACCCGGCTCGTCCTGGTCCAGCACGGCCGCGGCGCGGCGGGGCTGGCCAAGACGTTCCACCTGGAGAGCGGCCTGCCCACCACGGTCGTGCACCTGCCGCAGGACGCGCCGCAGGCCGCCGCCCGGGTAGCGGCGGAGGCGGCGGCCACGACGGCCTTCTGCGAGGTGCACTACGACGCCGCCGGCGTGCGGCGGGTGCCGACGCTGCGGGCGCTGCCGTACCGGCAGGAGCGGGCCGAGGAGCCGCTGACCGGCTCCGACGTGCTCCTGGTGACCGGCGGCGGCAAGGGCATCACGGCCGAGTGCGCCATGGCCATGGCCGGCGGGGCCAAGGTGGCCGTGCTCGGCCGCTCGGACCCCGCCCGGGACGAGGAGCTGGCCGCGAACCTGCGGCGCATGGCCGCGACCGGGCTGACCGTCCACTACGCCAGGGCCGACGTCACCGACGCCGCCCAGGTGCGGGCGGCCGTGGCCGCGGCCGAGCAGGCGCTCGGGCCGGTGACCGCCGTCCTGCACGGCGCCGGGCGCAACGAGCCCGAGGGCATCGCCGGGCTGGACCTGGACGCCTTCCGCCGCACGTTCGCCCCCAAGGTGGACGGCCTGCGCAACGTGCTGGAGGCGGTCGAGCCCGGACGGCTGCGGCTGCTGGTGACGTTCGGCAGCATCATCGGCCGGGCCGGCCTGCACGGCGAGGGCCACTACGCGACCGCCAACGAGTGGCTGGCCGACCTGACCCGCGAGGCGGGCGAGCGGCATCCCGGCCTGCGGGCGATCTGCATGGAGTGGTCGGTCTGGTCCGAGGTCGGCATGGGCGAGCGGCTGTCGGTCGTGGACCGGCTGGTCGAGCAGGGCATCACGCCGATCCCGGTGGACCAGGGCGTGGAGATCATGCGCCGCCTGGTGAGCGATCCCGACGCGCCCGGCGTGGTGGTGATCAGCGGGCGCACCGAGGGCATCCACACCGTGCGCCGGGAGGAGCCGGAGCTGCCGCTGCTCCGCTTCGTCGGCACGCCGCTGGTCCGCTACCACGGCGTGGAGCTGGTCAGCGAGGTCGAGGTGAACGCCGGGACCGACCTGTACCTGGCCGATCACCTGCTGGACGGCAACCTGCTGTTCCCCGCGGTGTTCGGGCTGGAGGCCATGGCGCAGGTGGCGTACGCGGCCACCGGCCGTCCCGGCGCGCCCGTCGTGGAGCAGGCGGAGTTCGTCCGGCCGATCATCGTGCCGCCCGACGGGAGCACCACGCTCCGGGTGGCGGCGACGGTCACCGGGCACGACACGGTCGCGGTCGCCATCCGCAGCCAGGAGACCGGCTTCGACGTCGACCACTTCACGGCCGTGCTGCGCCTGGACGCCGACGCCCCGCCCGCCGGCCCGCCCGAGCAGTCCGGCGACGAGCTGCCGCCGGTCGCGCTGGACCCCGACACCCAGCTCTACGGCGAGGTGCTCTTCCAGGGCAGGCGTTTCCAGCGGCTGCGCCGCTACCACCGGGCCGCGGCCCGCGAGGTGGACGCCGACCTCCAGGTGGCGCAGGAGTGCGACTGGTTCGCCGGGTTCCTCCCGCCGGACCTGCTGCTGGGCGACCCCGGCATGCGGGACGCGCTGATGCACGGCAACCAGGTGTGCGTGCCCGACGCCACCCTGCTGCCGACCGGCATCGACCGCGTGCACCCGGCCGGGGCCGCGCTGTCCGGCGCGGACGAGGTGCGCTACTGCGCCTCCGAGCGGTCCAGGGACGGCGACGCCTACGTCTACGACGTCGCGGTCCGGACGAAGGACGGCGAGGTCGTCGAACGCTGGGAGGGGCTGCGGCTGCAGGCCGTGCGGAAGAAGGGCGGGGCCGGTCCGTGGGCGGCGCCGCTGCTCGGCCCGTACCTGGAGCGCACGCTGGAGGACCTGACGGGCGCGCGGGTGGCGGTCGTCGTGGAGCCGGGTGAGGGCACCGGCGACCTGGCCGCGGCCCGGCTCGGCACGGCGAAAGGCACGGCGGAAGGCACGGCGGAAGGCACGGCGGAGGGCGTGCGGACGGTGTCGGCCCACGTGCCCGGACTGACGGTGTGCGTGGCCGCCCCAGGGCCGCTGTCGTGCGCCGTCGAGCCCGTCACCGCCGTCGAGCCCGTCACCGCCGTCGAGCCCGTCACCGCCGTCGGGCCCGGCGACCCGGGCGACCGGGACGACCGGGGCGACGGGCGGGACGCGCTCGCCGGCGAGATCGCCGCGGCCTGCGGGGAGGACGCGGACACCGCCCGCGCCCGCACCCGCGCCGCGCTCGCCTGCCTGCGCACCGCGGGAGCGGCAGCGGGGACGGCGGCGGGGACGGACGTGCCGCTCGCGGTCACCCGGGCCGCGGCCGACGGGTGGGTGGTCCTGACCGGCGGCGGCGCGGGCGTGGCCACGCTCGCCACCCGGGTGCACGGCCTGCCCGCCCCCGTCGTCGTCGCGATACTCACCGAAGGGCGGTCCTAGCCCATGGGCACCTACTACGAGTACCTGCACACGGTCGGCTTCGAGGAGACCAACCTCGTCGGCAACGTCTACTACGTCAACTACCTGCGCTGGCAGGGACGCTGCCGGGAGATGTTCCTGATGGAACGGGCCCGGGACGTGCTCGCCGACCTGCAGGACGACCTCAAGCTGTTCACCCTCAAGGTCGACTGCGAGTTCTTCGCGGAGATCACGGCCTTCGACCAGCTGTCCATCCGGATGCGCCTGATCGAGCTGGCGCAGACGCAGATCGAGTTCGGCTTCGACTACGTCCGGGTCACCCCGGGCGCGCCCGAGGTCCTCGTCGCCCGCGGCAGGCAGCGCGTGGCCTGCATGCGGGGGCCGAACACCAAGACCGCGCCGGCGAGGGTCCCCGAGCCCCTGGTCAGGGCGCTCGAACCGTACCTGGCCTAGAACCCGGACCCAGGAGGTCACCGTGCAACTCCACTCATCGGCCCCGGCGCCGCAGGTCGCGGACGCCAAGGCGCTGCGCGACGCGTTCGGGGCCTTCGCCACCGGCGTCACCGTGATCACCACGGGCGGCGAGGTCCCGCACGCCATGACGGCCAACTCCTTCACCTCGGTCTCGCTCGACCCGCCGCTGCTGCTGGTGTGCGTCGGCAAGGGCGCGGTGATGCACCAGTGCATCACCGCGGCCACCTCGTTCGGGGTCTCGGTGCTGGCCGGGCACCAGGAGGCCGAGGCGCGGCACTTCGCCGACCGCTACCGGCCGCTCGGCCTGGCCCAGTTCGCCGACGTCGAGGTGACGCCGGGCGAGGTCACCGGGGTGCCGCTCATCGCGGGCGCGGCGGCCCGCTTCGAGTGCCGGGTCTGGCGCGCCTACGACGGCGGCGATCACACGATCTTCGTCGGCGAGGTGCTGTCCCTGAGCCGGCGGGACGACTGCGACGGCCTGCTGGTCTACCGGGGCCGCTTCGGTGAGACCTCCCCCGCTCTGCAGGGGGTGTCGGCGTGACCACACTGGGCACCCGCCCGGTGGCGCTGGGCGGCCGCGTGCCGCCCGGCCCGCCGCCCTGGGCGGCGCCCGTCCTGTACCGGCGGCTGGTCGGCGACCGGCTCGCGCTGCTGTCGAAGGCGACCGCCCGGTACGGCGACGCGGTGCGCATGACGATCGGCCCGAAGAGCATCTACCTGTTCAACCATCCCGACCACGCCAAGCACGTCCTGGCCGACAACAGCGGCAACTACCGCAAGGGCATCGGCCTGGCCGAGGCCCGGCGGGTGATCGGCGACGGGCTGCTGACCAGCGACGGCGAACGGTGGCGGCAACAGCGCAGAACCATCCAGCCGCTGTTCCAGAACAAGCGGCTGGCCCAGCAGGACACCGTGCTGGCCGAGGAGGCCGGCCGCCTGGTCGAGCGGCTGCGGGCCCGGGTGGGCGGCGGGCCCGTGGACGTGGCCGGGGAGATGACCGGCCTGGCGCTCGGGGTGCTCGGCCGCACGCTGCTGGCGGCCGACCTCGGCGCGCACGGCTCGGTCGGGCACGCCTTCGAGGGCGTCCAGGACCAGGCCATGTTCGAGATGGTGACGCTGGCCATGGTGCCGTTGTGGCTGCCGTTACCGCTGCACCTGCGTTTCCGCCGGTCCCGGCGGGAGTTGTACCGGGTCGTGGACCAGCTGGTGGCCGAGCGGCTGGCGAACCCGACCGGCGGCGGCGACCTGCTGTCCCTGCTGATCGAGTCCACCGGGCTGCGGAAGGACCCGCGGGCCGCCCGGCAGCGCCTGCGCGAGGAGCTGGTCACGGTGCTGCTGGCCGGGCACGAGACCACCGCCAGCACCCTGTCGTGGGCCTTCCACCTGCTGGACCGGCATCCGGAGGTGCGCGAGCGGGTACGGGCGGAGGCCGTCGCGGTGCTGGGCGACCGGCCGCCGGTGTACGAGGACCTGCGCAGGCTCACCTACACGGCGGCGGTGCTGGAGGAGGTCATGCGGCTGTACCCGCCGGTGTGGGCGCTGACCCGGGTGGCGCGGGAGGACGACGAGGTGGGCGGGTACCGGGTCCCGGCGGGGGCGGACGTGCTCATCAGCCCGTACACGCTGCACCGGCATCCGGCGTACTGGCGGGAGCCGGACGCGTTCCGTCCCGAGCGGTTCGAGCCGGGCGCACCCGCCGACCGGCCGCGGTACGCCTACATCCCCTTCGGCGCGGGCCCGCGCTTCTGCGTGGGCAACCACCTGGGGATGATGGAGGCCACGTTCGTGCTGGCGATGGTCACCCGGGAGCTGCGGCTGACCGGGCTGCCCGGCCGCCGGGCGGTGCCGGAGGCCATGTTGTCGCTGCGGGTGCGCGGCGGGCTGCCGATGACGGTGAGCCCGGCCTAGGGACCGGAGATCACGGAAGGGCCCGCGGACGTCGTCCGCGGGCCCTTCCGCACGTGCCGCCCCTTCCTGTCAGGTGTGGGTGTCGGTCCAGGCCAGCAGGTCGCGCAGGGCGAGCAGGACGGGCGGGTCGAGCGCGTTCATGGGACGCAGCCGCAGGTCGGCGCGCTCGCTTCCGCCGCCGCCCACCTCGATCGGCCCGATCCGCGCGATGCACGTCGCGGCGTCCCCCTGGGGCGGGTGGTGCACGGCGTCCTCGCGGGACTCGGCCACGGACTGGGCGATCAGGTACCAGGTGCCCTTGGGCACGTTCTCCAGCACGTACGGGCCGGGCCGGTCGATCAGGGTGAAGCTCGCCGGTCTGCCCTCCAGGATCTGGCCGGGGAAGACGCCGGCGAACACCGGCCGATCGGCCAGCGGCGAGGTCACGACGCCGTGCAGGGTCGCCGCCGGGCCGCCGAACGCGCGCTCGCCGCCGGCCAGGTCCGCCGCCGTGACGCTCAGGAACTGCCGGTACCTGCTCGGCGACAGGCCCACGCTGTGGGTGAAGCGCGAGCTGAAGGTGCCCACGCTGGAGTAGCCGACCTGGTGGCTGATGTGCGTGATGCTGAGCGAGGTGGACACGAGCAGGCGTTTGGCCTCGCGCAGCCGCACCGCGGACAGGAACCGTCCAGGGGACAGCCCGGTCACGCGCTGGAAGACGCGCGAGAAGTGGAACTTGCTGAACATCGCGGTCCGCGCCATGTCGTCAATGGTGAGCTGCTCGCCGTGGTTCTCCTGCATGCTCTCGATGACCCGCAGGACCGCTCGTTCGATGACGTCGTCCATATGGTCTCCCGGAACCCGGAAGCCCTCGGGCGCGCGTCCCTCGTCGATTCTCCGGCCGGAGAATTCCCGGGGGGCGCGACGATTCCTCGGCGCTCCGGATGCATTGCCTTTCGGTTGCCACCTGGTACACGCTCGCGGGCGCGCAGTACGCTGCATGACAAATCGCCCTTTTTTGGGAAATCTTCGGAAATCTCGGCAATTTATCTGAGAATGCGGTTTATAGGGCCCATTCGCGGCGGGGGGCCGGCAGCAGTTGCCTGAGCACCCGGCCGTCGCGGTGGTGCGGCCGCCGCTCGTGCGGGTAGCCGAGCGAGACCTCCTCGAAGCGCACCCCGTCGTGCCAGCTCGTGCCCGGGATGTGCAGGTGGCCGTGGACGACCGCGGCGGCGTGGAAGCGCAGGTGCCAGTCGGCCGTCTGCTCGGTGCCGCACCACAGCGCCAGCTCCTGGTGCCGCAGCACGCGGGTGGGGGCGCGCAGCAGCGGGAAGTGGTTGACCAGGACCGTGGGCAGGGCCGGGTCGAGCGCGTCCAGCCGCAGCTCGCTCTCGCGCACCCGGGCCCGGCACCACGCCTGCCTGCTGGGATAGGGCTCGGGATGCAGCAGGAACTCGTCCCTGCACACCACCCCCTGTTCGCGGGCCAGGCCGAGCGCCTGCTCCCGGGTGGTGCCGGGCGGGCGGAAGCTGTAGTCGTACAGCAGGAACAGCGGGACGACGGCCACCGGGCCGCCCTCCCCCGCCCAGACCGCGTACGGGTCCTCGGGCGTGAGCACGCCGAGACGCCGGCAGATCTGCACCAGGCGCCGGTAGCGCTCCTCGCCGCGCAGGCCGGGGTCGCCGGGCGTGGTCCACAGCTCGTGGTTGCCCGGCGCCCACACCACCTTGGCGAAGCGCTCGCCGAGCAGGCCGAGCGTGCGCTCGAAGTCGTCCAGCCGCTCGGCGACGTCCCCCGCCACCAGCAGCCAGTCGTCCGCGGTGCGCGGGCGCAGCTCCTCGACGACCGCCCGGTTCTCGGGAAATCCGACGTGGAGGTCGCTGATCGCCAGTAATGCACCGGAGGCGCTCACGCCGCGAGCGTATGCGCGCGAGAACGACCGGGAAGCGCGCGGAGCGAGAAACAGGGGTCTCATAGGGGCGAATAGGGGGTGGCGGCGGCGCCTTTGTGGATAAGGGCGCGGGGGCGTCCGTTAGGGGTTGTTGCGGCGCACCGCGCATTCAATTCTGAGCATGCCGAAGAAAGCGGAAATTGCACGGCCGTGTTCCGGGGGTGAGGGTGATGGCCGATGTACGGGGGCAGGAATTCGCTGATTTCGCGCGGGAGGCGAGGCCCATGCTGCGCCGGGTGGCCTTCCGGCTCTCCGACGACTGGCACGAGGCCGAGGACCTCGTCCAGCGGACTCTGCTGGCGCTGCACCGGCACTGGGACGGCCTCGACCGGCGCGACCGCGCCGAGGCGTACGCGCGGCAGATCATGCGGCGGCTGCTCATCAGCGACCGCCGGTCGCTGCGCTGGTCGCGGGAGGTGCTCAGCGGCGCGCCGCCCGACGCCGCCGCGGCGCTGGACCCCTACGACCTGGTGGGCGAGCGCATCGTGCTGATGGGCGCGCTGGCCAGGCTCGGGCCGCGGCAGCGGGCGACGATCTTCTTCCGGTTCTGGGAGGGGCGCAGCGCCGAGGACACGGCCCGGGTCATGGGCAACGAGTCCTCCACGGTCCGCAGCCAGACCGTCAGGGCGCTGAGCACCCTGCGGGCCGCGCTGGCGCGCACCGACCCCGCCGACCGTACCGACCGAAAGCCGACCTGAACGAGGGAGTACCCATGGGTCCACTGCTCTACGAGACGAGGGTGGAGACGCTGGAGGCGCTCGCGGACACCATCGTGCCCGGCCCCAAGCGCGGTCCGGACGACCGGGCGGTGGCCGGCATGAGCCCGACGGGCGGCGCGGTCGCGGCCGGCGCCGTCGAACTGCTGGAATGGGACGCCACCGGCGTCACCGAGGGCCTGGACGACTACGCCCGCTCGCTGAACGAGCACGCCCGCGCCCACGCCGACCAGCACGGCATCGTGCTGGAGGAGGGCGTGCCGGCGTTCGTGGCCCTGCCGTTCGAGGAGCGCGGCGCGCTGGTGCGCACGCTGACCGCGCCCGGCCATCCGGAGAAGGCGCTGTGGGTGCTGCTGGTGCTGTTCTGCTACATGGCCTACGACTCCGCCGCCCACCTGCACACCGCCGACGCCATCAGGGCCGGGCATCCCGGCCTGACCGCCATGGGCATCGCCCCGCCGGACGCGGACGGGCTCTGGCGCTTCCCCGCCTACTCCTACGGGCGTCCCCTCGCCGACCTCCACCCGGACACGACAGCTTCAGGGAGCCCCGCATGAACGGCGTCGAACGCACCGACGTGCTGGTGATCGGCAGCGGCTTCGGCGGCGCGATCCCCGCCTACCACCTGGCCGCCGGCGGCGCCGACGTGGTGATGCTGGAGCGCGGCCCGTGGCTGGAGTCGGCCGACTACGAGCACGACTTCAAGCTGGGCTCGTCCTACACCCGCATCTTCGACTTCACCGTCGGCGACGGCATGAGCGTGCTGGGCGGCAACTGCGTGGGCGGCGGCAGCGTGGTCTACTTCGCGGCCATGCCGCGCGCGCCGCGCTTCGTCTTCGAGCGCCGCGGCAGCATCAACCGCCGCATGTGGCCGGCCGCGATCAGCCGCGACACCCTCGACCCCTGGTACGACCGGGTCGCCGAGTCGATCTCCATCACCCAGCAGGGCTGGGAGGACGTCTCGTACTCCGGCGGACTGTGGGCGGCGGCCTGCCGGCACGCGGGCCGCACCGCCAACCCCGTGCCCGCGGCCGTGGACACCGGGGCCTGCGTCAACTGCAACTGGATGATGGCCGGCTGCCGGTTCGACGCCAAGCAGTCGTTGCTGGTCAACTACCTGCCGGCGGCGCTGGCCCACGGCGCCGAGATCCGGCCGCTGCACGAGGTGCAGAGCATCGAGCGCACGCCCGAGGGCTCCTACCGGGTGCACTACAAGATCGTCCATGGCGAGGACTACCGCCTGACCGAGGGCGAGGGCACGATCGAGGCCAAGGTGGTGGTCCTCGCCGCCGGCGCCGCCGCCACGCCGGTCATCCTGCAGCGCAGCGAGGCGGCGCTCGGCGCGATGCCGCACGCCGTGGGCCGCTACTTCTCCGGCAACGGCGAGCGGCTCAACACCGCCGTGCTGAACGAGGAGCGCGTGCGCGAGGTGCTGGGCCTGGAGCGCGGCGACGGCCTGGCGTACGCGGCCAACCAGATCGGCAAGGGCCCGACGGTGGCCAACTGGGACCGGCTGGACGGCTCGCTGCCCGAGTACACCCGCTACTCGCTGGAACAGCTCTACTTCCCGCCCGGCCTGGGCACCATCCTCGCGCTGGCCGGCGGCCCCGACCCGGCGTGGTTCGGGCTGCGCAAGAAGGAGATGCTGGAACGCTGGCGGTCCTGGCTGATCATCTTCCAGATGATCGAGGACGACAACGAGGGCGTCTTCGGGCCGCCGCCCGCGCGCGGCAACGCCGACCGGGTCTCCCAGCAGATGCTGGGCGTCGGCCGGCTGTCGTACAAGCCCACCGCGAACACCTCGGCCGCCTGGGCGATGGCCGACGCCGAGTGCAAGGAGATCCTGGAGCGCGACGGGCTGGCCACGGTGACGCCGTGGACGAACGACCTGGTCGGCGCGTACACGGTGCATCCGCTGGCCTCGTGCCGGATCGGCGACGACCCGTACACCTCGGCGCTGGACGACGGGCACGAGCTGCGCGGGCACCCGGGGATCTTCGTCACGGACGGCTCGGCCGTGCCCGGCGCGCTGACCGTCAACCCGGCGATGACCATCTCCGCGCTGGCCGAGCGGGCCGTGCCGGGGATCGTCAGGGCCGCGCGGGAGCGGGGCGTGCAGGTCTCCTACGGCGCGCCGGCCCCGGACGGCTCCACCGCCGGCCGCCGGGCCACCGCGTCGCTGGCCGCCGCCGCGCTGCGCGGGTAGGGCGCCGGCGATGGGACGGCTGCTCAGCCGGATGACCGCGCCCGGCGCGCTCGCCCAGGTGCGGTACGTGCGCCCGGTGCGGCCGGGCGCCGCCCGCGGCCTGGTGGCCCGGGTGTACGAGCAGGTCGAGCGGGACTTCGGCATGCTCGCACCGCCGGTGGCCCTGCACTCCCCCGCGCCGCGCGCCCTGGCCGCGTGCTGGCTGGTCCTGCGCGAGTCGCTGCTGGCCGCCGGCGCGGCCGGACGGGTGGCCGGGGAGCTGGTGGCGAGGGAGGTCTCGGCCGGCAACGCCTGCCCGTACTGCGTGGACGTGCACGGCGCGACCCTGCGCGCGCTGACCCCCGCCGATCCCGGGCTGCGGCCGCTGGCCGCCTGGGCCAGGGCGAGCGCCGCCCCCGGGGCCGGCGGCCCGCCGGTGACGGGGGCGGCGGCCGTGGAGCTCGTGGCGGTCGCGGTGACCTTCCAGTACCTCAACCGCATGGTCAACGTGTTCCTCGGCGACTCGCCGCTGCCGCCGGAGCTGCCGGGCGCCGCGCGCGGATCCGCGCTGCGGGTGTTCGGCGCGCTCATGCGGCCCGCCGCGCGGCGGCCCGCGCCCCCCGGCGGCTCGCTGGGCCTGCTGCCCGGCGCGCCGCTGCCGGACGACCTGGCCTGGGCGGGCGGCGTCGCGCGGCTCGGCGAGGCGTTCGCCAGGGCCGCGGCGGCGATCGAGGAGGGCGGCGCGCGGCGGCTGCCCGTCCAGGTCCGCGAGCTGGTCGCCGAGCGGGTGTCCGGCTGGGACGGCGTCCCGCCCGGCCCCGGCGACGGCTGGGCCGATCAGGCCGCCGCCGCGCTGCCGCCCGCGCAGCGTCCGGCCGCCCGGCTGGCGCTGCTGACCGCGCTGGCCTCCCACCAGGTGGACGCGCGCACGGTCGGCGAGTTCCGGGCCGCGACGCCGGGCCCGGCCGCGCCCACCGACGCCGCGCCCACCGACGCCGCGCTCGCCGACGCCGCGCTCGTCGAGGCGGCCTCCTGGGCGGCCATGACCGCCGCGCGCCGGACCGGCGCCTGGTCCGGGCTGCCCGCCACCCCGCTTCCGACCGCATCGACAGCCGACTGAAAGGAACGAGGACGTGACCGAGCTAGAGGTAGTGCTCGACGACCTGGCGGCCGACGGCGACCAGCTCGACGCGCTGGTGTCGGGCCTGGACGCCCAGCAGTGGAAGCTGCCCACCCCCGCGCCGGGCTGGACGATCGCCGACCAGATCGCCCACCTGGCCTTCATCTTCCGCCTGGCCACCGCCGCCGCCACCGACGCGGAGGCGTTCGCGGCCATGACGGCCGGCGCCGAGAAGAACTTCGACGGCGCGGTGAACGCCGCGCTCAAGGCGTTCGAGAACGACTCGCCGGACACGCTGCTGGCCAAGTGGCGGGCCGGACGGTCGCAGGTGCACGCCGGTCTGGCCGCCGTGCCCGCGGGCGAGGTCGTGCCGTGGCTGGTCAACCCGCTGCCGCCGATCGTGCTGGCGTGCGCGGGCATCATGGAGACCTTCGCCCACGGGCAGGACGTCGCCGACGCCCTCGGCGTGCGGCTGGAGCGCACCGACCGGCTGCGGCACCTGGTCGTCTTCGCGGTGCTCACCCGGGACTTCGGCTACCTGTCGCGCGGGCTGACCCCGCCGGCCGAGGAGTTCCGCTTCGAGATCACCGGCCCCTCCGGCGAGGTGTGGGCCTACGGCCCCGAGGACGCGGCCCAGCGGGTCTCGGGCCCGGCCGAGGACTTCTGCCTGCTGGTGACCAGGCGGCGGCACCGCGCCGACGTGGCGGTCACGGCGACGGGCGCCGAGGCCGACCGCTGGCTGGACATCGCGCAGGCCTACCGCGGGCCGGCCGGCGCCGGCCGGCGTCCCGGCCAGTTCGCCCGCGCCGGCGTCTGACAGGCGGCGCCTGAGAAGCGGCGCTTGGCAGACGGCGTCCGGGAAGCGGCGTCTGAACAGCGGCGTGTGAGAAGTTTCCCGAACCGCGGGCGCGCCCGTCCGGAACTCCCCCAGTCCCGGGCGCGCCCGCTTCTCACGCCCCGACCTCCAGCGCGCGGCGGTCCACCTTGCCCGAGGCCGTCTGCGGCAGGCGCTCCACGAACGTGATCTTCCGGGGGAACTTCTGGGCCGCCAGCCGGGCCCGGACGAACGCCTTCAGCTCGGCCGCCTCGACCGCCGCCGAGGCCACCACGTACGCGTGCGGCCGGGTCAGCCCGCGCAGCCGGTACCCGACCACCGCGCACTCGACGACGGCCGGGTGCTCGCGCAGGCAGTTCTCGATCTCGGCGGGCGCCACCCAGGACCCGCCCACCTTCAGCAGGTCGTCGGCCCGTCCCCGGTAGCGGAAGTAGCCGTCGGCGCCCCTGGTCACCAGGTCGCCCGAGCGCACGGTCCGCCCGCCCACGAACGTGCTCGCGGTCCGCTCCGGGTCCTGCCAGTACTCCAGCGCGACGGCGTCGCCGGTGACCTCCAGCCGCCCGGTCTCGCCGTCGGGGACCTCCCGCCCCTCGGGGTCCACGACGCGGGCGCGGTAGCCGGGGACGACCTGGCCGAGCGTGCCGGGCCGGACCCGTCCCGGGCGGTTGGACAGGAAGATGTGGTACGCCTCGGAGGAGCCGAGCCCGTCCACCACCTCCACGCCGAAGGTGTCGCTCCAGCGGCGGTGCAGTTCGGGCGGCAGCGCCTCGCCCGCCGACGTGCACAGCCGCAGGCAGCTCAGGTCCTGCCGGCCGGCGTCGGGGTGGGCGAGCATGGCGCTCATCATCGTGGGCACGTTCACCAGGACCGTGGGCCGGTGCTCGGCGATCAGCTCGAAGATCGTCTCGACCCGGCTGCGTTCGGGGAAGATCACGCCGGCCGCGCCGACGCCGAAGGGGAACAGGGCGGTCAGGTCGCGGGCGTAGCCGAAGAACAGCTTGGGCACGGGCAGCACCACGTCGTCCGGGCGCAGGTCCAGCACGCCGCGGGCGTAGGAGTCGAAGCTGACGTGCGGGCTCCTGGCGGGCAGCACGCAGGCGCGCGGCGCGCCGGTGCTGCCGGTGGTGAACTTCCACAGCGCCACGTCCCCGGCGGCGACCGGCACCGGGTCCAGCCGCGCGTCCTGCGCGCCGACCAGGGTGTCGAAGTGGTGCTCGCCGGGGCGCAGCAGGTGGCGCGACACGCCGGTGACGAGCAGGCCGGTCAGCCCCGCCGCGCGCAGGCTCTCCAGCGCCGACGGCCCCGCGACCACCAGGCGCGGACGGGCGTAGCCGGCGAAGTAGCGGTAGTCCTTGGGCCGCAGGAACGTGTAGACCTCGGCGGTGACCGCGCCGATCTTCTGGGCGCCGTACCAGGTGGCGACCGACTCCACGCTGTCGTCGGCGGCGATGAGCACCCGGTCGCCGCGGCGCACGCCGAGCTCGCGCAGCGCGTTGCCGGCGCGGTCGGCCAGGGCGCGCAGCGTCGCGTAGTCGACGCGGCCCTGGCGGGTGACGAGCGCGGTCCTGGCGCCGTCGGCGCGGTCGAGGAATCGTGCGGCGATGTTGAAAGAGTCCATGACATGCCTTCTCGCTGCTCTGCTCGCGGGCTGGTTCCGCCTTCCACGGTGCCGGGCGCGGGCCGTCCGCAGGGGGCCTGGAGGCGTCAGCAAGCTGGCGGTCGTGGCAGCTTGCTGACGGCTTTCTCCCGGATTGCGGGATGGCCGCCGCGGCGTTGACGGGCCCGTTCGGCCGCGCGTGTACTGGGGATGCGGCGGCCGCGACGGCCGTCGCGCTGCGGAGGAGAAGCGATGGCATCCACGCCCGCGGGCTCGTGGCCGGTGACGGAGACGACCGGTGAGGCGCCCGGTGACACGGCCGGCGGCATGGCCGGCGACATGGCTGACGACATGGCCGGTGAGACCGCCGCCGGGACGGCCGGTGAGGCGTTCGCGCCGATGGCCGACTGCCTGGGCGGCGCCGTCCATCTGGCCTGCGCCGAATCCCCGCGGGACGAGCTCGCCGTCATCGTCGCCGGGTTCGCCGGCTACGAGGCCCAGAGCAGGGCGCGGGCCCTGGCCCGGCTCGCCGCCCTGCGCCGCCTGCGCCGCCTGACCGGCGACGGCCCCCAGCCCGCGTGGACGGGGACGGAGCTGCGCCTGTCGGACTTCGTCGCCGACCCGCCGGCGAGCCTGCGGCGGCACGTGCCCGGCACCGGCCTGCTCAGCGGGCGGCGCTACCGGCTGCCCGTCGAGGTCGTGTGGACGGGCGGGCACGAATGCCTGGTCGAGCCGGCCACGAGCGGCGTGGTGGACAGCGGCGTGCCGGAGGCGATCGCCGAGGTGGTCGCCCACGACGTGGTGGCGCGCTGGTGGGCCGAGCCGCGCGAGCCGCTGCTGCGGGTCTCCGGCTCGCTGGACCGCCTGCTGCCGCCCGGCGTGACGGCCGCGGCCTCGGGGCTGGGGCTGCGGATGTCGGCGTTCGTGTTGTCGGTGCCCGATCTCCGGGTCGCCCTGGTGACCGTCGGCGGCGAGGGCGCGACGCTGGCCGCGGCGGCCGGCCGTACCGTGAAGTCGGCCGTGTGCGAGGCGTTCCTGCGCGCGATGGCGGCCAGGGCGCAGCCGTGGAGCACGCTGGAGCTGCCCGACTGCCTGCGCCGGTTCGCGGTGTGGCAGCGGGAGGGCGACTACGCCGCCCATCTGGAGCGCCTGGCCGTCGACGCCGATCCGCGGCTGGTGGACGAGGTGAGCGGGCTGCGTCCGTCCGGCTGGCCGGAGATCGCCGCGCGCCGGTTCGGGCACGAGCCGGTCGCCGTGCGGGCCGGCGGCGAGGTCGTCAAGGTGTTGTGCCCGGGGGCCGCGTGCTACCGGGCCGCGCCCGGGGCCACCGTGCTGCCCTGTCCCGTGCCCTGACCTCCGCGGACACCGCAACCTGCGAGGAGCGCCGGCCGTCCGGATTCCGATAATGGAAGTGCAAGCTCCGGCCGCCGAACCCCCGGGAGGTGGGGCGTGGATCTGTCCGTCATTGGAGTCACCCCCGAAGCGGAGGCGGTCTACCGCTATTTCCTGCGCCATCGGGGCGAGAGCGTGGGCTCGGTGCCCGAGGCCCTGGACCTCGATCCCGAGACGGTGGAGTCGGCGGTGGAGACGCTCGACCGGCTCGCCATGCTCGATCTGAACGACCGCCACCGGGTCACCGCGACCGAGCCGCGGATCGCCATCGAGCGCCTGGTCGAGCAGCGCCTGGAGGAGCTGAACGCGGAGATCCGCCGGGTGTTCGGCGCCCGCGACGCCATCTCCAGCTTCCTGGAGGACAAGCGGGAGGGCGACCGCTCCAACGCGGTGCTGGACATCGAGCGGGTGGAGAGCGGCGCGCGGGTCCGCCAGCGCCTGGACGACCTGGCCTTCTTCTCCTACAAGGAGACGCTCTGCCTGCACCCGGGCGGGCCGTTCAACGAGGTGATGATCGAGTCGGCGCTGCCGCTCGACACGCGCTCGCTGCGGCGCGGCCTGGCCCTGCGCGAGATCTTCCACCCCAAGGCGCTGGAGGACCAGCGCATGGTGTCGTACCTGCGCGAGCTGGCGCACCTGGGCGCCGAGATCCGCGTCACCGACCAGCCGATGGACCGCATGCTCATGTACGACCGCAGCGTGGCCGTCGTCCCGATCGATCCCAAGGCGCACTCCACGGGCGCGCTGCTGGTCCGCGAGCCGGGCCTGATCTCCCAGCTCGTCATCTACTTCGAGGGCCTGTGGAAGTCGGCCGTGCCGCTGGCCGACCACCTCGACCCGCCCGGCGAGGAGCCGACGTTGTCGAAGATGGAGCAGCGGGTGCTGGCGGTCATGGCCACGGCCGACAAGGACGAGATCGCCGCCCGCGAGCTGGACATCTCGGTGCGCACCTACCGCCGTTACGTCGCCGACCTGATGGCCAGGCTCGGCGCGGTCAACCGTTTCCAGGCCGCGCTGCGGGCCAAGGAGGAGAACTGGATCTGAGGCGTTTCTTCCGGCGTTTCCGCCGGACGGCATGACGAACCCCCGCGACCCGGTCGCGGGGGTTCTCTCGTGTTCGGCCCTCGTCTTATAAGCAGACCTCCTCGGCGAAATTCACGGTCAATTCCTTTCCGGTGTCGGGGCTTTTTACGGCCAGGTGTTGCCCTGCGGGGAGGGCAGCGGGGTGGGCAGCGGCCAGGTGTTGCCGTCAGGGGCGGCCGGCGCGGGCCAGGTGTTGCCGTCCGCCTGCAGCACCACCGTGTCGGCGGCAGCGGCGGCGGCCTGCGCGGCGGTGGCGCCGACGGCCCAGACGAGCATCCCGGAGACAATCGCGATAATCCACTGGGAAATCCTCTTGGCAACAATGCTGTTCGTCATTTCACTGCCTCTTTCTCGGCGGTTCGTGGCGCTGTTTCCTTGCACTTCCAACTTTGCGCCGCGGCGGGGGCGCGAACCAGGCTCCGGCGAGGCAGCAAGCTGCATCGGCGTTTCCGCTTCCTGCCATGTCCGGCGCGGTCAAGCACTGCAGGAGGTGACATGAAACGGCCATCGATCCTTAACTGGACATACCGGAAGAGTCCGAGGAGGAAACGATGACCATCTCCCCCGAGGTCCTCCAGGAAGCCCCGCCGTCGGCCATGGACCGCCTGCGCGAGGAGCTGGCCGGCGCGCGTGCGGACATCGCGCGCGGCCGCCCGCAGGCCGTGGAGCGGCAGCACGCGCTGGGCAAGCGCACCGCGCGCGAACGGCTCGACCTGCTGCTGGACGAGGGCTCGTTCCTGGAGATCGAGATGTTCCGGCGGCATCGGGCCCAGGGGCTCGGCATGGAGGCCCAGCGGCCGCACACCGACGGGGTCGTGGCCGGATCGGGAACCATCGACGGCCGCCGCGTCTTCGTCTACGCGCAGGACTTCACCGTCTTCGGCGGCTCGCTCGGCGAGGCGCACGCCCAGAAGATCCACAAGGTGATGGACCTGGCGCTGTCCAGCGGGTCGCCGTTCATCGGGCTCAACGACAGCGGCGGGGCCCGCATCCAGGAGGGCGTGCTGTCGCTCAACGGCTACGGCGGCATCTTCCAGCGCAACGTGCAGGCGTCGGGGGTGATCCCGCAGATCGCCGTCGTGCTCGGCCCGTGCGCGGGCGGCGCCGCCTACTCGACGGCGCTGGCCGACTTCACGTTCATGGTGCGCGACACCGCCCAGCTCTACCTGACCGGCCCGGACGTGGTCGAGGCGGTCACCGGCGAGCGCATCACGCACGCCGAGCTGGGCGGCGCGCAGGTGCACGCCAGCCGGTCCGGGCTGGCCACGTTCGTGCACGACGACGAGGAGAGCTGCCTGGCCGCCGTGCGCGAGCTGGTCTCGATGCTGCCGAGCAACAACATGAGCCGCCCGCCGGCGCTGCCCGCCCGGGCCGCGGCCGGCGACGCCCGGCCCCGGCTGGCCGAGATCGTGCCGGTGGAGCCGACCAAGCCCTACGACATGCGGCTGGTGATCGCCGAGGTGGTGGACGACGGCGACTTCCTCGAACTGCACCAGAGCTGGGCGCCCAACGTGATCTGCGCGCTGGCCCGGATCGACGGCCAGGTGGTCGGCGTGGTGGGCAACCAGCCGACCGTGCTGGCCGGCGTGCTGGACGTGTCGGCCGCGGAGAAGGCGGCCAGGTTCGTCCGGTTCTGCGATGCCTTCTCCATCCCCCTGGTCACGCTCGTGGACGTGCCCGGCTTCCTGCCCGGCAAGGAGCAGGAGCACTCGGGCGTCATCCGGCACGGCGCCAAGCTGCTGTACGCCTACTGCGAGGCGACCGTGCCGCGCGTCCAGGTCATCGTCAGGAAGGCCTACGGCGGGGCGTACATCGTGATGGACTCCCGGTCGATCGGCACCGACCTGTCGCTGGCCTGGCCGACCAACGAGATCGCGGTGATGGGCGCCGAGGGGGCGGTCAACATCATCCACCGCAAGGAGCTGGCCGCCGCGGCCGACCCCGCCGCCCGGCGGGCGGAGCTGCTGGAGCAGTACACCCGCGAGCTGGTCCATCCGGCGTACACGGCCGAGCGCGGCCTGGTCGACGCCGTGATCGACCCGGTGGAGACGAGGTCGGCGGTGGCGCGCGGGCTGGCCATGCTGCGCGACAAGCGCAAGCACGTGGCGCCGCGCAAACACGGCAACCTTCCCTTGTAGCGCCTTCCGTCAGTTTGCCTGGTCGGCGCAGGGGACGGCCGCGGCCGTCCGGGCGCGCCGGCCGGGGATCCTGAGCGCGGCCAGGACGCCCGTCAGCGTGACGGCGCCCAGGACGAGGACCGCCGCGCGCATCCCCTGGGCGGAGGCGTCGCGCAGGGCCTGCCCGGCCAGGCCTTCGATGCCCTGGTTGGCGACGGCCACCAGGACCGCCAGGCCCGCCGCGGTGCCCACCTGCAGCGCGGTGGAGGCCACCCCGGAGGCCAGGCCCTGTTCGTCCGCCGGCACGCCGGTGCCGGCCGCGATCCACATGGCCTCGTACGTGATGCCCATGCCCAGGCCGATGACGACGATCCCGGGCAGGACGGTGAGCAGGGATCCGTCCCCCTGCATGCCGGGGGCCAGGAGCACGGCGCCCACGGCGTTGCCGAGGATGCCGGCGATCAGCGTGCCGCGGATGCCGAGCCGGTGGACCAGCCGCTCGCTGAGGAAGCTGCCGGCCGTGATCGACAGGGTCGGGGCCAGGAACGCCAGGCCGGTCTCCAGGGCGTCGAAACCGAGGACGTCCTGGAGGTACAGGGTCAGGAAGTACGGCACGGCCTGCATCGTCAGGCCGAAGACGAGGATGACCACGACCGCGCCGCTGAGCGCGCGGTTGCGGAACAGCCGCAGCGGCATCAGCGGCCTCCGGCCGCGGGCCTGGAGGCGCAGGAACACCGCCACCAGGACCGCCGCGAGCACGGCCGCCGCGACCACCTCGGCTCGCGCCCAGCCCGCCTCCGAGCCGTGCGCGATCGCGAAGATCAGCAGCGTGACGCCGGCGGTGCCGGTCAGCGTCCCGGGCACGTCCACGCTGCCCCGGGTGGCGCGGCCGTCGGGAGGCAGCAGGGCGAAGGCGGCGACGGCGCCCACGACGGTCAGCGGCACGTTGACGTAGAACACGGCCTGCCAGCCCAGGGCCTGGGTGAGCACCCCGCCGGCCAGCGCGCCCGCCGTGAGCCCGCCGGCGCCCGCCATGGCCCAGACCGTCAGCGCGCGGTTGCGCTCCCTGCCCTCGGCGAACGCGGTGTTGACCAGCGCCAGCACCGCGGGGAAGAGCACCGCGCCGGCCAGGCCCTGCACGGCGCGCGCGGCGAGCAGCACCGCCGGCGCCGTGGCCAGGCCGCCCAGCACGGAGGCCACGCCGTACAGCGCCATGCCGAGCACGAACATCCGCCGGCGTCCGGCCAGGTCGGACAGGCGCCCGCCGAACAGCAGGAAACCGCCGTAGAGGACGGCGTACGCGGTGACCACCCATTGCAGGGTGTGCGCGGTGAAACCGACATCGGACGCGATGTCCGGCAGGGCCACATAGATGATGGTGAAGTCGAGACTGATGATCAGATGGCCCAGCGCGAGCAGCGCGAGGCTCCACCCCGGCCGCCGGATGCGGTCCGGGGAGCGGGTGATGGACATGGATGTGCCTTTCGTCCGTACGGGTTCCGGTGGCCTGATGGCTGCACCGGAACCGGCGGACATTTGTTGGCACACCCCCTGAGGGCACTGGGGTGGGCGGCGCCCGGGCTCGGGCCGTCCGGTCCGGTCATCGCCCCTCCCCACGTGTTCCGCGCCGTCTCCGGGACGACTATGCCGTCCGCCGCGGCCCGCGGGATCGGCCGTCCGGTCGCCGTGCCCCGGGACCTTGGACCTAGGACCAGGGGCGGGCCCGGTGACAACATGCGGCGGCGGCCTGCAGCTTCCTGACGTCCCCATCCCTGGATCGCGCCCTCCCCGGATCCCACAGTGGAGGTACGAGAGACAGACCTCCGGCAGACGAGATGGAGATGAGACCCCATGTTCGCCCCTTCACGCCGCACGGCGACGAGGAAGCCATGCTGATCCAGGTGACGATGCGCCAGGTGCGCGGGATGCCGTTCCTCGGCTCCCCGATCGACGGGATCCGCATCATGGCGCTCCTGCCGGGCCACTGGCACAAGGACCTCACCCAGGCCGGCGGGGACATCGTCATCCGGATGCGCGTGGACGAGCCCCTGACCAGCGCGCAGGTGCGCGCCGAGGTGACGCAGACCCTCGCCAACCCCGAGGTGGACCGGTGGGAGCTGGTGGCCTGCCGCGTCCTGTCCCACAGCAGCACAGCCGCAAGGGAGGAAGACCAGTGATCGCATCTGTGGTGGCGCCAGGAGAGTGCCAGGTCTGGTGGGCCGGCCCGCGCGACCATCCGGAGGGGACCCTGCTGTCGGTGCTCAGCGAGCCCGAGCTGGAACGGGCCGCGCGGTTCCGCCGCGAGGCCGACCGCAGGCGCTTCCTGACCGGCTCGTGGCTGCTGCGCACCGCGAGCGCCGTGCAGCTCGGCGTCCGTCCCGAGGACGTCGTGGTGGACCGGTCGTGCCCCGACTGCACCCGGTACCACGGCAAGCCGCAGGTCCGGGCGCCCGGCTTCCCGCTGCACGTGTCGGTCTCGCACTCCGAGGACCGGGTCGCGGTGGCCGTGACGACCGAGGGGCCGCTCGGGGTGGACGTGGAGGCCGTGCCCGCCGACCCGGTGGACGACCTGGCCCGCTGCGCGCTCACCGAGGCCGAGCTGGCCGTCCTGGAGGCGTTCCCCCAGGAGGACAGGTACGAGGCGTTCGCGAAGGTCTGGGTGCGCAAGGAGGCGGCGCTCAAGGCCACCGGGCACGGCCTGCGGGTGCCTCCGACGGAGGTGGCGGTCAGCGGGCCGGCCGACGACCCGGCCCTGCTGAGCTGGCCGCTGGACATCCCGCCGGAGAGCCTGCGGTTCCGCGTCCTGTCGCCCGGCCGCGGCTACGTCGCCGCGGTCGCGGTGATCACCGGCCGTCCGGTCGAGGCGGTGGAGTTCCACCTGCCCGCCGCGCGGGCAGACTTCGCTCGGGGCCCCCTGCCGGGGCCGCTGGCCGGCGTCGCGTGACGAGGAGGACGATCCAGATGCGAAGGACCTTCCTCCTCCTGCCGGGCTCCTGGTCGGGCGCGTGGATCTGGGAGCCCGTCGTCCGGCGGCTGCGCCTGCTCGGGCACGACGCCCGCGCCGTCACCCTGCGCGGCCTGTCCGGGCCGCGCGACGACGTCGCAGGCGTCGGCCTGCACACGCACGTCGACGAGGTGCTGACCCTGATGAAGAACGAGGGGCTGCGCGACGTCGTGCTCGTCGGGCACAGCTACTCGGGGCTGGTGGCCGGTCAGGTCGCCGACCGGGCGCCGGGCCGCGTCGCCCACACCGTCTACGTCGAGGCGTTCCTGCCGCACGACGGCCGTTCGATGCTGCACGCCTTCCCCGACCGGCAGCGGGAGCAGGAGCTGCGCCTGATCGAGGCGGGCGGGGGCCGCTGGCCCGCCCCCGACCACACCCTGCTGGCCGAGGGACAGGGCCTCACGGCGGCGCAGGCGCGCTGGCTGGCCGCCCGGTTCGTCGGCCACCCCGGCCGCGCCGTGGCCGAGGCCGCCGTGCTCAGCACGCCGCTGGAGCGGCAGCGGGCCAGCTACGTGGTGTGCGCCCTGGACCACTTCCAGGGCAGCCTGTCGCCCGACGTGTCCGCGCTGCGCGCGGCGCCGTCCTGGGACTTCCACACCCTGGACACCGGCTGCTGGCCGATGGTCTCAGCGCCCGGCCCGCTCAGCGCTCTGCTGTCCGACGCCGTCGCCGGCCGCCGTTGAGTGGCCGGCGGCCTCCGGGCCCGGTGCCGGCCCGGGCCGCGAGGACGCGGGCAGCAGCCGCCGCAGCGAGCCGGCGTGCAGGAACCACAGCAGGCCCAGCGCCACGGCCAGCAGCAGGGCGCTGAAGACCCACTCGTTCGACCCGTCCGGCCCGTAGACGCGGCCGCCGGAGCCGATGTCCACCGCGCGGACCGGCTGCCCGGCCCGGTGGGTGTAGCGGTCGCTGCCGTACATCTCGACGCCCGTGCGGCCGGTGGTGCCGTCGTCGGAGCGGAAGTCGCCCGTCCAGACGCAGGACTCGTGCCCCGGATGCGTGATGCAGGCCAGCGTGCGCGGCACGAACACCCCGGGCACGCCGTCGGCGCGGGCGGCGCGCACGACCGTGCCGAGGTTCGGCACGGTCAGGAACAGCAGGAAGCCCGCCACCAGGCTGAGCGCGAAGGAGAAGGCCGGGGAGACCCCGCGGCGCCCGGAGCGCGCCATCACGCGGGCGACACCGCGCAGGCGCAGCGCATCGCCGCCCGCTCGGACGGACGGGGGCTGCGGTGCAGGAGCATGGCCACCACCATGGGCACGAAGACCAGCCCGTTGTAGAACAGGTGCAGCTCCATGCGCGGGACGAGAAGCTGGATGATGCTCGTCGGCACCGGACGGCCCATCAGGTTGTTCCCGGTGAGCGCCTGCAGGAGCAGCAGCAGGTGCTCCAGGTGGTGCCAGACCTGGATGCCCAGCGAGATGTTCCACCACGTGCGCGACCTGCCGGTGAAGCCCGAGCGCAGCATCACCAGGCCGATGAGCATCAGCAGCGCGTAGCCGTAGTGCATCCACTCGGAGCTGACCAGCCAGGGGAAGGGCATGCCGAGGACGCCGCGCGCCTCCTTCAGCGGCCAGCCCAGCACGTAGACCTGGATGGCCTGGGCGACGTGCTCGGCCCAGTGGGCGAGCACGACGACCAGGTAGAGGGTGAGGGCGGGCTTGTGGTAGCGGGTGTTGAGCGCGCTCAACAGGCCGCCGGACGTCGACACCGTGTGGGTGGCCATGCGGGAACCTCGGCTTCCGGGATCGTCGGTCACGCGTCGTCCCGGCACGGCGAGGTCGCCGGCGAACGGTCTTCGGTCCCCTTCGGTTGCGCCTGCTCCGGGAGATCGCGAGTTCAGTGTCCGCTGCGATCCCGGGCCTGACAACTCACAAATTGCGCGGCAGGCCGGCGAGCAGCTGCTTGGTCGTCAGGGTGACGCCGCAGCGGCCGGCGACGTAGCCGAGCGCCTGCCGGTGGTCGGCGGCGGTGAGGTCGGCGACGGCGTCGGCCACCACGTACGGCTGGATGTCGTGGGTGAAGGCGTCGAGCGCGGTGGTCAGGACGCCGATGTGGGCGTAGACGCCGGCAATGAGGAGCTGGTCGCGTCCCGACTCGCGCAGCCACCACAGCAGGGTGGTCTCGTGGAAGGCGCTGTAGCGCCGCCGGGTGAAGATCCAGTCGCCCGGTCCCGGCGCCATCGGCTCGGGGAAGCCGCGCCGGGCGGGCTCCAGCCGGTCGCTGCGCCGCCAGAAGTCCCTGGCCAGCCCCTGCTGCTCGCCGGTCAGCAGGCCCGGCTGCGCCGCGTAGGCGACGGGCACGCCGAGGCGCGCGCACAGCTCGCGCAGCGCCGTCACGTTGCGCACCAGATCGGTGAGCGGCGCCTCGCCGGGCGGGAAGAGGTCGAGGCAGGCGTGCTGCAGGTCGACCAGCAGCAGGACGGCCCGGCGCGGGTCGGGCGTCCAGGTGACCGCGGCGGGCGGCAGCTCGGCGGCGTCCGGCATCGGGTAGGGCTCTATCTCGGAAACGACCGGCACGGCGACCTCCGAATTTCTCGCAGCTTTTTGAGGCTGATTCCATGATGTGCCGCCACGGCGTCCCCTGAAATGCCGGACGGCGGCAGGAAGCTGACTTCCCGCCGCCGTTTCCAGCCATTTTTCTTTTTCCGCGGAGCGCGCCGGGCCCATGGTCACAGCCCGGCCGCCGCCCGCAGTTCCTCCGTCCGGTTCACCCGCTCCCAGGTGAACTCCGCGCGGCCGAAATGCCCGTAGGCGGAGGTGCCCGCGTAGACGGGACGCAGCAGGTCCAGGTCCCGGATGATCGCGGCCGGCCGCAGGTCGAACACCTCGCGCACGGCGTCGTGGATGCGCTCCCGGGGCACCCGCTCGGTGCCGAAGCACTCCACGAACAGGCCCACCGGCCGCGCCTTGCCGATCGCGTACGCCACCTGCACCTCGCACCGCCCGGCCAGCCCCGCGGCCACCACGTTCTTGGCCACCCAGCGCATGGCGTAGGCGCCCGACCGGTCCACCTTGGAGGGGTCTTTTCCGGAGAAGGCGCCGCCGCCGTGCCGGGCCATGCCGCCGTACGTGTCGATGATGATCTTGCGTCCGGTCAGGCCCGCGTCGCCCATCGGCCCGCCGACCTCGAACCGGCCCGTCGGGTTGACCAGCAGCCGGTGGCCGGCGGTGTCGATGCCCGCCTCGGCCAGCACCGGCTCGACGACCTCGCGCGTGACGTCGGGGGTCAGCATGCCGGCCAGGTCGACGTGCGCGGCGTGCTGGGTGGACAGCACGACGGTGTCCAGGCGGACCGGCCGGTCGCCCTCGTACTCGACGGTGACCTGCGTCTTGCCGTCCGGCCGCAGGTAGGGCACCGTCCCGGACCTGCGGACCTCGGCCAGCCGCCGGGCCAGCC
This sequence comes from Nonomuraea sp. NPDC049637, assembly GCF_040675235.1. Lineage (NCBI taxonomy): Bacteria > Bacillati > Actinomycetota > Actinomycetes > Streptosporangiales > Streptosporangiaceae > Nonomuraea > Nonomuraea sp. NPDC049637. Next base: position 36,772 of record NZ_JBFAOM010000060.1, read on the forward strand.
GGTGGGCCAGCATGATCGGCAGCGGCATCAGCTCGGGCGTCTCCTCGCACGCGTAGCCGAACATCAGGCCCTGGTCGCCGGCGCCCTGCCGGTCCAGCTCGTCGGCGGCGGCCGCGCCGCGGTGCTCGTAGGCGTCGTCCACGCCGCGGGCGATGTCGGGCGACTGGGTGCCGATCGACACCGACACGCCGCAGGAGGCGCCGTCGAAGCCCTTCTGGGAGGCGTCGTAGCCGATCTGCAGGATCGTCTCCCTGACCAGGCCGGGGATGTCCACGTACGTCTGCGTGGTGACCTCGCCCGCAACGTGCACCATGCCCGTGGTGATCAGCGTCTCGACCGCGACCCGGCTGCCGGGGTCCTTGGCCAGCAGGGCGTCCAGGATGCCGTCGCTGATCCTGTCGGCGATCTTGTCGGGGTGGCCCTCGGTGACCGATTCGGAGGTGAACAAACGACGTGACACCGACGCCTCCTAGTAGGGCAGCCGGCGCCCGGCGGGCGTGCGCAGGTCGAGTGCGGTCACGGGGGTACGCGGTCTCTTCGGCCTCGGCACGCGAATCACTTTGGGCATGGAATGGCTCCACATCTCGGCGGCGGGAAAACTCGAATTTCCCGGACGCAGATCATCCAAGATTTCGCGTCGAGCATTCTTCTCCGATGACCTGCGCGACGAAGGTTCGCTCTCGAGAATAACCACGGCCGGGCGTGGCGGGTTCTTTCCCTGTGCGGCGTCGGGGCCGGTCGGGCAATCCAGGAGATGCCCCGGACGCGCCGGGAGGCCACGATGCTCCTGATGCCCGGACGGCAATTCCCGCCGCGCGGATCACCTACGCCGGGTCCCGGCCGCACCGGCGACGAAAGGCTGATCATGAACGGAATCGGCGCGGAGATCGGGATCATCGGCGGCAGCGGGTTCTCCTCGGTCGCCGACGGCGCCCGGGAGGTCACGCTCACCACCCCGTACGGCGAGCCGTCGGCGCCGCTCTCGCTGGCCCGGGTGCGCGGCCGCACGGTCGCCTTCCTGCCCCGGCACGGGCGCGACCACCGCCGGCCGCCGCACCGGATCAACTACCGGGCCAACCTGTGGGCGCTGCACTCGGTGGGCGTGCGCCAGATCCTCGCGCCGTCCGCGGTCGGCTCGCTCCGGCCCGAGCTCGGGCCGGGCGTGATGGTGGTGCCCGACCAGCTCGTGGACCGGACCTGCGGACGGGTCCGGACGTACTTCGACGACGCGGCGGTGCACGTGCCGTTCGCGGACCCGTACTGCCCGGTGGGCCGCGAGACGGTGCTCGACGCCGCGGCGGCGACCGGACAGGACTGCGTGGACGGCGGCACGACGGTGGTCGTCGACGGCCCGCGCCTGTCCAGCCGGGCCGAGGCGCAGTGGTACGCCGCCCAGGGGTGGTCGCTGCTCGACATGACGGCCTGCCCGGAGGCGGCGCTCGCCCGCGAGCTGGCCCTGTGCTACGTGCCGGTCGCGCTGGTGACGGACCTGGACGCCGGGCTCGGCGTGGGCTCCGGCGCGCGGCGCGACGAGCTCTTCTCGATCCTCCACGAGGGGCTGGACCGGCTGCGGGCGCTGGTGCTGGCGACCGTGTCCCGGCTGCCGCGCACCCGTACGTGCGGGTGCGCGCGGGCCCTGGAGGACGCCGCCCTCCCCGCCGACGCCGACCACCTTCCCGCCTGAAGCGCTCTTGGAGCATGCGGAAACCCGGGTCCCCGCGGGAACCCGGGTGTGATCACGGGGACTACACCGCCATCGGCACGTGCGCGTCCAGGGCGACGCGTTCGACCAGCGCCTCCAGGTTCGGGTCCGCGTCGAAGACGTCGCCGACGTCGATGGAGATGCCCAGCTCCTCCTTGATCCGCCCGACCAGCCGCGCCGCGGCCGCGAACTCCCCTTCCAGGTCGGAGAACGTCGCCGCCTCCAGCCCCTGGGGCACGTCGAGCACCTCGTACCAGATGTCGCCGACCTTCTCGCGAAGCTCGGCGAGGCTGAGTCCGCCGGTCATGGGCCGTCCCCTCTCAAGATCTGCTGGTGATTGCCGCAACGGCGCCGCGGCGGCCGCATCTCCGCGGATGCCCGGGACCTGACCTGGCCGAGCAGCGCGTCGAGCGTCCCGTCGCACAGCAGGACCGCCGGTTCGACGGCCACCCCGAGCCGGCCCTCGATCCGGGCCGCCATCCGCAGCGCGGCCAGCGCCGTGCCGCCGAGCTCGCCGAAGGTGGCGCCGGCCTCGTCCGGGCCGACGCCGAGCACGGTGTTCCAGATGTCGGTGACGTGCCTGTCGACGTCCGCCGGGTCCACGTCTCGCGTCCTCCCGTGAGGCTCCCTTGGGGGGACCATAAGCCGCGGGGGGCGGCGGGCGCTTGTCCTCACGTGCGCACTCGGGACCGTTCGTCCACACCTGCTCGCTCGTCCGCGCCAGAAGGGTCGCTCGTGGGGTCAGGACGCGGCCCGTTCCGCCTCCCGCGTGCGCGACAGCGCCCGGACGATGCGCGCGTGCCCCTCGTTCCCCCTGGCCAGCACCTCGGCCACCGGGCCGTCGTCGGCGGCGCGCAGGGCGGCGGCGACGCGGCTCAGGTCGCGGGTCAGCTCGTCCAGCAGGTCGGCCACAGGGGTCGCGTTGTGCGCCAGGATGTCCCGCCACATGCCGGCGGGGCTGCCGGCCACCCGCGTCACGTCCCGCAACGCCCCGGCGGCCAGCGACAACCCGCCCGCGTCCCGGTCCACCTCGTACCTCGTCCCCGTCTCCGTGCCCGTCTCCGTGCCCGAGGCCATGCCCGAGGCCGGGTCGGCGGGCCCGTCCTGGTCGCCGGTCGCGAACCGGGCGGCGAGCGCGGCCGACAGGACCAGCGGCAGGTGCGACACGGCCGCGGCGGCCCGGTCGTGGGCGTCCGGCGCGAGCAGCCGCACCTCGGCCCCGCACGCGGTCGCGAGGGCCGCCACCGTGCGCAGCGCGCCCGGCGACAGCGCCGGATGGGGGCACAACGCCCACGTCCTGGCCTCGAACAGCCCCGCCCGCGCGGCCCCGGGTCCCGACACCTCCCGCCCGGCCATCGGATGGCCGGGCACGTAGCAGGACAGGTCGCAACCGCTGCGCTCGACCTCGGCGAGGATCCGCGACTTGGCGCTGGCCACGTCCGTGTAGACCCTCCCCAGCCCGCGGGCCTGCGCCTCCCGCAGGACGGCGGCCACCGACGAGGGCGGCGTGGCGATCACGACGACGTCGGCCGGGCCGGCCCCGGCCCGCAGCGCGGTGCCCGCGCCCATCCGCGCGGCCTGCGCCAGCGCCCACGGATCGTGGTCGGCCAGCTCGACCCGGACGCCCGCCCGCCGCAGCGCGCACGCCACGGACGTGCCGATCAACCCACAGCCGATCACCACGACACGGCGGATTGGGGACATGGCCGAACCTCGCTTCCCTCGGACGTCACTCCCCCATGGTCGCGGCGCGCGGCGCCCGGCGGCGGTACGCGGCCCGTCTTCTTGCTGCCGCCCCGCGGCACGTTCCTGCCAGCGCAACCCCAGGTCAAGCCCCTGGACGCGCTCCTACGATCACGACATGTCCTACCAAGACCTGCTGACCCGCCCGGTACGCCCGCCCGACCGCGTGCTGCGCTACGGCGACCGCCACCCCGACCAGGTGATCGACGTCTACGAGGGGACCGGCCGCCCGCCCCTCGTCCTGCTGCACGGCGGCTACTGGATGGCCGAGTACGACCGGCGGCACGCCCGTCCCATGGCCGTCGCCCTGGCCGCGCTCGGCCACACGGTCTGGCTGCCCGAGTACCGCAGGGTGGGCCAGGAGGGCGGCGGCCACCCGGGCACGTTCGACGACGTGGCTGCCGCGCTGGACCTCGTACGGGCGCAGTGGCCGTCCGGGGTGCTGCTGGTGGGCCATTCGGCGGGCGGTCACCTCGCGCTCTGGTCGGCGCTGCGGCACCGGCTGCCGCCCGGCTCCCGCTGGCACGCCGAACCGGCGGTCCGCGGCGTGGTGGGGCTGGCCGCCGTCTGCGACCTGGGCGAGGCGTTCACGGCGGGGCTCGGCGGCGGCGCGGCCCGCGCCCTGCTCCACGACCGCGCCGACCTGCTGGACGAGGTGGACCCGGCGCGCCTGCTGCCCTACGACCGGGGCCCGCTGGTGCTCGTGCACGGGGTCAAGGACCGCGTACTGCCGGTGTCGATGAGCCGCCGGACGGCGGCGGCCGAGCCGTCGGCGGTGCTGATCGAGCCCTCGGACGCCGGCCACTTCAGCCTGATCGACCCCCTGTCGAGCACCTGGCCCCTGATCACCGCAGCCATCGAAGCCGCGGCCGGGGGCGGCGCGGCCATGGAGCCCGCGGCCGGGCGCAGCGCGGCCATGGACTCCGGGGCGGGACGCAGCGCGGCCGCGGAATCCGCGGCTGGCCGCGGCGCGGTCATGGAGTCCGGGGCAGAGCGCGGGGCGGTCAGGACGGTTCGGGGGTGAGCGCGCCGACGACCCGGGCGAGCAGGGCGGCCCACTCCTCCTCGCCGACGGCGTGCAGGTCGGGCGTGACCAGGGCGCTGCCCATGGACAGCAGCAGGCAGAAATGGGCCAGCGCGGCGGGCGACAGCGCCGGGTCCAGCTCGCCCCGGTCCTGGGCGAGGCGCGCCAGCGCGGCCATCGACCCGGCGCGCTCGCCGACGTAGTCGCGCATGGGCCGGGCGACGTCCTCGTCCCGGCGGGCGGCGACGAGGGCCTCGACGATGAGGTAGCCGCGGGCGTCGCGCCGCTGCGGCAGCCAGCGTCCGATCTCCAGCAGCAGGTCGGGGACGGGCCGGTCGGGGTCGGCGGCGAACAGGTCGGCCAGCCCCCGCCGCCCGTGCGCGCGCAGCGCCGCCACCAGCAGCTCGGCCTTGGAACCGAAGTGCGCGTACAGGGCGCCGTTGCTCACCCCGGCGGCGGCGGCGATGTCGGCGACGCGGGTGCCGTCGTAGCCGCGCTCGGCGAACGCCTCCGCGGCGGCGCGCAACAACCGTTCACGAGTCTCGGCGGCGGTGACGCCGGCGATACGTCCCATGGCAGCATTAAACAGCCCGCCCACCCGGAGGACCGCAACGAGCCCGGTGCAGCGGATCAAGGAAACCCGGTGAGCCCGAACGAACGGCGCCTCTGGCGGGACCTCGAGACTCGTAGGCTGCGGAGGAGGCCGCATCGTCAACTTGCCGGGTTGTCATGGGAGAACCGTTCCGGGCGGAAGGCGGCGAGCGTCTCGTCCCGCCTCTTGCTGACGATCTCCGACGCGAGCAGCCGGCCGATCACCGGCCCGAGCGTGATGCCGCTGTGGGAGACGGCCTCGTAGTAGCCCGGCACGGACGGCACCGCTCCCACCGAGGGGTATCCGTCGCCCGGGATGGGCCGGTCGACCACCCGCGCCCCGACGATGCGAGAGTCCTCGAACCCGGGGACGACGTGCCGCGCCGACTCGTGGAGCAGCCGTTCGAGCGCCGCCGGATCTTCGCCGGTGTCGATGAGCGCGTCGACCTCGCGGCTGTGGAGGACCACCGAAGCGCCTCCGTCAGGTCGGATCGCGACGCGGGGCGCGTGCATGGTCCGGCGGATCGGCACCTGCGCACACTCGATCCGGGTGACGAGGCCGGGCTCCCGGCGCATCGGCAAGTGCCGCGCGACGAGCCCGGCGACGTGGGCGGCGCCGGGTCCCGCGGCGTTCACGACGACGTCGACGTCGAGACGGCTGCCGTCGGACAGGACGACGGTCCGTACGCTCCCGTCGGCGGCGGTGCCGATGTCATGGACCGTGGTGCCGAACCTGTGCTCGGCGCCGGCCGCGACGGCCTGGCCGACCAGGCGGCCGACGAGATGGCGTCCGTGCACCCAGGCTTCGTCGGGGAAGAACACGACCGGAACCTCGCCGGACACCGTGAGCGCGGGTTCGAGGTGGCGGCGTACCTCGGCTCCCGTGCGCACCTCGGCCCGGTAGCCCCAGCCGGCCAGCAGCGCGGCCGTTTCCAGGAGGCTCGCCTCCGCCGCGGGGTCGTCCGCCCAGCGCAGGTGGCCGTCGGGGTGCCACCATGGGTCCGGCCCGATGATCTCGGCAAGCTCGCGGTACGCGGCCATGCTCGCGACGTTCAGGTCGAAGTAGGACCTGCTCGCGGTCTTGGCACTGGCGTTGACCCACGAGAACGACCAGTCGGTGACCCCTTCACCCGGCCGGCCCGCGTCGAGGAAGACCACCTTGACGCCGTGCCGTGCCAAATTCCAGCCCACACAGGCTCCGAGAACGCCCACCCCGATGACAGCAACACATCCAGGCCGCTCCACGACCCGATTCTCTCACGGACACTCGTCTCCGCCCTCTGGCAAGCGGCGCGACTGCGCTGTCGTCGTCGAAGAACGGCCCTCGCGCGGCGGCCGTCAGGCACTCACCGACGATCTAGAGTTCCCGGTCGCTTATGGAGTCAGGCTAGCGGCCCTCCACCGTGATGGCGGCCTCAAGGTGCCGGGCCACGGTCAGCAGGTCCTGGGTGCGGGAGTACTCGAGCTGGTCGTCGCGCGAGGGTGCCGGCCGGAGGCGAGCGGTGAGCTGGTCGATGCAGTCGGCCAGGAGTCGACGCTGCTCGGGCGGGAGATGACCGCCCGTGGCGAGGCACGTCTGCACGCATTCGCCAAGGAGCTGTGAAGGCTTGTCATCATCGACGATCAGGACCGCGAGCCGTCGCTGGTGCCAGAAGGACACAGCATGGAGGGCCGCTTCTCGGCGCGCGCCGTACCAACAGGCCGGGGTGTAGGGGTTGATGTCGCCGGGGCGGGGGCTGCGCCGGCCCCGCCGCTTGGCCTCGCGTCGAGCGATCGCGTAGGCCCGCTTCTCCGCCTGCCAGGCTGAACGACTGGCTTCCAGCACGGCCAAGGCTCGCAGAAGCGCGGACTCGTCGGTGCGGAACGGCCCAGCCTTGGCTCGCAGGAAACTCAAGGTCGCCTCGAAGCCGATCGGACGGTAGAGCTGCACGCAGGAGCGAAGCGCGGATACCCGTCGCTGGTGGGGCAAGGCTGTGTCGCGCGCCTTGCGAGCGAAGTTCCCGAAGCTCATCTGGCCGCGCTACCTCCGTCGCCGATGCGCCCGTCTCCTCTCACGGCCGCCGGGCTCAGACGGGCGCCGTGACGGAGCGCAGCCAGGCGAGCTTGTCGGCGGTGTCGGTGCAGGGCAGCGGGTTGTACAGCACCAGGGTCAGGTCGGGTCTGGCGGGCAGTCTCATCTGGCTGCTCTCGAAGGTCAGCGTGCCCACGACGGGATGGTCGACCTCGTTGACCCAGATCCCTGCCGCCTGGACGTCCTGTCGTGCCCACAACCGGGCGAACTCGGGACTGGACGCGCCCAGTGCGCGGACCACGTCGTGGATGTCGTGATCGCAGGGCTGCTCAGCCGCCGCGGCGCGGAAGGCCGCCACCACGGTCGGCGCCAGGTCCTGCCAGGCCCGCTCCCGGCGTCGGTACCGCGGGTCGTGGAAGAAGCCCACCAGGCAGTTGCGCTCGGCCTGCGCCATGTCCAGCGCGAGCGTGGCCGACTCGTTCCAGGCCACGTGGTTCCAGGAGGCGTCCAGCATGGTCGCCGGCTTGGGGTCCCAGGCTTCGATCAGTCGTTGCAGTCCCTCGCAGTAGGCGTGCGGGTGTCCGGCCGGAGGCGGCGGATTGAGCCCGGCCAGCGTGTACAGGTGCCGCCGTTCGACCTCGTCCAGTTGCAGGACCCGGGCCACGGCGTCCAGCACCTGCGCGGAGACGTTGATGTCGCGCCCCTGCTCCAGCCACTGGTACCAACCCGGGCTCACCCCGGCCAGCACCGCGACCTCCTCACGGCGCAGCCCCGGCGTGCGCCGGCGCCCGCCCGCCGGCAGGCCGGCGGCGGCCGGGCTGACGCGGGCCCGCCTGCTCATCAGGAAGTCACGCAGGTCCCGGCGACGTTCCTCTCCCTGCCTCACCGCGCACCGCTTCGACTGGTGGTGCCACCACCGGTGTCACCACGCTCTCCCCGCGCAGACCGGTGATGGCCGAGCGTGGACGCCATGACGATCGACCCCTTGTCCCGGGACGCCGAGGCCGGTGCCGGAACCTCCGCCGGGGAGCACGGCGCTCGGTTCACCACGCGTGCCAAATTCATCCTTGCCATCCTGTGTGCCGCGCAGTTCATCATTTCGTTGGATTTTTCGATTCTAAATGTGGCCTTGCCCGATCTCGGCAGGGAACTCGGGATGGACCAGGCCGACCTGCAATGGGCGATCACCGCCTTCGCGCTGCCCTCCGGCGGCTGCCTGTTGCTGTTCGGCCGCATGGCGGACCTGTACGGCAGGCGCAGGCTCTTCCTGGGCGGCGTCCTGCTGTTCACCGCGGCCTCCGTGCTGGCCGCCCTCGCGTGGAGCCCGGGGGTGTTCGTCGCGGGGCGGGTCCTGCAGGGGCTGGGGGCCGCCGCCGTCATTCCCACCGGCATGTCGCTGCTGACGACGACCTTCGCCGAAGGGCCGCAGCGCAACCGGGCGCTCGGCGTCAGCGGGTCGGTGCTCTCGCTCGGATTCACCGTCGGGATGCTGGTCGGCGGCACCATGACGGACACGCTGGGCTGGCGTTCGACGATGGCGCTGCTGGCCGTGGCGGGCGGCGTCCTCGCCGTGGCGGCGCCCGGACTGCTGACCGAGAGCCGGGGCGCCCGCTCTCCCCGGCTGGATCTGCCCGGAGCCGCCACCGTCAGCGGCGGCCTGGTCTGCCTCATCTATGCCCTGTCGGCGGCGGGCGCGGTGAGGGCCGCGGCCATGGCGGCGGCCGTGCTGTTGCTGGGCGGGTTCGTGGTCATCGAGTCGCGAGCCGCGCAGCCGCTGGTCTCGCTGACGATGCTGCGCAGGCCCACGGTCGCCCTCGGCAGCCTGGGCGGCCTGATCACCTTCTCCATGATGAGCTCGTTCATCTTCCTGCTGACTCTCTACCTGCAGGACGTCGTGGCGCTGTCACCCCTGTGGACAGGTCTGTTCTTCGGCGGCCAGGGCGTCGTCCTGGCCGTGACGGGCATGGTCTCCTCCTCGGTGATCCGGGTGCTGGGCGCGGGGCGGACGCTGGTCGCGGGGCTGGCCGTGCAGGGCGTCTGCACCGCCGCGATGACCGTGACCGAGGGCGCCTGGCCGGCCTTGGCCGTGATCTGCCTGGCCTCCGTGGGCCACATGTCGGTCGTGGTCTCCTACGGCGTCACCGTGACGTCCGGGCTTCCCGACACGGCTCAGGGGCTCGCGACCGGGCTGGTGACGAGCGCCCAGCAGATCGGCATCACCGTCGGCACCCCGATCCTCAGCGCCATCTGCATGGCTCAGGTGTCCGCGCTCCAGGCCGCCGGTCAGGCCGCGGCCCCGGCTCTGCTGAGCGGTGTCCGGCTGGCCGCCGCCGTGGACGCCGCCGTGGTGCTGGCCGTCTCGCTCCTGATCGGGTACGCCCTGCTCCGCACCACCTCTCGCCGGCCATGAGACACGCACCCGTGAACGGCCGGTCAGCAGCCCGCGGAGGCGCCGGGCGACCCTACGGGAGGGCGCGGTCGGCGTCGGGGATCCAGTGCCGTCCGTCCGACGGGTCCGGCGGGCTCACGCGTGGGAGCCGGCCGAGCAGCGTACGGAGCAGCGGGTGCGGGTTGCGGCGGTGCCAGACCACCCACCACGGCAGGAGGGGGATCGGGTCCACGATGGGGATGCGGCGCAGCCCGCTCCCCGTCGCGTCGATGCTCCACTCCCCCAGGCCGACGGCGCTCTTCTCGCGCAGGAACTGCTGGACCAGGTGCCCCTGGCCGATGGCGGGCTCGGTGAAGCGCAAGGGCACGCCGAGGCGGTCGGCGAGGCGTCCCAGGTAGGCGCGCCATTCGGCGGCGCCCGCCGGGTCGGGCATCGCGATGCCGCCCGCCCGCAGGTCGGCGGGCCGCAGCTCGCTCAGGTGCGCGAGCGCGTGATCCTCCGGGACGAACGCGGCCAGGGGCTCCAAATGGACCAGCCGCTGGGACAGCTCCTCCGGCCACGGCAGGTCGCGCGCCCGTCCGAAGGCCGCGTCGATCTCCTGGCGGCGCAGCGCCGGCAGCGCGACCGCGAGCCCCTGCCGCATGCTCACCTCCACGCGCAGCCGCGGGTCGCGCTCGCTGGCCTCCCTGACCATGCGCAGGGGCGTGAAGCGCTCGTCGTAGACGTCCACGCGGACGGGGCTGTCCACCACGCGGACCGCCCCCACCGCCTCGTCGAACGCCGCCACCGCCGCCACGGCCAGAGGCAGGAACCGCCTTCCGGCGGCGGTCAGCTCGATGGACCGGGTGGTCCGTTCGAACAGCGGCGTGCCGAGGGCGTCCTCCAGCCTGCGGACGCGTTTCGACAACGCCTGCTGGGTGATGAACATGCGCGCTGCGGCCCTGCCGAAGTGCAGTTCTTCGGCGGTCGCGATGAAGGCGCGTACGCCGGAGACGTCTGCTTCCACGCCCAGACCCTGCACCGACAACCATCGGTTGTCAATCCGTGGCGCCATGGCTGTTGGACAGCGCCATCGGCGGACCGGTTACCTGTTCCATGACATTTGTGCTGATGAGAGGGGGTCCCGCGATGGAGGTCGTGGAGGTCGAGCAGCGCCTGCACCTGCTGCGGCTGACGTTCGGGCAGGCGTACCTGTGGAACGACGACGGCGCGCTCACCCTGGTGGACACGGGCATCGCCACCTCGGCCCGGGAGATCGCCGAGGCGATCGGCCGGCTCGGGATGCGCACCGACGCCGTACGGCGGGTCGTCCTCACCCACTACCACGAGGACCACTGCGGCGGCGCGGCGGACGTGACGGCGTGGGGCGAGGTCACGGTGCTGGCCCATCGCCTGGAGGCCCCGGTGATCCGAGGGGACGTGCCCGCCCCGCCGCCGAACTTCACCGACGAGGAACGGGCCCTGCATCGCAGTCTGGGCGCCGACCTGCTGCCGCCCGCGCCGCCGTGCCGGGTGGACCGCGAGCTTGAGGACGGCGACGTGATCGCCTTCGGGGGCGGGGCCCGCGTGATCGCCACCCCAGGGCACACCGCCGGCAGCATCGCCCTCCACCTGCCGGAGCACGGAGTCCTCTTCACGGGCGACACCGTGGCGCACGTGTCCGGACTGGTCATGCCCGGAGTGTTCAACATGGACCGTGACGAGATGCTCCGCTCGTTCCGGCGGCTGGCCGAACTGGACGTCCGGACGGCCTGCGTGGGCCACGGCGACCCCGTCACGGACGCCGGCGACGCCCTCCGTAAGGCAGCCGCCGACCTCCCCGCCTGAGCCGGCTGCTCAGGCGTTCTCAGGCGTTCTCTTCAGACGTTCCAGCCAGGCGGTCGGCGAGGCGCCGGCGCGGATCGCCCCCGACCTCGTACACGGTGGAGGCGATCTTCATCCCGAACGCGGTCCAGTGAAAGACCGAGCCGGGGGCCAGCGGCCGTCGGCGTGCAGCTCCCGGACCCGCGTCGGGGCTGACGCCGTAGCCGGGGGCCCCGATCCGCCACTTCCAAGAGCTCTCCCACAACGGCCGGTCGTAGCAGGGGGCCTTCGGCGACGACGCGCCGCGCGCGTCCTCAGCATTCCCACTGAAGAACGACAGAGATCCTTTGCGCAAGGCCGCCAGAACGACGATCCATGCTCCCGCCACTGAACAGCAATCGACTCTCGGAGAAAGCCGGTAACCAGGGCCGTTGACCGACCCTCACCGCAACCGCATACTGACCAGATGTAGCGGGGACAGTCGTCGCCAGCCGCCCGGCCGACAATGGCGAAGGGTATACAGAATGTTGAACGAACGGCGTTCTTTCGAGTCCCTCAGCCCGCGCGGCCACTACATCCGGCACGCGAACTTCTTGGGAGAAATATCTCCGATAGCCACCTCGCTCGACCGCGCCGACGCCTCGTTCGACGTCGTCAGGGGGCTCGCCGGAGACGGCACCGTGTCCTTCCGGTCGGCCAATCTTCCCAACCACTACCTGCGACACCAGAATTTCCGCCTGGTCCTCTCGGAATTTACGCCGGACGACCGGCTCATGCACGAAGACGCGTCCTTCATATCCGACCTGGGCCTCACGGTAACCGTCTGGAACTCCTTTCGCTCCTACAATTACCCCAAGCTGTACATCCGGCATCAGAACTTTCATCTCTACGTGAGCGAGATCAACCAGAACAGCCCTGAGCTCGATCGATCGGACGCGACGTTCAATCCCGGGAACGCGTTCTTGGCGCCGCCCGAAACCATACGCCTCGTCGAGATGGCCAATGACAAGCGGATATTCCAGGCACCCGGGACCCCATTCCTCCGCCTGGACAAGCGGCTTGTCGCCGTAGCCCAAGAGCACAGCCAGGACCTGGCCAACCATCCCGGTCTCTGGGAGAGGCTCCTGAACGGTTATCCGGGACACTACGGCTCGGACAACAGCACGCCGGAGCAGCGGATTCAAAGGGTGATGGGTTCCGCCGGGACCGAGAACGTGTACATCCAGTGGTTCTGGGGCGGGAACACCCCGCCGCCCTCCGCCCAGGCGGCGCATGATTGGTGGTGGTACCAGAGCCCTCCCCACAAAGCCAATCTGATCAATTCAAGCCACAGGTCCACCGGTGTCGGCATAGCCACGGGATCCGGAAACGTCCCCCAAGGCCACGATCACGCAGGTGAGCGCGCGACGTTCCACTATTACACCCAGGTGTTCCATTCATCGCCTTAGCGGAGTCACGCGATACCGGCGTGCGGGGCGCCGCACCGTGGCCCGCGCCGCGCAGCTCCTCGATCAGCGCACGCCCGATCGTGCCTGTCGCGCCCGTCACCACGATCATCAGGCAACCCTCTGCACAGAAGCTGGTCGTCCGCCAAGGCGGGGACGGTCAGCCGATGCGGAGCGGGAGGGTGCGGGGGCCGCGGACCTGGCCCGCTGCCCAGGTGACGGCGTCGGGGTCGGCGAGGGTGAAGGTGGGGATGCGCTGGAGCCAGACGTCGAGGGCGGTGCGCAGTTCCATGCGGGCCAGGTG
>NZ_JBFAOM010000061.1:0-49244 GCF_040675235.1 Nonomuraea sp. NPDC049637
CCCGCCCACCCGGCCCAACCACCCCCCCCCGTCCCCCCAAGACCATTGCGTAAAAATACTGGTGATCGCGGGGGCGCCGGCCGCCCGGCGCCCCCCGGCCCCGGTGTGCGGGTCACCTGGCGATGAGATGCTGTCCCGCCGCCCCAGGGGCGAAGCGCAGCTTCTTCTCCAGGCAGACCATCGCCCCGTTCTCGCGCACGTTGGTGAACCGGATGTCGTCGGCGAGCGCGCGCATGATCTGGAGTCCGCGGCCGTGCTCGGCCCCCGGGCCGGGTTCCATCACCTTGTTCGGATCGAAACCGCCCCCCGTGTCGACGACCTTGATGACGCACAGGTCGTCGCACACGCAGGCGCTGACGGTGTAGTCGTCGCTGGGCGCCGCGTGCTTGACCACGTTCGCGCACGCCTCGGTCAGCATCAACTCGATGTCGTCGCGAATCTGGGCCTCGACGCCGAGCGAGCGCAGCGTGCCGTCCAGCATCTGCCTGATCAGCGGGACGCTCGCCGCATCCCTGGGCAGTCGGAGCGCTATCGTCGCCTCCACTGCGTCTCCTCCCGTCTGGATGCGTGCGAGCCTTCTGCCCCGGATTCCGCGCGCCAATCGTCCGTCCGCCGGTGAAGTGCCCCAGGGGTCGCTACTGCTCCACGAGCCGCAGCGCCACCTCCATGCACGCCTTGTCGATCTCCTCCTCGGTCAGCCCCTCGCCGGCCATCGACAGCCACTTGCCCGCGTGCAGCGCGAACAGCGCCAGCGAGCGGCTGATGCGCTCGGTGGGCGTGGCGCCGGCGTCGCTCATCTCGGCGGTGAGCTCCATCATCGTGTCGCGCATCTTGGCGAGCTGGGGATGGTTGCGCATCGCCGTCTGGTTGCTCTCCAGGAATCGGGCGACGGCCAGGTAGCGGGGCTGGCGCAGCCGTTCGGCGTAACGCTCGAGCAGCTCGCGGCGGGTCTCGGGGGTCTTCGGCGCGTTCCTGGCCCACTCCAGCAGCTCCTGCAGCTCGGCGACCCGGAGGTCGACGAGGCTGCCGATGATGTCCTCCTTGGTCTTGAAGTGGTAGTACAGCGCGGCCTTGGTCACGCCCAGCTCTTCGGCGATCTCGCGCAGCGAGGTCGCCTCGTAGCCCTGCTCCGTGAAGAGTTTCAGCGCGATCTCCTGGATCCGCGCCCGCGTGTCTTCCCGCACTTTGCACCTTGATTTCGACTTGACGGTCGGCAAGTAAGTATCTAGCTTATTCTAAGCTTGCCGGTCGGCAAGTAAGCAAGATCAAAACTGGGGGTGTGCAGTGGCGGAGGCAGTCGGACGGCGCCGCGAGGTCATGGTCGTCCTGCCGGGCCTGATGCTGGCCATGGTGCTGGCCATGCTGGACAACATGATCGTGGGCACGGCCATGCCGCGCATCGTGGGCGAGTTAGGCGGCCTGACCCATCTGTCCTGGGTGGTGACCGCCTACGTCCTGGGCACGACCGTCTCGACGCCGATCTGGGGCAAGATCGGCGACCTGTACGGCCGCAAGACCATCTTCCTCACCTCGGTCGTCATCTTCATGATCGGCTCGGCGCTGTGCGGCATGGCCGGCTCCTCCATGCTCGGCGGCCCCGCCGACGGCATGACCGAGCTGATCGCCTTCCGCGCGATCCAGGGCCTCGGCGCCGGCGGCCTCATGGTCAACGTCATGGCCATCATCGGCGACCTGGTGCCGCCCCGCGAGCGCGGCCAGTACCAGGGCATCATGGCCGGCGTCATGTCGCTGGCGATGATCGCCGGCCCGCTGGTCGGCGGCTTCATCACCGACCACCTCGACTGGCGCTGGGCCTTCTACGTGAACCTGCCGGTCGGCGCGGTCGCGCTGGTGCTGCTCGTGCTCAACCTCCACCTGCCCCGCACGCACAACAAGGTGCGCATCGACTGGGCGGGCGCGGTGCTGCTGTCGGTCAGCATCACCGCGATGGTGCTCATCACCACCTGGGGCGGCAACGAGTACACCTGGGGCTCCTGGCAGATCCTCACCCTGATCGCGGTCGCCGTGGTCTTCCTGGCCGGCTTCATCGTGGTCGAGCGCCGCGTGGCCGAGCCCATCATGCCGCTGCAGCTGTTCCGCAACCGCAACTTCACCCTGATCTCGGGCATCGGCTTCCTGCTCGGCTTCGCCATGTTCGGCGCGATCAACTTCCTGCCGCTGTTCCAGCAGACCGTCCAGGGCGCCACGGCCACGAACTCCGGCCTGCTGCTGCTGCCCATGATGGCCTCGGCCATGGTCGTGTCGCTGTTCGTCGGCAAGGCCATCACCAGCACCGGCAAGTACAAGATCTACCCGATCGTCGGCGGCGTCGGCATGGCCGCCGGCATGTGGCTGCTGTCCACGATGGGCGTCGACACGGCCTCCTGGCAGACCGGCCTCTACATCGCCGTGCTCGGCCTCGGCATGGGCTTCCTCATGCAGACCACCATGCTCATCGCGCAGAACAGCGTCGAGCAGAAGGACCTCGGCGTCTCCAGCAGCGCCACCACGTTCTTCCGGTCGATCGGCGGCTCGTTCGGCGTCTCGCTGTTCGGCGCGATCTTCAACAACCACTACCTGTCGGAGCTGACCGGCCGCTTCGGCGCCCAGGCGGCCGAGCGCATGACCTCGGGCGGCGGCGCCAGGATGGACCCCAAGCAGCTCGGACAGCTCCCCGCGCAGATGCGCACCGGGATCCTGGAGTCGCTGGCGACCTCGATCTCCGGCGTGTTCTGGTGGGCCATCGCCTTCGCCGTCGTGGTGCCGCTGCTGGCGGCCTTCATCAAGGAGATCCCGCTGCGCGGCGGCGCTCCCGCGGAGGCGGCCCCGCAGGAGGCGGTCAGCCCGGCGGCAGGCTGAACAGCCGGTCGATCGCCGTCAGCAGGAACAGGCTGCGCAGATAGGGCGTCAGCGCCACCACCCGCACCACGGCGCCGGCGTCGGCGGCCCTCAGCTGGAGGCGGACGAGCCCGGCCAGGCCGGAG
The DNA here is from genome assembly GCF_040675235.1 of Nonomuraea sp. NPDC049637. Lineage (NCBI taxonomy): Bacteria > Bacillati > Actinomycetota > Actinomycetes > Streptosporangiales > Streptosporangiaceae > Nonomuraea > Nonomuraea sp. NPDC049637. The sequence goes on from NZ_JBFAOM010000061.1 coordinate 2,985, forward strand.
GAGTCGACGAAGGTCAGCCGGGACAGGTCGACGTCGATCGCGGTGCAGCCCGCCGGGATGGGGAGGTCGCCCAGCCGGCTGACGGACTCGTAGTCGAGGTCGCCGCTGAGGGCGAGCGCGACGGTCGCCGCGCCGGTGGTGGCGACCTCGATGTGCAGCGGCTTCCTGTCGACCACCAGGCCAGCCTAGCCACCCCGGGAAAAATGGGAGGCGCCGGGGTGGCGAAGTGTGCACAATCCTCCCCATGCACATCTTGAGCCGTCCCCGGGTCGACGACGCCGCGGCCATCCACGAGCTGGTCGCGGCCTACGACACCGACGTCATCGGGTCGCCCGACATGACGCTCGACGACATCGCCGACGAGCTGGCCGAGCCGGGCTTCGACCTCGACAGGGACGGCTGGCTGGCCCGCGACGAGACCGGCCGCCTGACCGGCTGGGCCTGGGCCTGCCGGGTGGGCGACAGCGACCTGGTCAACATCGAGGTCATCACCCGCCCCGGCCTGGCCGGTCCGGACGGCCTGGACGACCTGCGGCAGGAGCTGTGGCGCGCGGTCACCGCCCGCGCCCGCGAGCTCGGCGCCGAGCGCGGCCACGACGGCGTCACCCTCGACATCGGCATCTACCGCGTCGACCAGGACAAGCAGTCCTACGCCAAGGAGCAGGGCTTCGAGCCCGGCACCAGCTTCCACCGCATGCGCGCCGACCACACGCCCCCGGTCGAGCCGCCCGCCCCGCCGCCCGGCCTCACCCTGCACTCGGGCGAGGACGAGGAGACCCGCCGCGCCGCGCACGCGGTGCACCAGATCGGCTTCGCCGAGCACTTCGGCTTCGTCTCCGTCGACTACGACCACTGGTACGAGCGCCGCCAGGCCATGAGCGTCACCGACTGGAGCCAGCTCACCCTGGCCAGGATCGACGGGGAGCCCGCCGGGGTGCTGATCGGCAGCAACCAGTTCGTCCCCGACGAAGACTGCGGCTACGTCGCCACGCTCGCCGTGCACCCCCGCTTCCGCGGCCGGGGCCTGGGCCGCTTCCTGCTCCGGCACGCCTTCGCCGCCGACGCCGCCAGGGGCCGCAAGGGCACGATCCTGCACGTGGACAGCAACAACACCACCCCGGCGCTGGGCCTGTACGAGTCGGCGGGCATGCGCCGGGTGCTGGCCATCGACGTCTGGCGGCGCCGCCTCTGACGCCGTCCCGTCACCGGTTCCCGCTAGACCCGGTGGCGGGCCAGGTGCTCCAGCACCGACTGGTTGGCCTCCCAGCCGTCGGGGAACTTCACCGGCACCCCCAGCTGCACCGGCTCGGCCGAGGGGTGGGCGTCCAGCAGCTCGGCGATGCCCGCCCGCGCCACCATCACGCAGGCGTGCCGGTGGCGTGAGGCCAGCACGCACAGCCGCCCCGACTCCAGGTGGAAGGCGGTGGCGTCGCGCCGGCCCGACAGCGGGTGCAGCACGATCGTCACGTCGTACTCGCGGCCCTGGAGGCGGTTGGCGGTGTCCACGGTGATCTCCGGCGGCAGCCCGGCGTTCCTGATCGCGGCCACCTGGTCGCGGTGGGCCGCCCCGACCGCGATCCGGTCGGCGGTCACCGGCCGCTCGCCCTGCTCGGAGGCGGCCACGGCGCCGCGCTGCAGCAGCCGCGCCGCCAGCAGCGCCACGGCCTGCACGGCCTCGCCGTCGGTGCGCACGGTGTGCCGCTCGGGCAGCTCCAGCAGCGCCCACCCCGACCGGGCGGCCTCCTCCAGCGCGCGGTCGTGCACGGTGCCCATGCCGCCGGCGGTCAGTTCGAGCCGCCGGTCGCCCGCCGAGGTGCCCGACCGGAACCCGGTGAACGGGTAGAACGCCTTCGACACCACCGGCGCGGCCGAGGCGGGCAGCCGCCAGGACACCGGCAGCCGGTGGACCGGCAGCTCCGGGTTGTGCCGCAGCAGCACCGCCACCGCGCTCTGCAACGGGTCCCACGACAACCCCGACCAGCGGTCGCCGTCGACGATCGAGAACGGGTCGAGCTGCCCGGGGTCGCCGACGAACAGCGCCCGCTCGAACAGCCCCGCGATGCGCAGCAGCTTGTCCGAGCGCATCTGGTACGCCTCGTCCACGATGGCCCACGGCCACACCCGGCCGGAGATCCACGCCCACTTGTCGGCCGTGGCGATGACGATGTCGGGGTCGCCGAGGTCCTGGATCCTGGTGCCGACGGTGACGCCGGCCAGCTCCAGCATGCGCGGGTGGGGCACGTAGCCGCCGGCCGACAGCCGTCCGACCTTCAGGTGCGGGTGTTTGTCGGAGATGCGGGCCACCAGGTCGTCGACCTGCTCGTTCGTCTGGGCGACGATCATCAGCGGCTCGCCGGTGGCGGCGATGTGCGCGGCGGCCCGCACGACCAGCGTGGACTTGCCGGCGCCGGGCGGGGAGTCGACCACGACGCCGCGGTTCCTGGGCAGGTCGGCCAGGACGTTCGCGATCACCTGCTCCGGGCTCTCGCTCACGACCATTCCTCCTGGGCGTCCTCGTCGTCGGGGGTGTACTCCTGCGGCGGCCCGCCGTGCGTCCACGGCGTGGCCTCGGCCTCGGGCAGCGCCGGCGAGCCCTGGAAGTCGTCGGTCAGCGAGGTGTAGCAGACCCGCTCGCCGATCTCCGGCACGGCGCCGGGGGCGGGCGTCTTCCCCCGGCCCATGCCCTTGGTGATCTTCAGGGTGACCAGCCCGCCGTGGGCCTCCACCAGCTCGGCGCCCTGGCCGCGGCGCTGCGGGGTGCCGAGCGAGGCGCCGGGCGGCAGGCGTACCGGGTCGTCGGTCTTGAGCACCACCAGCGGACGCAGCTTGCGCGAGCGGCCCTCGCCCTCGACGTTGTCGGGGACGGTCTCGACCACCTCGCCGGCGAACGCCTCGCCGGTCAGCCGGTACTCGGCCATCACCAGCGGGTCGTCGTAGGCGCGCTGCACGTCGTAGGCGGCCTGGGCACGTTCCATGCGGGCCAGCTTGGCCGCGGCGGCCACCGCGCCGTCGCGCCTGGCCTGCGGCGGCGCGCCCTCGGCGATGTGGGCGGCCATGGCGCTGAACGAGCCGCGGTCCTGCTCCCAGCGCTGGGCCACGCTCGCGCCCGGCTCCAGCCCGGCCAGCAGGTCGAGCGCCTGCCACATCAGCCGCCAGGTGGGTTCGAGCTGGGTGCGCAGCGCCTCGGCGACCCGCTCGGGCGACTCGCTGTCGATGGCCGGCGCGAGCACCTCGGCGTCGAAGCCGGGATCGGTCGCGGGCCCGGCGGGCGGCCAGATCAGCGGGTCCTCGGCGTCGTCGGAAGGGCCTTCGGTGATCCAGGACAGCAGCGCGGCCAGGTTGGCGTCCTCCAGCGCGCTCTGCCCGCTGGCCCAGTGGCGGCCCAGCTCCTCGGTGGCGGCCAGCGTCAGCGACGAGCCCGGGAAGGCGGCCCGCTCGGCGAAGTACGTCAGCCACCGCCCCAGCAGCGGCACCTCCGGCGGCACCGGGTAGGGCCCGTCGGGCCTGCGGAAGCGCGTGGAGCGGCCGAGCAGCCTGGTGAAGCCGACGCCCGCCTGGTTCGGCAGGACGAGCTGCGGCGCGTCGAGCGCCCGCTCGTAGGGGTCGGCGTTCTTGCGCTCGACCGTCTCGGTGTCGGCGGTGAACCCCTCGACGTACGGCAGCAGCACCCCGGCCAGCTCGGCGGCCCAGGCGAAGCGCAGCTCACGGTTGCGCGGCTGGGTGACGACGAGCAGGCGCGGCCGGTCGCGGTCGGTGCCGAGCATGGCGGCCAGCGGCGCGGCGGCCTCGCCCGACAGCTTGAGCGGGATGAACACCATCGGCCGCGCGCTGACGTGGCAGTGGCGGACCGTGGCGACGGGCTGGGCGATGCCCTCCCGCAGGGCGCGCAGCCGGGCGAGCGAGGTGAGCAGGCTCAACTGAGGCACTCCCTGCGCAGGCGTTCGGCGTTGCGGAGCAGGCCGGCGATCTCCTCCTGGCCGTCGGCCGGGTCGCGCAGGCCGTCGGCCAGGCCCAGCGCCTCGGCCACCGAGGCGACCCCGCCCAGCTCGTCGCGCACCTGGCGGCCGAGCAGGTCGGAGGCGCCCTCCTGGCGGGCCTCGTCGCGGCAGAAGAAGCACAGGTCGCACGCGGACAGGCAGTCGGGCGCGTAGCGGGCGGTGGTCCTGCGCAGCGCGTCGGCCAGCTCGGCGACCGGGCGGGTGGGCCGGCCGTCCTCGCCGGGCCGCAGGTCGAAGCTGAGGTCGTCGGGCAGCGCCGCGAGCAGCCGGTCCAGTCCGGTCATCCGGGTGAGCTGACGGCGCAGCACGGCGAGCTGCCTGCGCACGTCGACCAGGGTGGCCACCGGCCGGTTGGCGAAGTTCTCGGGGCACACCAGCACCACGTCGTGGGAGACGGTGAGCGGGTCGTGCCCCAGCTCCGCCAGCATCGTGCGCAGCGCCAGCACGTAGACGGCGGCCTGGCGGGCGGCGGCGGCCACCGCGGCCGGCTCGGCCTGCCCGTCGACCACCGCGAACGACTTGATCTCCACCACGTGGAACCGCCCGCCTAGCTGGAAGGCCACCACGTCGGGTTCGAGGAACGCGGTGTGGCCGGCGATCTCCAGGCTGAGCAGCGGGTGGTCGAACAGCGTGCCGGCGTCCTGGTCGCCGCGCGCCGCCCGGTCGAACAGGGCGCGGGTGTGGGTGTGGCGCAGGTGGGCGCCGACGTTCTCCACGTCGTGGTAGGCCACCTCGGCGACCGGCAGGTGCAGCACCTCGCGCAGCAGGCGCAGCAGCTCGGCGCAGCCGTCGGCCTTGACCAGCGCCTCGAACGCGTTCCCACGGGTGATCGCGAACGGCGACTGGCCGAACGGCGCGGGGAAGCCCAGGTGGCGGGCCGCGGCGTCCTTGTCGACGCCGGCGCCGTCCATGAGGGCCCGGCGGGTGCAGCCGGGGTTGGCGGCCAGGGCCGCGATCGCTCTGGCGTCGTGCGGCTTGGGCGGCGTCGTGCCGCGCAGCGCGTCGAGCCGGTGGGCCGGGCCGTCCTCGCGTCTCAAGCCGCTCACGTCGCTGTCTCCTCCTTGATCGTGCCCAGCGTAGCGGCGCCGAAGAGCCTGGCCACGTCACCGAGCTGGGATGTGGCGCGTCGTGCCAGCTCGGCGCGGTCGCGCGTGTCGCGTTCTGCGTGCACCGCCAGCTCGGCCCTGGCCGCCTCGGCGATCCGCCGGCGGTCGGGCGGGCCGAGGTCGGCGGCCGTGGCGCCGGGCACGTTCCTGGCCATCCGCGCCAGTAAGCGCAGGGCCCGCTCGTCGTCGCTGTCGTGCGTGGCCACCGCGATGGCGCAGGTCAGGAAGTCGACGCGGGGGCTGAGCGGGCCGACCACCCGCCGCTCCAGCGGCCAGGTGCTGAGCGTCAGCAGGCCGCGGGCGGGGGAGAGGCGGTCGGTCAGCGCCGCGCACAGGTAGTACGGCCTGCCGTGCGGCGTGGACCGGAACGAGCGCTCCTCGTCGCGGCGCAGGCTGGTGAGCTGGGCGCTGCGGATGGTGCCGGCGAAGAACGCGCCGCTGACCGCCACCACCAGGCGCGGCTGCGCGGCGGCCCCGAGCAGCGCGAGCGCCTGGTGCACCTGCTCGCGCACGGTGACCAGCCGGGGCCCCGCCGCCCTGGCACGCGGCTGCTCGCCGCTCACCAGGGCGTCCCAGGCCCGCTCGGCGGCGCGCAGCTCGGCGCGCAGGACGCGGGCCGTCGCGCCGTCCCTGACGCGCATGGCCTTGCGCACGCCGGCCCGGAGCCCGTCGATCCGCCGCTCCAGCTCGTCCAGCGGGTCACTCATGGCGCGAGGGTATCAACAGTTCCAGTATTTCCCAGTATTTACACCGAAATCTACGATGTAAAGGGCCGGGCCAGGAACCACATGCGGTCCTCGGTGAGGAACCGCTCCAGCCGCAGCCCCTCGGCGGCCAGGGCGTCGGCCAGCTCGTCGTCGGTCATGCGGCGCGAGGTGAACGACTGGGTCCAGACCCGGTCGCCGTGCTCGTAGCGCATGGTCGCCGCGAACACGCCGGGGGAGATCTGCTCGACCTCCGCCAGGGTGATCGTGACGTCGCCGTCCTTCCTGCCCGAGCCGGCCTGCCAGGCGTCGTGCCGCTCGGCCGTCATCCACTGGACGAGCACCGCCCCGCCCGGCTTGACGTGCCGCGCGCACGCCGCCAGGAAGGATCGCCTGACCTCCACGTCGACGACGTTGACGAGCTGCGAGGCCAGCGTGACGGTGTCGAAGCGCCGGTCGAGCCGCAGGTCCTGGAGCCGCGCGTGCACGGTCTCGGCCCCGCGCACGTGCGCCAGCATCTCGGCGGACTCGTCCACGGCCACGACCTGTAACCCGGCCTCGACGAGCGCGTGGGTGACCCTGCCGACGCCGGCGCCCAGCTCCAGGACGGACCCGCCCGGCGGGGTCTCCTGGATGACGACGTCGGCGTCGCGGCCGGGCTGGAGGAGGGTGTAGAACTCGACAGGGGATCCGTCGGGGGTGATGGCGCCCGGGCCTGTTCCGCTGTTCTTCATGACCAAAAAGCTAACCGCCGCGTGAGCCGTCCGTGAGCGGGGGACGATGGCCTCTGTGACCGGTGAGGTACGAGTTCTGATCGGCGTCGGCGTGGGCCTGGCCGCCGTTCCCCCCGTCTACTACCTGACCGAGGCGGGCGCCAGAGCGCTGCGGGCCGGGCAGGCGGCCTTCGCCCCGGCCCCCGCCGGGCCGGGGTTGCTGGCGGCGGCGGCCCTGATCGTCGCGGTGCTGGCCGCCTGGCCGGCAGCGGCGCTGGCCTGCGGGCTGCCGCTGGCGGTGGCGGGCGTGCTGTTCGCCCTCGACCTGCGGGCCGCGATCGGCCTGGCGGGCGCGCTGCCCGGCCTGTGGGAGCCGCCGTGGGCCGAGCCGTCCGGCACCCTCGCCGGGGCCACCGGCCTGTACGCCTACACCGGCGCGTTACTGGTCTTCTCGGCGCTGCTGCCGCGTCGTCTGCGATCTATCCTGAGCAGATGAGCAGACGGGACCCCGACCGGCGCAGGGCGCTGCTCGACGCCGCCGACCGGGCCATCCTGACCGAGGGCCCCGAGGTGTCGATGGCGGCCATCGCCGCCGAGGCCGGCATCACCAAACCCGTCCTCTACCGCCACTTCGGCGACAAGAGCGGCCTGTACCAGGCGCTGGCCGACCGCCACGTGCGCACGGTCATCGCCCAGCTCCGCCCGCAGTTCGCCGGGCCCGGCACCGACCTGCGGGCCCGGGCCCGCGCCGCCATCGGCGTCTATCTCGACCTGATCTCGGCCAACCTCGACCTCTACCGCTTCCTGTTCCACCGGGCCAGCGCCGAGGACACCCGCATCCGCTCCCACATGACCTCGCTCGTGCGCGGTCTGGGCGAGGAGCTGGGCCGGGTGCTGGCCGACGAGCGGGTGGTGGCCGACCCGGTGCGGGCGCAGGTGCTCGGCCACGCGTTCGTCGGCATGGTGCAGACCACGGGCGACTGGTGGCTGGAGCATCCGGAGGTCGACCGCGCGCAGGTGGTGGAGGGGCTGGTCGACGTGATCGCGGCGGCCGTCGCCGGAGGCTGAGAGCCCGGCGGCCGGGTGGTCGGGCGGCCGGGTAGCCGGGTGGCAAGGTCAGGTCAGCAGGCCGAGCAGGTCCCACTCGTTCTGGCAGGCGCGGCGGCCGAGGGCGGCCAGCTCCACCGAGGAGGCGCCGCCGCGCACGTGCCGCATGGTCTGCATGACGCAGATGATCCCCCATTTCAGCACCCCGAACGTCTCCCACCAGCGCAGCGCGTCCAGGTCGACGGGCCGCCCGCCGGCCTCCTCGTAGGCGGCGGTCAGCTCGGCGTAGCCGCCGAACCCGCCCACGGGCAGCGGCGAGCCGAACCGCCACGCCTTGACGCACAGCCAGCCCAGGTCCTCCAGCGGGTCGCCGGCGTGGGCCAGCTCCCAGTCGAGCACGGCCCTGACGCCCTCCGGGCCGACGATCAGGTTGCCGTTGCGGAAGTCGCCGTGCACGACGGCCGCCGGGGCGGCGGGCGGCCGGTCGGCCGCCAGCCTCCGCAGGGCCAGCTCGAACACCGGGTGCGGCTCGCCGGTCAGGTCGAGCACGTCGCGCCAGCGGCGCAGCGGGTCACCAGGCACGGCCTGTGGCGCGGACGCGGTTTCTGGCAGGCACGACAGTGGCATGCGGTGGATGGCCGCCAGCGCCCGCCCGCACTGGGCGGCCAGTTTCGGCCTGGCCTCCCGGTACGCCTCGTCCCGCAGGATCCGGCGCGGGATGGTCTCGCCGGGGATCCGGCTCATCAGGACGTACGGCCCGGCGTGCGGCCGGGCGGGCGGCCCAGGGGGCCGGCTGGTGGGCGAGTCGGTGGGTGGGCCAGCTGGTGGGCCGGCGGCGGCCACGACGTGCGGGACTGGCACCCCGGCCTCGGCCGCCGCCCGCATCAGCCGCGCCTCCTCGGCCAGCCCCGTCCCCGCCTCCAGGGCGGCCCCCGGCCCGTCGAGCCGGAGCACCAGCTCGTGCCGGTCGCCGCCCGGGACGACCACGTCCAGGGCCCAGGTCTCCCTGGAGGCCCCGCCGGTCAGCCTGATCGCGTACGGGACGGCCGCGTCCGGGCCGTACACCTCGCGGGCGATCGCCTCGACGCGGTTCATCGCGGGCCGAACTCCCAGGCGCCGCCGGCCGCGTACGCGCCCAGGAGGCGGCGGCCGACCGCGTCGATGTGCACCTCGTCGGGGCCGTCGTAGACGCGCGCGGCGCGGGCGTGCCGGTACATGCGGTCCAGCGGCGTGTCGGGGGTCAGACCGGCCGCGCCGTACACCTGGACGGCCCGGTCGATGACGTTGTGCAGCATGCGCGCCCCCACCACCTTGATCGCGCCGATCTCGACGCGGGCCTGCGAGCCGGCGTCCACGGCCTCGGCGGCCTGGAGCGTGAGCAGGCGGGCGGCCTGGATCTCGGTGTAGGAGTCGAACACGTGCTGCCGCATGAGCTGCTTGGCCGCCAGCGGCTCGCCGAAGGCGGTGCGCTCGTGCAGCCGCCGGCACATCAGGTCGAAGGCCCGCTGCGCCTGCCCGAGCCAGCGCATGCAGTGGAAGATGCGGCCGGGCCCGAGCCGCCGCTGGGCGATGGCGAAGCCGTGCCCGCGCTCGCCCAGCAGGTTCGCGGCCGGCACCCGCACGTCCTCGTAGCGCACCTCGCAGTGCGCGCCGCCGAGGCCGAGCACCGGGGTCTCGCGCACGATCGTGTAGCCGGGCGTGTCCGTCGGCACGAGGATCATGGAGAAGGCCCGGTGGGGCGGCGCGTCCGGCTCGGTCCGGCACATCACGGTCGTGTACGCCGCCACCGACGCGCCCGTCGTGAACCACTTGTGCCCGTTGATCACCCATTCGTCGCCGTCGAGCACGGCGGAGGTGGTGAGCTGGGTGGGGTCGCTGCTGGAGACCTCCGGTTCGGTCATCGCGAAGCTGGGCGAGATGTCGCCGCGCACCAGCGGCTCCAGGTAGCGCTCGCGCTGCCCGGGGGAGGCGTGCTCGTGCAGCATGAGCGAGTCCTGCAGCGTGAACGTGCCGAGGGCGAGCTGCCCGTACTCGCTGCGGCCCTGGACCTCGTTGACGTAGACGTAGTCGAGGAACGGCAGCCCGCCGCCGCCCAGCTCGCGCGGGTGGCCGAGCGCCCACAGGCCCTCTTTCCTGGCCTCGTCCCGCAGCCCGGCCATGGTGGCGGCGGCCCGCGGCCCGCCCTCGTGCAGCACCTCCTCGGCCGGTTCGACGCGCTCGGTCATGAACGCGCGCACGGCGTCGCGGATCGGCCGGACGTGCTCCGGTACGGCGAAGCTCATGGGGTGATCTCAACCGAAATCCGTTGCGCGGTCAACGGTCGGCGCACCCGCGCAGCAGCAGCGGCCGAAGTCGAACCGCTCGGCGCAGGCCCGCTCCCACAGGCGGGCGGTCTCGCCGCCGGCGCGCGGGAAGACCAGCCGCGCGATCACCAGCGCGACCACCGCCCGCGCCCCGGCCAGGTAGAGCGCCGAGGCCGCGCTCTGGACGTGCGCGCCCGAGACGAACAGGTCGTCCACCAGCAGCACCCGCGCGCCGTCGACGCGGCCCAGCACCTGGAAGGCCCGCTCGTCCGAACGCCGCCGCGCGAGGTTCTCGGCCGCCTGCGCCGAACCGGCCATCAGCACCGGACGGTGCAGCCCCCGCAGGTCGCCGACCAGGTCCACGATCCGCGGCATCGGGCCGAAGACCTCGATGGGCCGGTCGAGCCGGGTGCTGGGCAGGGTGGTGACCATCGTGAAGGGGCCGCCGGCCAGCCGGGTCAGGCACGCGGAGTGGGCCCGGTGGAAACGCGCCACGGTGGCGGCCAGGAACGGCACCCGCCGCACGCTGCCCGGCGGGTCCCTGCGCCGGGTCACGATCGCGTGCAGCTGGGCGCCGTCGCCGTCGCGCACGCACAGCGAGACGGGCACCACGTGCTCGGTGTGACGGTACAGGCCCTGGGTGGTGACCCCGCAGGTGACGCAGAGCCCGGACGGCCCGCCGGCGCCGGTGTGGCAGATCCGGCAGACGCCGGGGCCGGGGGCCGGGACGTTGCGGAAGATCTGCAGGTACGCCTCGGTCACCGCACGGGCGTCGCCCACGGTCAGAAGACGGTCGTCAGCCGGGTCACATCTACAAGATTGACCGCCTGGCGCGCCAGCTCGTCAATGCCCGCTACGACAGTGACTCCTCCCCGGTAGGCCAGCCGGGGCGTCCAGGGCAGGCCCGGCGCGGCGAAGACGTGCTTGCCCTGGGACAGCGCCATCGCCGCCCGCTCGCCGTCGCCTGCGCCGGCGGCGTAGAGCGCGGCGGCCAGCCCGCTGGTCACCAGCCCGGTCACCGCCCGCGTCCGGGCCGTGGCGGCCGTGCCCGGCCAGAACGGCGACACCGCCACGACGACCCCCGGCCCGCCGGTGACCGGCCGCCCGCCGCCCGGCCCGCCGATGACGGCCATCGGCTGACCGTCGTGCGGGGCGACGACGATCGCGCGGCCGCCGGCCGCCGCCGCCGCAGCGGCGGTGCGCGGCCCGTCGCACACGACGGTCAGACCGGCCGCGGCCAGCGCGCGGGCCGCGGCGCAGGCGCCGGGGGCGTCGCCGGTGACCGCCACCGACCGGTGGTCGCCGCCCTCCAGCCGGCCGCGCACCCACAGGAACGGCTGGAGGTTGTAGGCGTAGGCCAGGTTGCCCGGGTAGTCGTCGTCGAGCACCGTCACCAGCGCGGCGGGACAGGAGGCGATGAGCGCCTCGGCCCGGCCGAGGTCGCCCGGCCGCAGCCGCGCGAGGACCCGCGCGGCGTGCGCCCTGTCGTGCCCGCCGAGGCCGCCGAGGTCGCCGCGGACCAGCCGCAGCGCGCTGCCCGCGGCCTCCACGACCCGCGCGGTGTGGTGCCACGGCCCGGCGGTGGCCCTGGTCAGGGCGAGCACCGCGGCCTGCTCCTCGGTCACCGACATATCACCCACCGTCCGGTTGGGACGACCGTACGCGTGCCCACCGACAGAACCGGCTCCCCATCGTGCCGCCCGCGGCCGCCAGGACCGCGCAGACGCGCCGTGGCACGGGAAAGGGCCCGGCGGCCGCGGGACGTCCGCGGCCGCCGGGCCCTTCGGAGGGGACGGGGTCAGGCCGCGTTCTCCTCGGCCTTGCGGGGCAGGACCTCCAGCTCGAACGCGCCCGACCTGACCGCCTCCAGGAAGTTCTGCCAGTCGCGGCGCGGGATCTCCAGGACGACGTCCGGGGAGGAGTCGTGGATGAGCTCCACGTGGTCGTTGATGCGGCAGGCCTTGACGCGTACGTCGTCGTTCATGCTGCGCTCCCTCGGGTTGACTGCGGCTGAGCGGCCCGGGGAGCCGGGGGGGCCGGGAGCTGCGCCGGGCGACTTTCCCAGCCGTCCGGGCCGTCCGCGTGACCCCGGAGGGCCGGGCCGCTCGGGAAGCGTGCCATCGTCGCGCGGGGGCCCGCCACCGCCGGTATGGGCGGCTCGGTAGAGACACGCCGATCGCGGGCGGAGGTCTGTCGTCCCGGGGGTGGAGAAAGGTCATCCGTGGGCCGGGGGCCTTGACAGGCAGGGCGGTGATCCCTATGCCTGGGGCTGACGACTGGCCGTGCGCGGGCGTACGGCTGCGCAGCCGAGCTGACGGGAGTGCCGCCGATGGCGCAGCCCCATGACGTGCCCACCGCCGCGCAGCTCGTCGCGGCCGTCCGCGGGTTCCTGCGGGACGACGTGCTGCCCGCGGTCGAGGGGCGGGTGCGCTTCCACACGCGGGTGGCGATCAACGTGCTCGCCATGGTGGAGCGGGAGATCGAGCTGGGCCCGGACCAGGCCGCCGAGCACGCCGCGCGGCTGGCGGCGCTGGGCGTGGCCGACGACGCCGAGCTGGCCGCCGCCGTCCGCGCGGGCCGCTTCGACGGCGACGACGCGCTCACCGCCGCCCTGGTCCAGGCCGTCCGGGCCAAGCTGGAGGTGGCCGATCCCGGCTACCTCCAGCGGCCGTGAGCGTCAGTGGGACCCGGCCAGGTCCAGGTCCTTGACGCCTGGGTCACCCTCGTCGGCGAAGTAGTCGCCGCGCCGGGTGGCGTCCGCGCCGTCGGCCACCTTGGCCGCCCGGAAGATCAGCGTGGCGACCGCGGCCACGACCAGGTTGACGATCAGCGCGAGGAAGCCCGCGTAGATGGTCATCTTGGTGTCCAGGCCCAGGTTCGACAGGCCGAAGGCCGAGCCGCCGAAGTGCTCCTTGCCCTTGGCCGGGTTGGGGATGAGGTAGAGCATCCACATGCCCGCCGCCAGGCCCGCGGCCCAGCCGGCCATCAGGCCGCCCTTGTGGAACCAGCGGGTGTACAGGCCGAGCGCCACCGACGGCAGCGTCTGCAGGATGATCACGCCGCCGATGAGCTGCAGGTCGATCGAGAACTGCGGGTCGAGCAGCAGGATGCACAGCACCGCGCCCACCTTGACCACCAGCGAGACGACCTTGGAGACGTTGGCTTCCTGGGCGTCGGTGGCCTCCTTGTTGATGTACTCGCGGTAGATGTTGCGGGTGAACAGGTTCGCCGCCGCGATCGACATGATCGCCGCCGGCACCAGCGCGCCGATGCCGATGGCCGCGAACGCCACGCCGGCGAACCAGTCGGGGAAGAGCTGGTCGAACAGGTTCGGCACGATCGTGTTCGGGTCGCCGCCGACCGGCTTGGTGCCGGCCGCGATGGCCATGAAGCCCAGCAGCGCGATCAGGCCGAGCACGAAGCTGTAGGCGGGCAGCGCCGACATGTTGCGCTTGATGACGTTGCGGTTCTTGGAGGCCAGCACGCCGGTGAGGCTGTGCGGGTAGAGGAACAGCGCCAGGGCCGAGCCGAAGGCCAGCGTGACGTACTGGAGCTGGTTGGCGCCGTTGAGCAGGATGCCGTCGCCCGGCGCGGGGGTCTTGTCGAACTTGGCCTGCGCCATGTCGAAGATGTTGCCCCAGCCGCCCAGCTTGGCCGGGATGTAGATGACCGCGGCGAGGATCACGATGTAGATCAGCGCGTCCTTGACGAAGGCGATCAGCGCCGGCGCGCGCAGGCCCGACTGGTAGGTGTAGGCCGCCAGGATCGCGAAGGCGATGATGATCGGCAGGTGCCCGGTGATGCCCATCGACTTCAGCACGGCCTCGATGCCGACGAGCTGCAGCGCGATGTACGGCATCGTGGCCACCAGCCCGGTGATGGCGATCAGCAGCGCCAGCGTCGGCGACCCGAACCGGGCCCGGACGAAGTCGGCCGGCGTGACGAACCCGTGCACGTGCGAGACCGACCACATCCGCGCCAGCACCAGGAACACCAGCGGGTAGACCACCACGGTGTAGGGCAGCGCGTAGAAGCCGAGCGCGCCGGAGCTGAACACCAGCGCGGGCACGGCCACGAACGTGTAGGCGGTGTACAGGTCGCCGCCGACCAGGAACCAGGTGACCCACGAGCCGAAGCTGCGGCCGCCGAGGCCCCACTCGTTGAGGCTGGCCAGGTCGGTGGGCCGCCGCCAGCGGGCCGCCACGAAGCCCATGCCGCTGACCAGGATGAACAGCAGCCCGAAGACGACCAGCTCGGTCACGTGCCCGCTCATTTGGTCATCCTGTAGACGATCGTGGTGCAGCCGACGCCGACCACGATGAAGGCGAGCTGCAGCCAGTAGAACAGCGGGAAGCCGAGCAGGCGCGGCTCGTCGGAGTTGAACAGGAACGTCAGCAGCGGCAGCACGATCGGCACGACCAGCAGCCAGTTCCACGGGCTGCGGTCGGTACGCGGCGGCTGCCCGGATTCCCCGGTAGTCATCGGCCCTCCGATTGGGGGATCAGGAGCGGCGTGTTGACCGGCTCCTGACAACGTCGTCAATGGAGGGAGATTAGCTTTCCGGTGGTATTAAACCCAATGTCCGGAACATTACGGTTTGGCCTAAATGTCGAGATGAAATCTCAATATGTGAGACCAAGCCACCCCTCGCCAACGGCACGTTAAGTCGCTCCCGGGCCGCGCGGAACCGGGCGATCGGCGAATGGTCGGCTACTCGCGACGAACGGTCACTTCGTCGGCGATGTCGCGCGTGCCGTACCCCTCGGGGGCGGGCACCTCGGTGATCGGATCGGGGCGGTCGTCGAACTCCAGCCGCAGCGCCCGCGCCATGGTGGCGTGCATCTCGTACAGGCAGACGATGTAGGTCAGCTCCAGGATCTGCTCGTCGGGCAGGTGGGCGCGCAGCACGTCGAACACGTCGTCGTGCACCCGGCCGCCGTCGAGCACCAGGCCGTCGGTGTAGGCCAGCACCGCCCGCTCCAGCTCGCCGAACCGGTCACTGACCTGCCAGGAGGCCACCGCCCGCACCTTCTCCTCGGGCACGCCGAGCGCCCTGAGCTGCTTGCAGTGCTGGGAGTAGACGAACTGGCTCTGCCGCGCCCAGCCCGCCCTGGTCTGCCCCAGCTCGCGCAGCACCGGGTCCAGGCGCGACTCCCGGTAGATCTGGAAACCCTTGACGCAGTGGCGGAAGATCTTGGGGTCGAGGGCGAAGACCGTCCACCAGTCGCCCGGCGAGCCGGTCGCGGTCCCCGTGCCGTCGGGCGACAGCAGCCGGTCGTGGAAGAACCGGACGACGGGGTCGGTCACCTCCTCGGGCGGCACCCGGCGCAGGCGCGGCATCAGACGGTCCGGTCGGCGGCGGTCCTGGGTTCGTGCCGGACGTCGCCCGGCTGCCCGACCGGCCGCGTCCAGGCGGCGAACTCCACCAGGATCCCGTCGGGGTCCTTGAAGTAGATGGACCGGACGAAGACGCCCTCGTGCATCGCGGGCGCCACGCCGAACTCGCTGTCGTCGTGGTTGAGCAGCACGCCCACGTCGATGCCCTTGGCCACCAGCCGCTCGCGGTACTCCTCGATGCGCTCGGGCGGCACGTCGAAGGCGATGTGGTTCATCGAGCCGACCGCCGACAGCAGCTCGCCCCGGTCCGGCAGGTTCCTGGGCGCCGAGACCCCCGGCACGCCCTCGGGCGCGTCGGGGAACCAGAAGAAGGCCAGCGCGTTGCCGCCGCCGCAGTCGAAGAAGAAGTGCTGGCCCCAGCCCAGGGGCAGCTCGATCGTCTTGATCAGCGGCATGCCCAGCACGCCGGAGTAGAAGTCGACGGTCTGCTTCATGTCCGAGCAGACCAGGGCGATGTGGTTGACCCCGCGGAGCTCGAATTCGCTGTTCATGGTAATCAACTACTTATCACAGCGTTCTGCCGGAAAACATGACAGTAGGTGGCGGGTATTCGGGCCACGATCGTGCCCGTGATTGTGGTGGTGGCGGGCGCGACCCGCGGAACGGGACGAGGAATGGCGGTCGCCCTCGGGGCGGCCGGAGCGACGGTCTACTGCGCCGGACGGAGCACGCGCGAGCGCCCTTCGGAGATGAACCGTCCGGAGACGATCGAGGAGACCGCCGAGCTGGTGAGCGCGGCGGGCGGGACGGGCATCGCGGTCCCCGTCGACTTTTTGGACCCGGCGGCGGTGGCCGAGCTGGCCGCCCGCGTCGAGCGGGAACAGGGCCGGCTGGACGTGCTGGTCAACGACGTGTGGGGCGGCGACCGCCTGTGGAAGTGGGAGACCCCCGTCTGGGAGCAGGACCTGGACGACGGGCTGCGCCTGCTCAGGCTGGCCGTCGACACCCACCTCATCAGCGCCCGCCATCTGCTGCCGCTGCTGATCCGGCACGAGGGCGGCCTGGTCGTGGAGGTCACCGACGGCACCTGGGAGTTCCACCGGACCCGCTACCGCGAGAACGTCTACTTCGACCTGGCCAAGCTGTCGGTCAACCGGCTGGCCTTCGCCTGGTCCCACGAGCTGCGCCCGTACGGCGGGACGGCGGTGGCCGTCACGCCCGGGTTCCTGCGCTCGGAGGCGATGCTGGACGGCTTCGGCGTCACCGAGGAGAACTGGCGCGAGGCGAAGGCGGACAGCGCGTGGATGGTCTCCGAGACCCCCGCCTACGTCGGTCGCGGCGTGGCCGCCCTCGCCCAGGACCCCGACCGGCGCAGGTGGTCGGGGTCCTCGGTGACCAGCGGCGAGCTGGCCGAGGCGTACGGCGTCACCGACGTGGACGGCAGCCGGCCGCAGGTGTGGCGCTACATCGCCGAGGTCATGGAGAAGGGCGGCGAAGGCGGCTGGGAGGACTACCGCTGACGCCCGCCACGCGGCCGGGCAGCCCTTCGCAGCCGGTGGAAGCCCGGCCACGCGGGCGTTCTCAGCGCCGGTAGAGATCGGCCATGCGGGCGGCGGCGTCGGCGACCTGGGCGCGCAGCTCCTCCGGCGCCAGCACCTCGGCCTCCGGGCCGAACCGCAGCACCTGGGTGAAGGCCACCTGCACCGACTCCACGGCCAGCCGCACGGTCCCGTCCGGCTGGAGCGAGGCCAGCGCGTCGTCCAGGGCGGCCGGGTCGGCGACGTACCGCAGCATGCGCCGGCCGGCCGGGGTCAGCCGCAACGTGATCACGTCCCTGAGCAGGGAACGGCTGAACTCGGCCGCCTGCCCGGCCCAGAACGCGGCCAGGTCGAAGTCCGCGTCCCGCTCGAAACGCGGCTCGCGGGCGCGGACGTCCCCCATGCGGTCCACCCGGAAGATCAGGAACCGTTCGCGCAGGCGGGCCACCAGGTACCAGGCGCCTGCCTTCAGCACCAGCCCGTACGGCTCCAGCTCCCGCGTGCGCTCCTTGTAGACCACGGTGACCGGCAGGTCGTTCCACACCGCCCTGGCCAGCGGGGCCAGCGCCGGGGGCGGCGGCGTGTCGGCGGCGTACCAGCCGGGCGCGTCCAGGTGGAAACGCTGCGCGGCCGTGGCGGGCGCGTCGCGCAGCGAGGGGGACAGCGCGGCGGCGGCCTTGAGCCGGGCCGTCGCGGCCACCTCCTGCAACCCCATCTCGCGCAGCGCCGCGGGCACCCCCGACAGGAACAGCGCCTCGGCCTCGGCCCGGTCCAGCCCGGTCAGCCGGGTGCGGTAGCCGTCCAGCAGCCGGTAGCCGCCGCCGCGCCCGCGGTCGGCGTAGACCGGCACGCCCGCCTCCGACAGCGCCAGCACGTCGCGGTGCACCGTGCGCTCGGAGACCTCCAGCTCCCTGGCCAGCCCGGCCGCCGTCATCCCGCCCCTGGCCTGCAACAGCAGGACCAGCGACATCAGCCGCGCGGCGCGCACAGCGGCAGCACCACGGCCGAGGGGCGGGCGGGGGAGTGGAACACCTCGACGTCGGCCGGCACCATCGGGCCGCTGGGCGCGCCCACCGGCTCGCCGGTGCCCGGGTTGCGGGCGATCGTCGGGTACGCGCCGGCCGCCACGTGCACCCGGATCCGGTGGTCGCGGCGGAACCGGTGGCCGATCGGCCACAACTCCACCCGTACCCGGCGCACACCGTCGCCGTTCCCTTCGTCGGCGGTGTGCGGGCCCAGCCGGCGCACGCCCTCGCACAGGTTGAGCGAGCGCCCGTCGGGGTGCACGTCGCAGACCCGGACCACGACGTCCACGTGCGGCGTGCTGGACCGGACGTAGACGTCGGCGTGCACCGGGCCGATCATCTCCACGTCCGCCTCCAGCGCCGCGGAGCTGTAGACCAGCACGTCGCGCCGGGCCTCCAGACGCCGCTGGTCACGCGGCCTGGAGTCGGCCAGCAGCACGGGGCCGCCGATCGCCGGCGTCGGGTGGGCGGGGTGGTAGCGGAACCGGTCGGACCCGTCCTCCTCGGGCTCGCGCGGGTCCAGCCCGCCGCCCGGCCGCAGGTGCCAGCGCTGCTCCCGCACGCCCGGCACCGGCCAGTCGGGGTAGTCGCGCCACTCGCCGGCCCCGGTGACGTACAGCCGCACCGGGTCGGTCCGCAGGCCGGACGGGTCGTCCATGAGGTGGGCGCGGAACCAGGCCAGCGCCTCGGCCATCGAGGGCCGCCCATGCCGGGAGTCGACGTGGTACCAGGGCCCGATCGTCAGGTACGGCCGCCGCCCGGCCGCCCGCATCGCCGCGTAGTCCTTGAGCTGCCAGGGCAGGAAGACGTCGTACCAGCCGCCGAGCATGGTGACCGCCGCCTCCACCTCGCCGACCTTGAGGGAGAAGTCGCGCTTGTGCCAGTACGGCACCGCCGGGTCGGCGTGGTGGGCCAGCAGGTCGCGGAAGAAGCGCAGCGGCCGGCCCGCCGAGGCCACGTCCAGCTCGGCCACCGGCCGCCCCGACAACACGGCCCGGCGGGTCAGCCTGGGGGCGGTCAGCATCGCGGCCCCGCCGACGAAGCGGCGCGTCATGGTGTCGGTCAGCGTGGTCCAGCTCAGCGTCGACTCCAGCGCGAACGCGCCGCCCACGTAGGCGGCGTCCCTGAACTGGGAGGCGGTGATCTGCGTGGCCATGGCCTTGAGCTCGGGCCCGGCCTCGGCGGCGACGGCCCATTGGGCGTAACCCAGGTAGGAGGGGCCGAACATGGCGAACGAGCCGCCGTACCAGGGCTGCCGGCGCAGCCAGGCGATGGTGGCCAGGCCGTCGTCGTGCTCGTCGCCGAGCGGGTCGAGGCTGCCGCCGGAGCCGAAGCCGCCGCGGCAGCTCTGGATGAGCACGTGGAAGCCGTTCCTGGCGAAGCCGCGGCCGTACATCCAGCCGAACAGGCCGCGCCGGCCGTACGGCGAGCGGATCAGCACCGCCGGGGCCGGCCGCCCATGAGCCGGGGCGTAGTGGTCGGCCAGCAGCGTCACACCGTCGGGCATCGGGACGGGGATGTCCCGCCGCAGCCGCACGCGTCTCATGTCCTAACCAGTAACAGATGTGACGGGACAGGTGGTAGCCGGGGGTTACGGTCGCGTAGGGACAAAGGTCCTTGGCAAACTATCCGGTCATGGGACGAATCACTTCGTATGTCGCCCTAGGGGACAGCTTCACCGAAGGACTTGAGGACCCGGCCGACCACGGGTTCCGCGGCTGGGCCGACCGGCTGGCCGAGCACATCGAGGCCGACCGCCGCCAGGCCGGGGAGCCCGGACTGCGGTACGCCAACCTCGCCGTCCGCGGCCGGCTGATCGAGCAGATCGTGTCGGAGCAGGTGCCGAAGGCGGTCGAGCTCGGCGCCGACCTGGTCTCGCTGTGCGCCGGGGGCAACGACATCCTGCGGCCGGGCAGCGGACCGGCGTCCGTGGCCAGGCGGCTGGAGGCGGGCGTCAGGACGCTCACCGAGGCGGGCAGCCGGGTGCTCATGTTCACCGGCTTCGACCTGCGGCACGTGCCGGTGATGCGGCTGGCCCACTCCAAGATCGAGGTCTACAACCTGCACATCCACGACATCGCCCGCCGCTACGACGCGCTGCTGGTGGACCTGTGGCCGATGCAGGTCCTGCGCGACCCGCGCGCCTGGAACGCCGACCGCCTGCACCTCAGCCCCGACGGCCACCGCCGGGTGGCGCTGCGGGCCGCCGAGGTGCTCGGCGTGCCGGTGGCGGAGGACTGGCGCGAGGCGTACCCGGCCAGGCGGCCGCCGGTCTGGACGGCCGCCCGCCGCGAGGACCTGCGCTGGGCCAGGACCTACCTCGGCCCGTGGATCGGCAGGCGCATCAACCGCCGCTCCTCGGGCGACGGCGTCGCGCCCAAGCGCCCCGACCTCGCCCCGCTGCCGACCGCCGCCCCCTGACCCAGGCCCGGTTCCCGGCCCCTTCTTCAGGCCCGCCGCCGGTCCCGGCCACCGATCCGGCCGGGACCGGCCGCCGGCCCGGGGCCCCGCCGCACCAGGAACGGCGGGACCCCGGACGGTCAGGGCAGCGCTTTGTCCGGGCGCTCGGAGACGCGCACGCCGTTGACCAGCGTGGCCCCCTGCCGGGCGGCGAAGCGCACGTTGAGCTGACCGTCGGTCACCTTCACCGTGTACTGCCTGGCCACCGCCGTGTACGTGCCCGCCTCCAGCGCCAGGTCCAGCGCCGGGATCGCGAGCTGGCCCTCGACGAGCACGTCGAAGACCCGCTTGCCCATCTGCGTGCTCTTCACCTCGGCGAAGTCCAGCTCCACCGTGTACGTCCCGGCGGGCACGCCGTCGAACCGGTACTCCAGCATGCCCTCCCTGGCCGTCCGGAACAGCGCCTGGTCGGCGGTGCCCGCGATGGTCCTGGACGTGCTCGCCGTCTTGGACGAGGTCACCACGTAGCCGTACCCGCCCTGGGTCCAGCGGCGGTCGGGCGACCAGGCGTCGCCGTCGGCGTCGATCAGCGCCTTCGACCCGCCGGCGTCGACGGCCACCTGGAACTTGGGCACCACCACGGTCACCTTGATCTCGATGGCCGGCTGCCGCCCGCTGGCCGACTTGACGACCAGCTTGCCGGTGCGCATCCCGCCGGGCGTCACCCCGGCGGCGGAGAGCGTCACCCGCAGCGTCGCCTTCTGGCCCTTGGCCAGCTCGCCCGCCTGCGGCGTGACCGACGCCCAGTCGGCGTCGCTGGTCACCGTGTAGGCGGTGGGGGAGCCCAGGTTCGTCAGCTCCAGCGTGCGCGTCCTGGTCGCCCCGGCGGGCGTCACCGCGGTCAGCTCGGCGGCCGAGGCGCTCACCCGGCCGGTGACCAGAGCGGTGTCGATCCTGGTCAGCGTGCCGGGCGCGACCGTGACGGGCTTGGTGAAGGTGCCGTAGTTCTCCTTGGCCACCACCACGTCGTGGTCGCCCGCCGGGACCTGCCCGAAGAACGACCCGTCCGCGCCGGTCGTGAACGAGGCCGCGTCGCCCAGCTTCACCGACGCCCCGGCCAGCGGCTGGCCGTCGTTGGCGTCGGTGACCACGCCGGTCACCAGGCCATGCCGGCTCGCGGTGAACGTCACGCCGCGGCCGGTGGCCAGCGCCGCCTCCTCGTAGGAGTAGAGCAGCGCGTCCGTGCCGGCCGCGTTCTCGATGCCGACCGTGGCGCTGGAGCCCTGGTCACGCTCGCTCTCGACGTCCTTGTACCGGAAGGAGACCGAGCCGTCCTCGCCCAGCAGCGCCGCGAACGACACCCGCTCGCCGGTCGCGCTGTAGAAGGTGACGTTGCGCCACTCCACGACGTACTGGCGGTGCGGGGCGGTGCCTACCACGCCGGTGTAGACGCCCGCCTCGGCGTCCACCTTCAGGTCGTCCCAGTACGGGTAGACCGCGTTGTTCGGCGTGCCCGTGCCCGGCAGGCGGCTGTTGCTGCCCGTGGTGACCCGGTCGGCGGCGAAGGTGACGAACCCGTTCGTGCTGATCCACGCCCTGGACTGCCCGGTGCCGTAGAACGGGACGGCGAACGGCAGCGTCACCTGCACGGCCTCGTCGTCGCCGGTCAGCGCCAGCTTCTCGGTCCCGGCGACGTACGGCTGCGCCGCCGCCCGGCAGGTGTAGCCGAAGCCGTCGCCGCGCAGCGGCAGCTCCACGTCCCTCACCGTGTCGCCGTCCACGGCGACCTGCGCGCTCGCGCCGCTGGAGCAGCGCGAGACCGGCGTGACCGTCAGCGTGTACGTCCCGCGCGGCAGCGTCATCGTGTACCGGCCGGAGGCGTCGGTGACCGCGCTCACCGGCGTGCCGCCGGCGGCCACGGTCGCGCCCGGCTCGGGCACGCCGGCCGTGCTGACCGTGCCCGACAGCGTGCCGGACGGCTGCCGGACGAGCGTCACGTCGCCGGTCGTGACCTGATCGGCGGTCACCGTGGCCGTGGCGCTCCCGCGGTCGTAGCCGAACTTCTCCGCCGTCAGCGCGTACTCGCCGGGCAGCAGGCGCGGGATCGTGTACGTGCCGTCCTGGCCGGTGACCACCGAGCGGGCCAGCGGCCCGGTCACCTTGACCGTCACGCCCGGCACCGGCTCGCCCGCCGCGGTGACCGTGCCGCGCAGCTCGCCCAGCCCCTCGTCCGGCGCGGCCTGGACGGCGGCGTAGGCGTCCAGGCGGCCCTCGCCCCAGACGTTGTTGTCGGCCGCGGTGCCGCCGCAGCTCGTGTCGGCCACGTCGATCGCCGTGCGGTCCAGCAGCGGCCGGGTCGCGGCCACGTCGCCCTGCAGCCGGGGCGCCGCCGACCAGATCAGCGCCACCGTGGCGGCCACGTGCGGCGAGGCCATCGAGGTGCCGGTGTAGGAGTCGTAGTCGTCGTCCGGGACCGAGGAGCGCACGTTCACCGCGGGGGCCGCGATGTTCGGCTTGATCTCGCCGTCCTGGCCCTCGCCCTTGCTCGACCTGGCGTACAGCACGTTGTTGACATCGAAGCCGCCCGCGCTGTAGCTGATGGCGTACTGGCCGGGCGAGCCGCTGGTGCGGCAGGCCGGGCCCTCGTTGCCGTTGGCGAAGGCGGGGAAGATGCCCGCGGCCACCCACGCCTGGACGGTCTCGACGTACCAGGGGTCGAACCCGTTGCCGCCCCACGAGTTGTTGACGATGTCCGGCGCGAGGTCGGGACGCGGGTTGGCGCCGTTCAGGTCGGTCGGGGCCAGCACCCACTGGCCGGCGGCCAGCAGCGAGGCGTCGGTGCAGGTGTTGACCTCGCAGCCCTTGGCGGCGATCCAGCGCACGCCGGGCGCCACGCCGATGCCGTTCGCGCCCGCCATCGTGCCCATGACGTGCGTGCCGTGGCCGTTGTTGTCGCACGGCGCCGCCGACGGGCAGACGCGCGCCGGGTCGAACCAGTTGTAGTCGTGGGTGTAGGAGCCGTCGGGGTTCCTGCCCCGGTAGCTCGCGGCCAGGTCGGGGTGGTCGTACTGGACGCCGGAGTCGATCGAGGCGACCACGATGCCCTCGCCCCGGTCGCCCAGCTCGCTCCACACCCGCGGGGCACCGATCCGGTCGACGTTCCACTCGACCGCGCCGGCCCTGGGCTCGGCCCGGCCGGTCACCGGCTCGGGCAGCGCCACGACGGTGACCGGGTCGATCCGGTCCACCTCGGGCAGCTCGCTGATCGCCGCCGCCAGCTTGGCGTCCGCGGTCACCCGTACGGCGTCGACGATCCAGTACGAGGTGTAGTCGGCCTTCTGGGCCTCCAGCAGCTTGACCAGCCCGGCCTGCGAAGCCTTGGCCCGCTCGGTCTTGGCCTGGTAGACCAGCTGCGTCCTGGCCCGTTTGGTGGCGGCCCGGCGGGCGGCGCCGAGGTCGGCGGTGCCCTTCATCCGGACCCAGAAGGTGGCCTTGCCGTCCTCGTCCAGGTCGGCCTGGACGGCCTGGGAGATCTTGCCGGGATCGGGCGCCGCGTGCGCCGGGGCCTGGGGGACGGCCAGGGCGGCGGCGGTGACGATCCCGGTCAGGATCGCACGCCAGGTGAGGGTGTTGCGCACGTGCTCTCCTTCACGACGTTCACGACGGTGAGGAAGAGGTGATCTTTCCGCCTCTGTCGAGAAGGGTGAAGAGATCCTGTCGGGAAAGCAAGGGCGCTGATCCTAACAAGCTCGGATAAGTCCCGAAATGTAATGTGGTCAGCTGAAATGTCGCCACATCGGCCAGGTGGCGGACCACGGCCGCACGGGATCCCGGCACAGCCACACCGGCATGCCCTGCTCCTCGTTGTCGACGTCCGCGCCGTTGTCCACGCGGGCCTTCTGCTCGCAGGAGCCGAACATCGCGCGGGCCCGGCCGCCCGCGTTCACCAGGATCGTCACGGTCGCGTCGTCCGGCGGCGGGCCGTACGCCCAGAGCTGGTTGTGGCCGGAGTACACGCGGGTCAGGCCCGCCCGGGCAAGGGCGCCGTACTCGCCGTAGTTGCCCGTCACGACCACCGCGCGGGCCCGCTCGTCCGGCGGCAGCGCCCGCAGCACGCCGCCGACGGCCGCGGCGAAGCGCGGCCAGCCGACCGACTCGCGGGCCACCTCGTTGATCGCCGGCACCGGCGTGCCGGCCAGCGCGCCGACCGGCACGAGCGGCAGCGCGAGCACCGCGCAGGCCGCCGCGTTGACCGCGAGGAACGCCCACGCCGCGCGCACCCGCCCGGCCCGCGCCCGCGACACACTCACGCACCCGGCCGCGAACAGCGCCACGATCAGCCCCGCGGTGTAGTCGAAGCGCCCGCCGCTGACCAGCGTCAGCACCGCCGTCACCGGATAGGCCACGGCCAGCGCCCGCACCCGCCGGTCGCGCCACAACCGGACGAACCCCAGCGCCGCGACCACCGACACCACCGGCCCGAACAGCGTGAGCTGCATCGGCACGAACATCACCCGCATCTCGGCGCCCTTGTCGGCGCTGAGCGCGGCGGCCATCGACAACTGCGGCCAGCCGTGCGTGGCCTGGTAGACCAGGTTCGGCGCGGCCAGCACGGCGGCGAGCAGCGCGCCGCCCCACAACCACGGCCCGGCCAGCGCCCGCCGCGGCCCGGCGATCAGCAGCCCCGCCGCCAGGCCCAGCACCAGCAGCGCGATGAGGTGCTTGTTGTAGGTGGCCAGCCCGATCACCGCGCCCGCCGCGAGCCACCAGCGCGGCTGCCCGCGCAGCAGCGCCCGGAGCGCGAACAGGATCGCCGCCGTCCACAGCGGCAGGTCGAAGCTGACCGTCAGCAGCGTGTGCGCCGCGATCAGCGTGTACGCCCCGGTCGCCGCGCCCACGGCGGCCATCGTCTGGGCGAGCCGGTCGCCGCCCAGCTCCCGGGCCACCAGCGCCACCAGCACGACCACGGCCGCCGCGGCCAGCGCGGGGAACACCCGCAGCGCCGTCACCGTGTCGCCGAACAGCCCGAGCGCCGCCTTGGCCAGCATCGGCGTCAGCGGGGGCTGGTCGACGTACCCCCAGGCCGGGTGGCCGGCCAGGACCCGGAAGTACAGCTCGTCGCGGTGGTAGCCGTACCAGGGGCTCAGTGCGAGGGCCACGCCGGCGGTCAGGACCGCGGTCACCGTCACCGGACGCCACGCCCAGGGCCGTTCCATGGACGTCGAGGCTAGATCCATTACCCACCGTTTGTCACTGCCGGAGCGGGTGTCGCGTTGCGCGATCTTGGTCCGGCGGTTAACCTGGGGGCATGCGAAATCGCCCTCAGATCCAGTGGTGGCGCCGCTCCTAAGCGGCGCGTTTTCGCATTCCTCTCAAAGGACGGCCGCCCCGGATGGCGGCCTTTCTCGTGTCCGCCCCCGGGGCCTCATGATGTGACGTGGTAAGGGGCAGCAAGTGGAGAGCAGCGGATATACCACCGCCGGGGGCGTCGGCGTCGAGCGCGAGGCACGCGACGTGTCGGAAGAGGCGCTCGAAGAGATCGTCACCGCGCTCGGCGAGCGGCGCGGCGGCGCCTTCTCGTCGGGCATGGACTACCCGGGCCGCTACAGCCGATGGGCCTTCGGCTACGTCGACCCCTGCCTGGAGCTGGTCGCCAAGGGGCGGGTCATCTCGGCGACCGCGCTCAACGAGCGCGGCAGGGTCGTGCTGCCCGCGGTGGCCTCCTGCCTGCTGGCCGCGGGCAAGCCGGTCAGCGAGCCGACGCCCGACCGCGTCGAGGTGCACGTCCCCGAGTCCGAGGACCTGCTGCCGGAGGAGATGCGCAGCCGCCGGCCCACCGTGTTCACCGCGATCCGCGAGGTCATCGCCGCCTTCGCGGGCGACGACCCCCACCTCGGCCTCTACGGCTCCTTCGGCTACGACCTGGCCTTCCAGTTCGAGCCCATCCGGCAGGAGCTGGCCCGTCCCGACGACCAGCGCGACCTGGTGCTCCACCTGCCCGACCGGATCGTCGTCATCGACCGCCAGCGCGAGACCAGCGTCGAGTACCGCTACGAGTTCACCGTCGACGGCGCCACCACCCGCGGCCTGGAGCGCACCGGCACCTCCGTCCCGCAGGTCGTCCCCGGCGAGCTGCCGAAGGACCCCGTGCGCGGCGAGTACGCCAAGGTCGTGGCCGCCGCCAAGGAGCGGTTCAAGCGCGGCGACCTGTTCGAGGTCGTGCCCGGCCAGGTCTTCCACGCCGTCTGCACCGACCCGTCGGCCTTCTACCGCAGCCTGCGCCACAGCAACCCGGCGCCGTACGAGTTCATCATCAGCCTCGGCGACGGCGAGCACCTCGTGGGCGCCTCGCCCGAGATGTACGTCCGGGTCAACGGCGACCGCGTCGAGACCTGCCCCATCTCCGGCACTATCGCCCGCGGCAGCAACCCGGTCGAGGACGCCGAGGCCATCCGCACCCTCCTGAGCAGCGTCAAGGAGGAGTCGGAGCTGACCATGTGCACCGACGTCGACCGCAACGACAAGTCGCGCATCTGCGTCCCCGGCACGGTCAAGGTCATCGGCCGCCGCCAGATCGAGCTCTACTCGCGCCTGATCCACACCGTCGACCACATCGAGGGCCGGCTGCGTCCCGAGTTCGACGCCCTCGACGCCTTCCTCACCCACATGTGGGCCGTCACCGTCACCGGCGCCCCCAAGACGTGGGCCATGCAGTTCATCGAGGACCACGAGGCCACCACCCGCCGCTGGTACGGCGGCGCCATCGGCTTCATCGGCTTCGACGGCTCCATGAACACCGGCCTGACCCTGCGCACCGCCCAGATCAAGAACGGCGTGGCCACCGTCCGGGCCGGGGCGACCCTGCTGTTCGACTCCGACCCCGAGGCCGAGGAGCGCGAGACCGAGCTCAAGGCCAGCGCCCTGCTCGGCGCCCTGGCCGCGGTCAACCAGCCCGGCGCCGTCCCGCCCGCCGTGGTCAGGGAGCAGCCGGGGGCCGGCATGAAGGTGCTGCTCGTCGACCACGAGGACTCCTTCGTCAACACGCTGGCCGACTACTTCCGCCAGGAGGGGGCCGACGTGGTGACGCTGCGCCACGGCTTCCCGGCCCACACCATCGACGACGTCGCGCCCGACCTGGTCGTGCTCTCGCCCGGCCCCGGCTGGCCGTCCGACTTCGGCATGGCGGCGCTCATCGACGAGATCTACGCCCGCGACCTGCCCGTCTTCGGCGTGTGCCTGGGCCTGCAGGCCATGGTCGAGCACGCCGGCGGCTCGCTGGAGCTGCTCGACTACCCCGAGCACGGCAAGCGCGGCCAGGTCAGCCGCCTCGGCGACAGCGCGCTGCTGGCGGGGCTGCCCGAGGAGTTCACCGCGGCCCGCTACCACTCGCTGCACGCCAAGCGGCCCGGCGTGGTCGGCTTCACCCCGACCGCGCTCACGCCCGACGGCAACGTCATGGCCATCGAGGACGTCGAGCGGCGGCGCTTCGCCGTGCAGTTCCATCCCGAGTCGATCCTCACCCAGGAGGGCGGCGCGGGCGCGAAGATCATCGCGAACGTGCTGCGCCTCACCCGGCGCTGACCCGGGCCGGTTCGTCTGGGAAGGGGCAGGGTGTTCCTGTCGTAGGGCAAAACGTCCGCGGGGGCGTGCGGGGCTCCCCTAGAGTCTCCGCATGCTCCCCGTAGCCCTGCCCGACACGGTGCGTGACGCGCTGCTCGCCCCGCTCGTCGACCACCACTGTCACGGGGTTCGCCGGGACGACCTGACCCGGGCCCAGTTCGAGCCGCTGATCAACGCCGGCGGCGCCCCGGCCCCGCCCGGCACCACGCATTTCGACTCGCCGTTCGGCATGAGCCTGCGCCGCTGGTGCGCCCCGCTGCTCGGCCTGGAGCCGCACGCGCCCCCGGCCGTCTACCTCGCCCGGCGGGCCGAGCTGGGCGCCGGCGAGGTCAACCGGCGCCTGCTGGCCGGGGCCGGGGTGGTGGCGTTCCTGGTGGACACCGGCGACGAGGACATCGACCTGCTGTCGGCGGCCGAGATGGGCCGCCACGGCGGAGCCGCCGCCGACGAGATCGTCCGGATCGAGCAGATCGAGCAGGACGTCGCCGAGTCGGCGCAGCTCGCCGTCGACTACCTCGACGGCCTGGCCGACGAGCTGTCGGCCAGGGCCGCCAGGGCGGTCGGGCTCAAGACGGTCATCGCGGGCCGCTGCGGGCTCGACTTCGACCCGGCCAGGCCGAGCACCGGCTCGGTCATCGCCGGCGCCAACCGCCGCCTGGCCGACCCCAAACGGCCGCTGACCGACCCGGTGCTGCTGCGCCACCTGCTGTGGAGCGCGATCGACGTGGCCCGCGAGCGGGGGCTGCCGGTCCAGTTCCAGGCCGGGTTCGGCGGGCGCGGCCCCGACCTGCACCGTACGGACCCGGCCAGGCTCAGCGCCCTCATGGACGCGTTGCAGCCCCTCGGCGTGCCGGTCATCCTGCTCGACTGCTACCCCTACCACCGCACCGCCGCCTACCTGGCGGGCGTCTACCCGCACGTCTACGTCGACGTCGGCCCGGCCCTGCCGCACGCCGCCGCCTCGGCCCGCGTCATGGACGAGCTGCTGGAGCTGGCGCCGTTCCACAAACAGCTGTTCAGCTCCGGTTGCCGCGGCGTGGCCGAGACCGGCTACCTCGGCGCCCTGTACCACCGGCAGGCGCTGGGCGCGGCCCTGCTGGCCAGGCTGGAGGCGGGGGAGTGGAGCCCGGCCGACGCGGCCAGGATCGCCCACATGATCGGCTCGGGCAACGCCCGCCGGGTGTACCGCCTCTGACGCCCGCGCGCCCGCCCGTCCGCCCGCCCGTCCGCCCGCGCGTCGCCGGTGGCGGCGGTGCGCGTTGTCGCCGTAGCGGAATGCCATTAATTCACGACATTTCCATCACTAATCGGAAATTTACATTTCCGGTAATCAAATTGTGATTTGTCTGTTTGTCAATATTGCTGTGATGATCGTGGACGCCAGACCCCCTACGCCACACCTGGAGGTGTCGTGTCCTGGCGTCCCTTCGTCCTCACGGCCGCAGCCCTGTCGCTCGCGCTGGCCGTTCCCGGTGTCGCGGCGGCTGACGACCCGCCGCAGCCGCAGGTGGAGTCCCGGGCCGGCACCCGGGCCCCCGCCGAGGTGAGCGGGCTGGCCGAGCCCGCCGCCGGGGCCGACCTCGTCGCCGCGGCCAAGGCGCACCTGGCCGACCCGCGCTACCACCTCGACCCCGCCGACCTGGTGCCGCTGCGCACGGTCGTGAACGGCCAGGACGAGACCGTCAGGTTCGCCCAGCGGTACCGGAACCTGCCCGTCTTCGGCGCCCAGTACCTGGTGCGCTTCCGCAGGGACGGCGCCGGCCGCGTGGTGACCGGCGCCGGCGGCCGCTTCCTCACCGAGCTCGACGTGAACACCACGCCCACGGTCGCCCCCGCCCTGGCGGCCCGGCTGGCCCGCGCCCGGCTCGTCCGGGACGACCAGGTCCGCGCCACGGTCAAGGCCACGCCCGGCGAGCTCGTCGTGCTGCCGCGCGGCAAGGGCGTGCTGGCCTGGCACGTCACCCTGACCGGCGCCGACGCGGCCAGGAAGCGGCCCGTCCTGCTGGACGCCTACGTGGACGCCCACTCCGGCCGCCCGCTGTTCGCCCTGGACCGGCTGCGCATGGAAGGCCCGGCGACCGGCAGCGGGCAGACCGCGCACGGCAGGACCGTCCCGCTCAACGTCTACCAGCGGGCCGACGGCGCGTACGAGCTGCGCGACCGCGCCCGCCCGATGTGGAACGGCACCACCGGCGAGATCCTCACCTACGACGCCGCCGGCGCCGACGTGCAGCAGTTCCTCGAACCCGGCGTGCCGGCGGGCACCGAGCTCGCCAAGTCGCCCACGCCCGCCTTCGGCCCCGAGCACACCGGCAGCGGCGCCGTGGACGCCCACTGGGGCGCCGGCAAGGTCTACGAGTACTACAAGGGGCTCGGCCGCGACGGGCTCGACGGCAAGGGCGGCACGATGTACTCGGTCGTCAATGTCACCTACTACGGCAGCCCGTTCGAGAACGCCTTCTGGGACGGCACCAAGATGGTCTACGGCGGCGGCGGCGCCGACCTGCACTCCTTCGCCGCCGGCCTCGACGTCGTCGGCCACGAGATGACCCACGGCGTCATCACCCACAGCGCCGACCTGGTCTACCAGGGCCAGTCGGGCGCGATGAACGAGGGCCTGGCCGACTACTTCGGCAACGCCATCCAGACCGGCGCGCTCGGCATCCCGATGAGCGACCCCGACGCCAGCCTGCTCGGCGAGGACCTGTGCAAGAGCCTGCCGCCCGCCCAATGCGCCACCCGCGACCTGGACGACGACCGCGACGCCGCCGAGGACTACCTCGGCGTCACCACCGCGATCGACGCGGGCGGCGTGCACCTCAACTCCACGATCTTCTCCGGCGCCCTGTGGGACGTCAGGGAGAAGCTCGGCGCCGGCTTCGACAAGATCGTCTACAAGGCGCTGACGGAGTACATGACCCCGCTCGACGACTTCGCCGACGGCCGCCGCGCCGTCGAGTCGGCCGCCCGCGCCGCCCGGCTGCCGGCGCGCGAGCGGCTGGCGATCGCGCTGGCCTTCGAGCGGCACGGCATCAGGCCCGGCTGGGAGCGGCTGATCCGCACCGACAGCCGCGTCGTCCTGGACGGCCTCACCGACGCCATCGACCCGCCCGCCCTGGCCGGTGACCGGTACGCCGTCACCGACAACACCCCCGACGCGAACGGCCCCACCGTCATCAGGACCGGACGCGTGAGCGGCGGCCCCGCGACCACCGTGTCCGACGACGGCCGCTGGGACTGGACGCCCGCCACCGACGGCAGGCGCGCGGCGTGGGTCGCCCTCGACGCCGCGTCGGGCCGCTTCCAGGTCCGCTCCCGGCCCCTCGACGCCTCGGCGCCGTCCACCGTCCTGCACGAGACCACGGGCTACGTCTACGCCGTCGCGGTCTCGGGTGACGCCGTGGCCTGGTCCGGCGAGGACCCCGCGACCGGCGAGGTCGAGCTGTGGCTCAAGCGCGGGAACGCCGCCCCGGTCAACCTCACCGCCGACAAGGGCGTGGCCGGGTACATGCCGTCGGTCACCGGCGGCCGGCTCGTCTACGTGCGGGTGAGCTTCGGCTCCGGCGGCGGTCACAGCACGCCCGTCGTGCACGACCTGGCGACCGGCAAGGAGGTCGTGGTGCCCGAGGTGCCGCCGACCGGCGCGATCCCGTCGCTGTCGATCCGCCCGGCGCTGACCGCCGGGCACGTCGTCTGGCTCTACGACGCCGACCGCGACGGCCGGATGGGCGTCATGCGGGCCGCCCTGGACGGCACCGGCCAGACGCCGGTCGTGCCGGACGGGCCGCAGGCGCCGTACGCCACCTGGCTCGACGCGAGCGAGTCGCGGGTGACCGTCGGTGTGCAGCCGGACGGGACCACGCTGGAGAACGCGAACCTGACGAAGATCTACCAGGTTCCGGTCACCGGCGGGGCCCTTGAGCGCTACTCCTGCAACCGCGGGGAGCAGGCGCTGTTCGCCGCCGGCGCGGCGGGCCGTGTCCTGTGGCTGGACGGGACCGCCGGCGACACCGACCTGGTGACCCGCGACAGGCCCGCGCACCGCTGCTGACCTGGCAAGGGCCCCGGCCAAGCGCCCGCCGTTCCTCCGGAGGGGGACGGCGGGCGCCGAGTCGCGCGCAGCCCCGGGAGCTGGTTTGCTTGAGCCCGTCACAAACCACAGAACCCGAGCGGGGGGCTCCCTTATGCGCAGTGTCGAACCCGAGGTCTTCATCGTCGCCCGTCCTGAGCTTGACTACGACGAGCTCGGCCGTTACCTCGCCGAGGTCGGCGGCGAGAGCTGGCTGGAGCGGCTCGACCGCGGCGACCTCGACGCCCAGAACCTCGCCGAGTTCGCCGGCCGCCTCTGCTACCGTTCCTTCGAGCCGGGCCTCAACCCCAACGTGGTGCGCATCAGGGAGAACCAGGACGACTACCTGCGCAACATCCTGGCCAGCGCGCACGGCTCGGTCCTCGAACACGTCAGCTTCAGCTTCGTGCTGCACAACGTCAGCCGCGTCCTGACGCACGAGCTGGTGCGCCACCGGCCCGGCGTGGCCATCTCCCAGGAGTCGCTGCGCTTCGTCCGGCTCGACGAGCTGCCGTTCTGGTTCCCCGAGTGGGCCCAGCAGGACCCCGAGCTGATGAAGCGGGCCACGGCCGTGCTGGAGCAGCTGGAGCAGTTCCAGCTCTGGATGGCCGGGCACTTCGGGCTCGACGAGGAGGGCGTGCCGTTCTCGGAGAAGAAGCACCGCACGTCGTTCATGCGCCGCTTCGCCCCCGAGGGCCTGGCCACCGGCCTGGTCTGGACGGCCAACGTGCGCACGCTGCGGCACACGATCGAGGCCCGCACCGCCGTCGGCGCGGAGGAGGAGATCCGCCTGCTGTTCCAGCGCATCGGCGAGCTCATGCGCAAGGAGGCGCCCGCCCTGTTCGGCGACTACGTCGTCGAGGACGGGGCCTGGGTGCCGGGCTGGCGCAAGGTCTGAGGCGTCAGGCGAGCGCGGGCAGCACGTAGACCTCGGCGCCCGGCGGCAGGGCGCAGTCCAGGCCGCCGAGCCCGCGGGCGTTCTCCCCGCACACGATCATGCTGATGTGCCGCCGGATGCGGCCGTAGTCGTCGCGCAGCCGCTCCTCCAGCAGCGGATGGGTGCGCCGCAGCATGTCGAGCGCCGAGCCGAGCGTGGGCGGGGAGTCACGGTCGGCGCCGACCGCGAACACCTTCACCTCGGTGCGCCCGCTCACCCACCGTCGCAGCGAGCTGGGCAGCACGAACACGACCATCGTCACGGGCTTGGTGAATGACCTGGCCATCGGTCAGAGCACCGCCGCGCGCACGCTCAGCACGTCGGGCAGGTGGCGGGCGACCTGCGACCAGCTCTCGCCGTCGTCGCGCGAGCAGTGGACCTCGCCGTCGCGGGTGCCGAAGAACAGCCCGGCGGGGGAGGCGGTCATCGCGTCGCGCAGCACGGTGGCGTGCACCGGACCCTCGGGCAGGCCCTCGCCCAGCTCCTGCCACGTGGCGCCGGCGTCCTGGCTGCGGCAGACCCGGTAGCGGTGGCCGACCGGGGTGCGGTCGACGTCGGCCGTCAGCGGCAGCACGAAGATCGTGTCGGGGCGGGTGGGGTGGACCACGATGGGGAAGCCGAAGTCGGAGGGCAGCGCGGTGCCGATGTCGTGCCAGCTGCCGCCGAAGTCGTCACTGCGGTAGACGCCGAAATGGTGCTGCAGGTAGAGCCGGGCGGGCCGGGCGGGGTCGAGGCAGACCTTGTGCACGCACTGCCCGAACTCGGGGTACTGCTGCCCTTCCGGCAGGAAGGGCGCCCGGATGCCCTGGTTGGCGGCCTCCCACGACATGCCGCCGTCGCGGGTGCGGTAGAAGCCGGCCGCCGAGATCGCGATGCCCATGACCTCGGGGTCGGTGGGATGGGGGACGATCGTGTGCAGGCACAGCCCGCCGCCGCCCGGCTGCCATCGCGGCCGGTGGGGATGGTCCCACAGGCCCTCGACCAGCCGGTAGCTGACGCCGTTGTCCTCCGAGCGGAACAGCGCGGCCGGCTCCACGCCGGCCCACACCACGCCCGGCTCCGACGGCGAGGGCGTGAGCTGCCACACCCGGGCCAGCGTCGCGTCGGTCTTGTCGGGGAAGGCGATGGGCGGCTGGGGGGCCTCGTCCCAGGTCTCGCCGAGATCATCGGAGTACATCACGGACGGACCGAAATGGCCGTATTCGATACCGGCCAGCAACCGGGGTGTGCCTCCCCGGGTGTCGATGGCCACCGAGGGCACCGCGACCGTGGAGAACCGGATCGGCTCGATCTCGAACGGGCCGCCGCCCGCCGAACGGGCGAGGAACAGGCCCTTGCGGGTGCCGATCGCGAGGACTGCGTCACTCATAGCATCGCTCCCATGTTCGCTTGCCGCCATCGTGCCACGCGCGCGGCGGCGGTGCCGAGGACTGGGAGATTTGCCGCACGCCTGCCCCCCGGCCGTCCCCGGACGGCCGGAGCGGCACGGGCATTACCTGGCAGGTAATCGTGATACTTCCCTCGCAGCGCTAGATTTCCTGACATGGGAGCAGTAGCGATACAAGAAGAGACTTTTGGTGATTTGTTGCGTTCGTGGCGGCAGCGGCGCCGGGTGAGCCAGCTCGACCTGGCCATCGAGGCCGACGTCTCCTCCCGGCACGTCAGCTTCCTGGAGACCGGCCGCGCCCGGCCCAGCCGCGAGATGGTGATGCGGCTGGCCGAGGAGCTGGACGTGCCGCTGCGCCACCGCAACCGGCTGCTGGTCGCCGCCGGGTTCGCGCCGGTCTTCCCCGAGCGTGAGGTGCGCGCCCCGGAGATGGCCGTCGTCCGCCAGGCGCTGGACAAGATCCTGGCCGGGCACGAGCCGTACCCGGCGCTGGTCGTGGACGCGGCGTGGAACCTGGTGGCGGCCAACTCGGCGGCCGCCATGTTCATGGCCGGCGTGCCCGCCGAGCTGCTGGCCGAGCCGGTCAACGTGATGCGGCTGTCGCTGCACCCCGACGCGATGGGCGGCAGGCTGCTGAACCTGGCCGAGGTCCGCGCCTACCTGCTGCACCAGCTCCGCAGGCAGGCCGAGGCGTCGGCGGACGGCCGCCTGGCCGAGCTGCACGACGAGCTGGCCGCCTACACCTACCCCGGCGTCAACCTCAACGTGGCCCACGTGCCGGGACCGGGCGACATCCTGCTGCCGCTGCGCATCGCCGACGGCGACCGCGTGTTGTCGATGTTCACCACCATCGCCACCTTCGGCACGCCGATGGACGTGACCGTCTCGGAGCTGGCCATCGAGACGTTCTGGCCGGCCGACGAGGAGACCGCCGCCGCCTTCCGCCGCGACCCGGCGGCCTCCTGACGCCCCCGGCGAGGACGTTCTAGCGTTCCCCCGGGACGACGTCGCGGTGGATGCGCGACAGCGGCACGCCGTCGGCCCGCAGGCGGCGCACGGTGCCGTCCACCATGCCGCCCGGGCCGCAGACGTAGACGTCGTGCTCGCACCAGGAGTGGAAACGCCCGGTCACCTCGGGCAGGTGGCCGCGCATCCCGGCGTAGGAGGGGTCGCCCGAGACCACCGGCAGCACCTGCAGCCACGGGAAGGACGCCTGCATCGCCAGCAGGTCGGGCAGGTCGTACAGCTCGTCGGCGGTGCGCGCGCCGTGCAGCAGGTGGATCCGCGGCCGGCGGCCCGAGGCGATGACGTGCTCGACGATCGCCTTCAGCGGGGCCAGCCCGGTGCCGCCGGCCACGCACAGCAGGTCGCGGGCGCTGTGCTCGCGCGGCGTCATCGTGCCCATCGGCGGCCCGAGCATGACCGTGTCGCCGATCCTGGTGTGCCTGGTCAGCGCCGTGGACACCCAGCCGCCCGGCACCGAGCGCACGTGCAGCGTGACCGTCTCGTCCGGGCGCGGCGCGTTGGCGATGGAGAACGTGCGCCACACCCGCGGCCAGCGCGCGGTCTGGACGGTGACGTACTGGCCCGCCGTGTACGGCA
Organism: Nonomuraea sp. NPDC049637; assembly: GCF_040675235.1. Lineage (NCBI taxonomy): Bacteria > Bacillati > Actinomycetota > Actinomycetes > Streptosporangiales > Streptosporangiaceae > Nonomuraea > Nonomuraea sp. NPDC049637. The sequence continues at coordinate 38,771 of NZ_JBFAOM010000061.1, forward strand.
GCCGCTGCGCGGGCCGCAGCGTGATCACCGCGATGTCGGGACGGCGCAGCTCGTGGTCGACGACCTCGGCCGGCCACCAGGCCGGCGTGACGCCCGCCTGCGACTCGGCCGACTCGATCATCAGGTTCGCCGCCGCCGTGTACGCCGACACCCACGCCGCCTCGATCTCGTCGTTCCACACCTCGGCGGCGAAGCGCCGGATCGTGGCCAGCAGGGCGGTGCCGACGGCCGTGTAGTGCTCGGCGAGCACCCCGTACTTGCGATGGTCCCTGCCGAGCTGGCCGAGGTAGGCGGCCAGGCCGTCCGGGCTGTCCAGGCTCCACACGATCCTGGTCAGCGCGCCGAACAGCCGGTCGCGCTGGACGTCCATCGCGGGCGGGAACATCCCCCGCAGGTGCGGGCTCGCGGCGAACAGCCGCCCGTAGAAGTACGCGGTCGCCTTGTCGGCCACGGGCTCGACGAGTGAGAAGCTCTCCTTCACCAGTCGCGGATTCAACGACATGCACTCAACCCCACCCCATTGGACCGGAAATTCGATTCCGGCCGCGTCGGCCACCTCCTGACGGCTCCGGGTCGTGAACGCGCTGCGTGCCCCGGCACATCCGGCGCGCTCGGAAATGAGTCTTACACCACCTCTGATGCGTCACAACCGATTCACCCCAATTGCGATATGGGCTTTTCCGGCGGAGAAAACGAATAAAAGTGATTTTCGTCTTTCGGTTTCCGCTGTTTCCCGCCGGACGGCGCAGGCGTAGCATCCCGCCATGGCGGTCCTCCACCCCGGCCCGGCGAGGCCCGGCTGACCGCCGGGACGGCCTCCCGCCTGCCCTGACCCGCCCCTGGAGATCCGCATGTCCCGACCGCTCATCGGCATCACCGCCTACCTGGAGGCCGCCCGCTGGGGCGACTGGGTGCGCGAGGCCGTGCTGTCACCGCCGTCCTACGCCAAGGCGATCGAGCGGGCCGGCGGCGTGCCGGTGCTGCTGCCGCCGCTGGACCCCCACCTCGCCGGCGACCACGTCGGCGGCCTGTCCGGCGTCCTGCTGGCCGGCGGCGCCGGCCTCGGGGCCGCGGCCTACGGCGGCGAGCACGACGAGCGGGCGCCCGAGCCGCAGCCCCACCGCGACCGGTACGAGCTGGCCCTGGCCGGGGCCGCCGTCCGGGCCGGCCTGCCGATCCTGGCGATCGCCCGCGGCCTGCACGTCCTCAACGTCGCCCGGGGCGGCACGCTGATCCCTTGGCTGCCCGAGGTGCTCGGCCACGAGCGGCACGGCGCGCCGGGCGCGGTCCACGAGATCCAGGTGGGCCTGTCGAGCAGGCTCGGCAAGGCCGTCGGCGACCACGTCGAGGCGGTCGCGCCGCACCACCAGTCCGTGCGCCGCCTGGGCAGCGGCCTGCTCGCGGTGGCCTGGGCCGACGACCAGATCGTCGAGGGCGTCGAGCTCCAGGGCCACCGGTTCTGCGTCGGCGTCCAGTGGCATCCCGAACGCGGCGGGGACAATCGGCTCTTCGATGCGTTCGTCGAGGCGGCCCGCTAGGCTGCGCTCATGCCGCTGCACCCCCAGGCGCGGGACTACGTCGCCCTCTACCCGTCGGACCTCAACACCGACCTGGCCACGCTCGACCTGGCCACGATCCAGGAGATGCGCGCGCACGACGGCCTCGCGGCCCAGCGGGGGCCGCTGACCAACCTCCCGTTCGTCCGCGACGAGCTGGCCGGCGACGTGCCGATCCGCATCTACCGCGCCGACCCCGGCGACGGCCTGCTGCCCGTCGTGGTTTACTTCCACGGCGGCGGCTGGGTCTTCGGCAGCGTCAGGCGCAACGACGCGCTCGGCCGCGATCTGGCCCTGCGCACCGGCGCCGTGGTCGTCTCGGCCGACTACCGGCTGGCCCCGGAACACCCCTTCCCGGCCGCCGCCGACGACGCCTGGACTGTCGTGCGCGACGTCTTCGCCAGGCCCGCCTTCTACCAGAGCAACGGCAGCGTGGCCGTCGTCGGCGACAGCGCGGGCGGCAACCTGGCCGCCGTCGCCGCCTGGCGGGCCGCCGGGTCCGGCATCCGGCTGGCCCACCAGGCGCTGGTCTGCCCGGTGCTCGACACGGCCATGGACACCCCCAGCTACCGCGCCTACGCCAAGGGCTTCGGCCTCGACGCCGCCGAGATGGCCTGGTTCGCCGAGCGCTACGCGGCCGGCGCCGACCCCGCCGACCCGCTGCTGAGCCCGCTGCGCATCGCCGACCTGACCGGCCTGCCGCCGGCCACCGTCCTCACCGCCGAGTACGACGTGCTCCGGGACGAGGGCGAACACTACGCCCGCCGCCTGGCCGACGCCGGCGTGCCGGTGGAGGCGCGCAGGTTCGACGGCGCCGTCCACGGCTTCTTCGGCCTGCCCGGCCTGTTCGACCAGGCGGCCGAGGCCAGGCAGTACATCGCCGACCGCCTGCGGGAGCACCTGTGACCTACACCAAGCTCAAGCTCGACACCCCGGCCGAGGGCGTGCTGCGCGTCACGATCAGCGAGCCCGGCAGGCTCAACGCCGTCGACATGACCGGCCACCGCGAGCTGAGCGAGATCTGGCGCGAGGCCGACCGCGACGACACCGTCCGGTCGATCGTGGTCAGGGGCGAGGGCACGGCGTTCTCGGCCGGCGGCGACCTGTCGATGATCGAGGAGATGACCCGCGACCACGCCACCCGGATGCGCGTGTTCGCCGAGGCCCGCGACATCGTCTACAACGTGCTCAACTGCTCCAAGCCGATCGTCTCGGCCGTCCAGGGCCCGGCCGTGGGCGCCGGGCTCGCGGTGGCGCTGCTGGCCGACGTCTCGGTCGCCGGCCGCACCGCGCGCATCATCGACGGCCACACCCGGCTCGGCGTCGCCGCCGGCGACCACGCCGCGATCATCTGGCCGCTGCTGTGCGGCATGGCCAAGGCCAAGTACCACCTGCTGCTGTGCGAGCCCGTCACCGGCGAGCAGGCCGAGCGCATGGGTCTGGTCAGCCTGTGCGTCGACGACGACCAGGTGCACGACAAGGCCATGGAGATCGCGGTCCGGCTCGCCCAGGGCTCCCAGGAGGCGATCCGGCTGACCAAGTACTCGCTCAACAACTGGCTGCGCCTGGCCGGCCCGTCCTTCGACGCCTCGCTGGCGATGGAGTTCCTCGGCTTCACCGGCCCCGACGTGGTCGAGGGCGTGCGCGCGGTGCGCGAGAAGCGGCCGCCCGCCTTCGGCTGAGCCCGGCGCGTGTGCTTGTCCGAGCCCGGGGTAGGCGCACCTTCATGACGGACAACGATGTGGTCGACCTGCTGGTGCGCCAGCACGAGCAGATCAAGAGCCAGTTCACGGAGGTCGAGAACGCTGCCCCCGAGGACAAAGCAGCGGCTTTCCAGAAGCTGGTGCGCCTGCTGGCCGTCCACGAGACAGCAGAGGAGGAGATCGTCCACCCCTACGCGCGCCGCCACGTCGACGACGGCGACGACCTGGTGGACGAGCGCCTGGCCGAGGAGAACGCGGCCAAGGACATGCTCACCCAGATGGAGCGGGCGGGCGTCGACGACCCGCAGTTCGCGGCCAACCTGGCCACGCTGCGCAAGGCCGTCGTCGAGCACGCCGAGGCCGAGGAACGCGAGGAGTTCCCCAGGCTGAGGCAGGCCGCCGGCGAGAAGGAGCTGCACGCGATGGCGATCGGGGTCAAGGCCGCCGAGGCGATCGCGCCCACGCATCCGCACGCCGGCGTCGAGACCGCGCCGAAGAACCTGCTGGCGGGCCCGCCCGCCGCGATCATGGACAGGGCCCGCGACGTGATCCGCAAGGCGACGGGCAGGGCCTGAGGGCCGTCAGAAACTCCGGGGCAACCCGAGCACCTGTGTCGCGAGGTAGTTGAGCAGAAGCTCCTCCGTCACGGGTGCCACCCTTCCGATACGGGCGTCGGCCAGCAACCTGGCCACCGGGTACTCCAGCGAGTACGCCATGCCGCCGTGCGTCTGGAACGCGGCGTCGGCCGCCTCCCACGCGGCCTGGGAGGCGGTCAGCTTGGCGATGTTGGCCTCGGTGCCGCACGGCAGCCGCCGGTCGAAGGACCAGGCCGCCTTGTACAGCATCAGCCGGGCCAGCTCGATCTTGGCCTTGACCTGCGCCAGCGGGAACGCGATGGCCTGGTTGGCGCCGATCGGGCGGCCGAACACCTCGCGCTCCTTGGCGTAGCCGACCGCCACCCGCAGCGCCACCTCGGCGCCGCCCAGCGCGGAGGCGGCCAGCAGCACCCGCTCGGGGTTGAGGATGTCCCACAACACGGCCGCGCCGCCGTCCACCTCGCCGACCACGCTGGTGGCGGGCACCCGCAGGTCGTCGACGAACACCATGTTGGACGGCGTGGTGTTCGCGCCCATCTTGGGGATCGGCCGGAAGGACAGCTGCCCGGCGGCGACCGCCTCGGGCACGTTCACCAGGAACACGGTCAGCCCGTGGGTGCGCGGCCTGGCCTCGGCCGCCGGGACCGTCCTGGTCACCAGCAACATCCAGGTGGCGCGCTGCACGCCGGTGATCCAGATCTTCTGGCCGTTGAGCACGTAGTCGCCGCCGTCCCGGCGGGCCGAGGTGGTGATCGCCAGCGAGTTGGAGCCGGCGTCCGGCTCGGTCAGGGCGAAGCACGTCTCGACCTCGCCCGTGGCCAGCCGGGGCAGCAGCTCGGCCCGCTGCTCGGCGGTGCCGTGCCGGGCCAGGGTGAGCGCGCCGAAGCCGGGGGTGAGCACGTACGTGAAGGCCGACCCGCCCGCCGCGCCCGAGCTCGCCAGCGTCTCGGTGGCCACCGCCAGCTCCAGTAGCCCCTGCCCGCCACCGCCGTACTCCTCCGGCACGGCCAGGCCCAGCCAGCCGCCCTTGGCCAGGTCGGCCCAGACCTCCTCCGGCCAGCGCTTGTCGCTCTCGCACCGCTGCCAGTAGTCGAGGTCGTAGCGGGCGCAGATCTCGGCGACGCCGCGCTGGACGGCCTGGGCGCTCTCGGGAAGGGTGAAATCCATCACGCCATCGTAGAATCTCGTTCTGTTCAGGGTCGAGGTCTGCGGGCGTGGAAGACGAAGGCCGGCGGCGTGTTGCGCCACACCGTACGTCCGGGCACGACCTCCTCGAACCGCTCGGCCAGCAGCGCCCGGAACCGCCGGGCCGAGCTCAGCGGGATGGCGTGGATGTAGGAGAAGGTGGTGAAGGCGGCGCCGGGGCTCATCACCGACGTCACCGCGTCCAGCAGCTCGTGCTGCAGCTCCGTGGGGAAGGCCGCCCACGGCAGGCCGCTCACCACGACGTCGGCGTGGCCCAGCCCGCGCCCGGCCAGCAGCTCGCCCAGGCGCGCGGCGTCCGCGTGGGCCACGTCCACGGCGGGGAAACGCGCCGCGAGCAGCCCCGCGAGCCGCTCGTTCACCTCGACGGCCAGGTGGTGGCCGCGCCCGGCCAGCCGCTGCTGGATCTCCGCCGTGAACGGGCCCGTGCCAGGACCGAGCTCCACCACGGTCGGCTCGCCACGCTCCGGCACCGGCGCGCAGACGGCCGCGGCCAGCCGGCGCGAACTCGGGGCGACGGCGCCGATCACGGCGGGGGCGCGCAGGAACTGGCCGAGGAACATTGCGGTGTCGTTGGACATGGCCCCGAACGTATCGGGAAGATCACCCTCTGCGCTCCCTCCTCTGGACGAACCTGCGGCCACTAGGAGGAGACGGGGTCCTCCGCACGGAGGATCAGCTATCGGGCGAGGGTGGATAGCGTGAGGCCATGCGTTGGCGTGGTGTGCCGCTCGATGTCCTGCTCGCGGCATCTGGCGTGGGGCTGGACCTGTTGACGACGGCCCACGCGGGCGACACCGCGTACCTGCCGGCGGCGATGAACATCCCCATGGCCCTCCTGGTGGGCCTGCCCATGGGGTTCGTACGGCGGCGGCCGCTGGCCGTCACCCTCTACCTGGCCGCCTTTCTCGTGCTCAGCGACCAGCTCGGCTCCTACACCTCCAACACCGCGCAGATCCTCATCTGCGTCGCGCTCGGCGTGGTCGGCTTCCGCGTCCCGTGGCGGCCCGCCATGGCCGGTGTGGGCGCCACCGTCCTGGCCACGGCGGTCAACATCGCCGACCCCGGCATCGCGATGACCGGCAACACCTGGATGTACTCGGTGCTGCTGCCCGTCTTCCCCACCGTGCTCGGGGCCTACCTGCGCAGCTCGGCCGAGCGGCTGGAGGAGCGCGACGTCACGCCCGACGCGCTGCTGGCCGCCGGCGGTGTGGCCATCACCGTGCTCAGCACCTGGACCTCCTGGCACAGCGGCGCCCTGCCCGTGTGGGTGATCGGCCTGCTGGCCGTGGTCGGCGGGCTGTCGCTCGGCGTCGCCCGGCGCCTGCCCGGCCTGGTCCTGCTGCTGCAGGCCGTGCTGCTGATCGCCGCCGACACCTACCTGAACGACGCCGTCAACACCTGCCTGATCCTCACGCTCATCGCGATCGGCGTGTTCTCCATGCGCGTGGCCTCCTGGGCCTGGACGGGGGCCGCGTACCTCACCGGCTGCCTGCTGGCCGCCATCGCCGTCGTCGGCGAGGGCACCGAGGTCACCCCGCTGCGCGTCGGCGTGCTGATGACGCTGGTCGCCACGCCCATCGCGATCGGCCGCTACCTCGGCATGCGGCAGGCCGCCGCCGCCGCCGAACGCCTGCGCGCCGAGGAGTCGGCCCGGCTGGCGGTCGCCCAGGTGCGCGCCGACCAGCTCGCCGAGCGCGAGCGCATCGCCCGCGACGTGCACGACATCGTGGCCCACCACGTCGGCGCCATGGTGCTGCGCGCCAGCGCCGCCCGCTACACCGCGCCCGACGGGCCGGTCGCCGACGCGCTGTCCGACATCCGCGAGACCGGCCACCAGGTGCTTCAGGACCTGCGTGACCTGCTCGACCTGCTGCGCGACCCCGACCGCGGCCCCGACCTGCTGGCCAACCCCGCCGACGTGGTCCGCGAGTCCGCCGAACGCATGGCCGCCGCCGGCCTCGTCGTCGATCTCGACCTCGACCCGGCCAGCGACCGCGCCCCGCTCATCGCCCGCGCCTCCGCCGCGCGCATCGTCCAGGAAGGTCTCACCAACGTGCTGAAACACGCCGGGCCCGGCACCCGGGTCCGCGTCACCGTCGCCCCCGCGCAGGAAGGGTTGTCCATCGAGATCCGCAACGGCCGCCCGCCCACCGCCATCGAGCGGCTGCCCTCCTCCGGCCGCGGCCTGGCCGGCATGCGCGAGCGGGTGCGCGCCCTCGGCGGCACCCTCAGCGCCGGCCCCGACGGCGACGGCGGCTGGCTGCTGCTGGCCAGCCTGCCCGCCAGGAACGCCGCGTGATCCGCGTGCTGGTCGCCGACGACCAGGCGCTGGTCCGCGCGGGCGTGCGCATGTTGCTGCAGGCCGCGGGGGACATGGAGGTCGTGGGCGAGGCCGAGGACGGCGCCGAGGCCGTCCGCCTGGCCGAACGCCACGTGCCCGACGTCATCCTCATGGACCTGCGCATGCCCCGCGTCGACGGCCTGGAGGCGACCAGGCGGGTGCTGGCGGCCCGCCCGGCGGCCCGCGTGGTCGTGCTCACCACCTTCGCCGAGGACGCCGACGTGCACGCCGCCCTGCGCGCCGGCGCCGTCGGCTTCCTGGTCAAGGACGACGAGCCGGAACGCATGGTCGACGCCGTGCGCAGGGCCGCCGCGGGGGAGCAGCTGCTGGCCCCCTCAGTGCTGCGCCGGGTCGTGGAACGGTTCCTGGCCGCCGAGGAGCAGGCCGCCGCGCCGCCGCCGTCCGGGCTGACCGAGCGGGAGCTGGAGGTGCTCGCCCTGGTCGGCACCGGCCTGTCCAACGCCGAGATCGCCGAGGAGCTGCACGTCGGCGTCACCACCGTCAAGACGCACATCGCCGCCGCCATGGACAAGCTCGGCCTGCGCAACCGCATCCAGGCCGCCGTGGTCGCCCACCGCACCGGTCTCGTGGACGCCGCCTTCCGGCCGGTCCGTCCGCCACGTGGGGGACCGGGGGGTCATCCCGCAGGCTGACGACCGTATGCGGCCGCCCTCGACACGATATGGGTCCTTCGTTCGCAGAAAGGATCCACATCATGGGGGAGACACAGGTCATGCCGCGTCCCGGCACGACCCGGCAGGTGTCGGCCGGCCTGCTCTACAGCCTGCGCGTCGCCATCATCGCCCAGGCCGCCGCGCTGCTCGTGGCCGCCTCGTTCGCCGGGCAGGCCGTGTCGGCGGGCGGCGGGCCGGTGGCCGAGACGCACGTCATGGCGGGCATGGTCGTCCACCTGGTGGCGCTCGTGCAGATCGTGCTGGCGATCCTCGTCTGGCGGCCCGGCCGCGGCGCCGGCTGGCCGGTGTGGGCCAGCGTCGCGCTGTTCGTCGTTGGCGGGCTCCAGCACGTCACCTGGCTCTGGCTGGGCGCCCACGTGCCCAACGGGGTGCTGCTGTTCGGCCTCATCGGCGCGCTGCTGATCTGGTCGTGGTCGCCGTCGGCGGCGCGGCGCCGCTAAGGTCTGAGGTGTGTATGTGAAGATCTGCGGGTTGAGCGAGCCCGAGCACGTCGAGGCCGCCGTCGAGGCTGGCGCCGACGCCATCGGGTTCGTGCTCACCCGGAGCCCGCGCAGGGTCACGCCGGAGCGGGCGGCCGAGCTGGCCGCGCCGATCCCGGCCCACGTGCTCACCGTGGGCGTCTTCCGGGGCGAGACCTCCGAGGAGGTCCGGGCCGCCGCGCTGGCCTCGGGCGTGCGCGCCGTGCAGCTCCACGGCCACCACCCCCACGCCGACTTCACCGCGCTGAAAGACCTCGGCCGGCCGCTCGTGCGGGCCGTCGACGCCGCCGCCGACCTGCGATGCGGCGCCTACGACGAAGACCTGCTCATCGTCGACGCCCCGCGCCCCGGCTCGGGGGAGCCCTGGGACTGGGCGGCGGTGCGCGGCCGCCCGTCCGGCCGGTGGATGCTGGCCGGCGGGCTCGACCCGGCCAACGTCGCCGAGGCCGTCGAGGCCGCCGGCCCGTGGGGGGTCGACGTGTCCAGCGGCGTCGAGACCGCGCCGGGCGTCAAGGACTCCGCCCTGATCAGGGCCTTCCTGCGGGCCGCGCGCGGTGGCTGACGAGCTGGCGCGGGCCCTTTCCTTCCTGCACGGCTTCGCCCGCCGCAAGGCGCCCGTCGTGGCGCCGGTCCCCGGCGGGTTCGCGGTGCTCGACGCGCGCTACCCGATGTCGCACGACGACAACAAGCTCGTGGTCTGCAGCGGCGCCCCGGGGCCGGTGCTCGCGGCCGCCGAGGAGCGGCTCGCCGGGCTCGGCCACCGGCTGGTGTGCGTCGACGACGACCGGCTGGGCCAGGAGTTCCGGCCCGCCTTCGCCGCCGCCGGATACAGCCACGAGACGAACGTCGTCATGGCCTTCCGCGGCGCAAGCCCCTCCGCGTCCGCCGCTGCCGCCGCCGCCACCGACCGGCTCACGCTGGAGGAACTGCTGCCCGTGCTGCGCGAGGAGTGGCGCGCGTCGCTGCCGCAGGCGCCGCAGAGCGTGGTCGACGGGCTCGCCGCCCGCGCCGCGGCCCGCGCGTCCGCCGCTGACGTGGTCGAGTTCCACGCCGTACGCGCCCCCGGCGGTGAGATCGCCGCCCACGCCGACCTCTACGTGCACGAGGGCGTCGCCCAGATCGAGAACGTCTACACCCTGGAGCGCCACCGCGGCCAGGGCTTCGCCCGCGTCCTGCTGACCGCGCTGACGGCCGCCACGGCCGGCGCCGAGCTGACGTTCCTGGTCGCCGACGCCGCCGACTGGCCGCGCGAGTTCTACGCCCGCCTCGGCTTCGAGCCGGTCGGCCACACCCACGCCTTCCTGCGCACCTGACCGCCCGCCCCGACCGCCCTGCCTGCCCCCGACCTGACCGCCCGTCCCGACCGCCTGGCCCGACCGCCCGGACGGGCCTGGTGGCGCGCTCAGGTGCCCAGCCAGCGGGTCAGGGCCACCGCGGCGGGCCCGAGCAGGGCCAGCACGGCTCCCGACAAGGCGTGCACCACCGTGTACGCCAGCAGCGGCGTCCCGTTCCCCGACATCGCGCGTACCCCGCCCAGGACGGCCGTCAGGCCGTGCTGCCCGGTCACCGCGCCCAGCACCAGCGGCGGCGGGACCATCATCAGCTTGGCCCCCATGGCCAGCGAGATCACCACCGGCACGGCGGCCGTGGCGACCGCGCCCAGGGCCACCTGCCAGGCGTGCCGCGCCACCAGCTCCACCGCCGCCGGCCCCGCCGACAGCCCGAGCGCCGCCACGAACACGCCGAGCGCCACCTCGCCCACCACCCGCGCGGCGCCCGCGTCGTACTGCCCGAAGCCGGCCCGTCCCGCCCGTGCCCGGCCGAACACCAGCCCGGCCGCCAGGCAGCCGAGCGGCGCCGTCAGGCCGCCCGCCAGGCCCGCCACCAGCCCCGCCACG
>NZ_JBFAOM010000062.1:0-48397 GCF_040675235.1 Nonomuraea sp. NPDC049637
GCGCTACGACAAGCGCGCCTACATCTTCCTCGGCACCGTCACCCTGGCCGCCCTGATTATCTGGCTCCGAACCTGATCCAAGAAACAGCTCCTAGGGGCCCGCGGAGTCCAGACTCTGGACCCCATCTTGGACATCCGGGATCTCCGGAGTATCGTCAAGGTATGCCAGCGGACCCCATGCTCGTCGGTCGACGCCACGTCGACCTTCAGCGTGTCCGCAGTGCCATCTGTTGCGACGCCCGCTAACTCATCTTCTCCACCGCAGAGCGCGTCGCATTCACCTGAACCCCTGCACTCGACGACGAGGCAGGAGGAACGCTGCGCGCGCCCACGAAACGAAGGACGCGCAATGAGCACCCCTGCCAGCCGGCATCACAAGCGCCCGCGCGGCGAGGGCCAATGGGCCCTCGGCTACCGGGAACCCCTGAACAAGAACGAAGAGAACAAGAAGAACGACGACGGGCTCAACGTCCGCCAGCGCATCATCGACGTCTACGCCAAGCGCGGCTTCGACTCCATCGACCCCGCCGACCTGCGCGGCCGGATGCGCTGGTACGGCCTCTACACCCAGCGCAAGCCCGGCATCGACGGCGGCAAGACCGCCGTCCTGGAGCCGGAGGAGCTCGACGACCGCTACTTCATGCTCCGCGTGCGCATCGACGGCGGCCAGCTCGACCTGCGCCAGCTCCGCACGATCGCCGACATCGCCAACGAGTACGCGCGCGGCACGGCCGACCTCACCGACCGGCAGAACATCCAGCTCCACTGGATCGAGATCGAGTCGGTGCCCGACATCTGGGAGCGCCTGGAGGCCGTCGGCCTGTCCACCACCGAGGCGTGCGGCGACACCCCGCGGGTGATCCTGGGCTGCCCGCTGGCCGGCATCGACGCCGAGGAGGTGCTGGACGCCACCGACGACATCCACTCGATCAACCAGCAGTTCATCGGCAACCCCGAGTACTCCAACCTGCCGCGCAAGTTCAAGAGCGCGCTGAGCGGCTGCCCGGCCCACTGCACGGTGCACGAGATCAACGACGTCGCCTTCGTCGGCGTCGTCAACGAGCACGGCGAGGCGGGCTACGACCTGTGGGTCGGCGGCGGCCTGTCCACCAACCCGATGCTGGCCAAGCGCCTCGGCGTCTTCGTCAGCCCCGACCGCGTCGACGACGTGTACGCGGGCGTGATCGGCATCTTCCGCGACTACGGCTACCGCCGGCTGCGGCACAGAGCCCGGCTGAAGTTCCTGGTCAACGACTGGGGCGTGGAGAAGTTCCGCGAGGTGCTGGAGACCGAGTACGTCAAGGAGAGCCTGCCCGACGGCCCGGCGCCCGCCCTGCCGCGCGGCAGCCGCCGCGACCACGTGGGCGTCTATCCGCAGAAGGACGGCAACTTCTACGTGGGCTTCGCGCCCAAGGTGGGCCGCCTCGACGGCGACAAGCTCCACGTGATCGCCGACATCGCCGAGCGGCACGGCTCCGGCCGGGTGCGCACCACCGTCGAGCAGAAGATGGTCGTCCTCGACGTCGCGCCGGACCGGGTGGAGTCCATCGTGGCGGAGCTGGAGGCCAACGACCTGCAGGTCAACCCCTCCACGTTCCGCCGCCAGACGATGGCCTGCACCGGCATCGAGTACTGCAAGCTCGCCATCGTCGAGACCAAGGCCACCGCCGCGCACCTGATCGACGAGCTGGAGCGGCGGCTGCCCGACTTCGAGCAGCCGCTCACCATCAACGTCAACGGCTGCCCCAACTCCTGCGCCCGCATCCAGGTCGCCGACATCGGCCTGAAGGGCCAGCTCGTCGTGGACGAGAACGGCGACCAGGTCGAGGGCTACCAGATCCACCTGGGCGGCTCGCTCGGCGTGAACTCCGGCTTCGGCCGCAAGGTGCGCGGCCTGAAGACCACCGCCAAGGCCCTGCCCGACTACGTCGAGCGCGTGGTGCGCAACTACGACGCCCAGAAGAAGGAAGGCGAGTCCTTCGCCGACTGGGTGCAGCGCGCGGACGAGGCGGACCTGAAATGACCACGCGAGCGGTCCCCTTCCACTGCCCGTACTGCGGTGACGAGGACCTGGAGCCCTACGAGGGGGACGGCGGCTGGTACTGCCGCGCCTGCGCCCGCGCCTTCAAGCTGAAGTTTCTCGGAATCGGAGTGAAGATATGACGCTCGTCGACATCGAGGTGGGTTTGCGAGATCAGCGTGGCACGCTCGACCTGCAGGACATCGTCGAGTCCGCCGCCACGTTCCTTGAGGGCGCCCCGGCCCGGGAGATCATCCGGTGGGCCGCGGCGACGTTCGGCGACCGGTTGTGCCTGACGTCCTCCATGAGCGACGCCTTGCTCATCGACCTGGTGAGCCGCGTCAAACCGGGCGTGGACGTGCTGTTCATCGACACCGGCTACCACTTCGCCGAGACGATCGGCACCCGTGACGCCGTGCGGCAGGTCTATGACGTCAACGTGATCGACATCAAGCCGTCCAGGACGGTCCAGGAGCAGGATCGCGACCTCGGGCCGCGCCTGTTCGGCCGCAACCCCGACCTGTGCTGCTACCTGCGCAAGGTCGAGCCGCTCAACCGGGCGCTGGAGCCGTACCTGGCGTGGATCTCCGGCATCCGCCGGGACGAGTCGTCCAGCCGTACGGACACCAGGGTCGTCGAGTGGGACGCCAAGCGCCAGATGGTGAAGGTCAACCCGATCGCCGCCTGGACGCAGGAGGACGTCGACAACTACATCGCCGACAACGGCGTGCTGATCAACCCCCTGCACTACGACAACTACCCCTCGATCGGCTGCGCGCCGTGCACGCGCCAGGTCGCCGAGGGCGAGGACCCGCGCAGCGGCCGCTGGGCGGGGCTGGGGAAGGTCGAATGCGGCATTCACCTGTGATCCCCGGCAGGGGCCGCGTCCCGTTGGCAGGCGGGCCGGCCCCCGGGCGCGTGCCACTGGTGGCGGTCGCGCACGGGTCGCGTGACCCGCGTGCCGCCGCCACCGTGGCCGCGCTGCTGGACCGCGTGCGCCTGGCGCGTCCCGACGTGCCGGTGCGGGTGGCCTACCTCGACCACTGCGCGCCCACGCTGGGGCAGGCGCTCGACGGGCTGAGCGAGGCCGTGGTGCTGCCGCTGCTGCTCACCGAGGCCTACCACAGCCGGGTCGACCTGCCGGCCGCGCTCAACGAGGCCCGCGCGCGCGATCCGCGCCTGCGGGTCCGCTACGGCACGACGCTCGGGCCGCACCCGCTGCTGCTGCCGGCGCTGGAGCGGCGGCTGGCCGAGGCGGGCGTGCCGGCCGGCGACCCCGAGACGGCGGTCGTGCTGGTCTCGGCCGGGTCGAGCGACGCCAGGGCCAACGAGGTGATCGCGGGCATGGCCCGCGCCTGGCGGCGCGCCGGCTGGTGGACGGTGACCGCGGCCTACGCCTCGGCCGCCGGCCCGACGCCGGGGGAGGCCGTCGCGCGGCTTCGCGCCGCGGGCGCGCCGCGCGTGGCCGTCGCCCCCTACCTGCTGGCTCCCGGCTTCTTCGCCGACCGGATCCGCCGGGCCACCGCCCCAGCCGTCTGCGCCGACGTGCTCGGCCCGGCGCCCGAGCTGGTGGACGTGCTGCTGGAGCGGTACGAGGCGGCCCTGCGCGAGCGCCTGCCCGTGGCCGGCTGAGCCCCCCAGCAGCGGGCTCTCAGCAGCGGGCCATGATCGCGCCGGTCCTCGGATCAACGCTGACCACGTTGGGCCGGCACGACCGGGTGCGGGCGTCGGCCAGGATCAGCCGCCACTCGGCGGGGTAGGAGGCGGTCCAGGCCAGCAGCTCGTCGGCGCCCTCGGCGGTCATCGTGCCGGTGCCCGCGTCCGCGGCCTTCACCACGGCGGCGCTCAGCTCGTTGACGCCGTCGCGGGCCTCGGCGTCGCCGAACCAGCCGGGCGGCTGCCGGACCGTGGGCCCGCACGCGCCGGTGGCGACCAGCTCGCCGTTGAGCCAGATCAGCCCGTAGCTGCCCGGCGGGCAGGTGAGGGCGAAGGACACCTTCCCGGCCTTCGACTCGAAGGTGAACGTCTCCCGCCTGCCGCCCTGGGAGTAACCGTGGAAGAGCGGCGGCCTGGGCCGGGCGCGCGTCGGCGCCGGCTGGGCCAGGGCTCCGGCCCACACGTCCCCGGCGGCGGGGGTGGACCCGGGAACGGGCCGGGCGTCCACGGTGAGCACCGTGACGGCCGTGACCGTCAGGGCCGCCGCCGCCACCGAGGCCGCCGCCCGGCCCCGGCGCCGCCGGATGCGGCGGACGCGGGCGTCCACGTCGGCCAGCCGCACCCCGCCCGGGGGCGCGTCGGCGCTGTCGTGTTCGAGCAGGTCACGCAGTCGCTGTTCGGTCATCGTCAGCTTCCCGTCTCCGCCGCGGCCCTGGCCGCGGGGTCGAGCCGCAGCTTGGCCAGCGCGCGGCTGGCCTGGCTGCGAACGGTGGGCACCGAACAGCCCACGATCTGGGCTATGGCCTCGTCGGGCAGGTCCTCGAAGTACCGCAGCACGACCACGGCCCGCTGCTTGGCCGGGAGCGCGGCCAGGGCGGCCCTGAGCGCGTCCCGGGTGCCGATCCCGGCCGTGTCGTCCTGGTCCTGGGGGCGGTCCGGGAGCTCGCCCGTGGCCACCTCGCCCCGCCAGCGCCGCCGCCACCAGGAGGCGTGCGTGTTGGTCAGGATGCGGTAGACGTACGGGTCGGGGTTCGCGCCGACCCGCCGCCAGGCCAGCCAGGCCCTGGCCAGCGCGGTCTGCGTCAGGTCCTCCGCCGTGGCCCAGTCGCGGCACAGCAGGTACGCCGTCCTGAGCAGGCGGGCCGAGCGCTGCTCGACGTAGCGCTCGAAGTCGGCACGATCCCGCATCGAGGGGTCCTCACTGTCCGGTGATGTTCACCGATCACTACGCCGAAGACCCCCGCCCGCGTTGCACGGCCTCAGTAACCCCGGCGGTCGCGGCGGTCGCGGCGCTCTCGCTCCAGGGCGCGGTGCTCGTCGCGGATCTGCCGGCCGACCTCGCGGGCGTCGTCGCGCATCTGGCGGCCGACCTCGCGCCAGTCGTCGCCGTGCAGCGCCCGCCAGTGCTCCCGCCAGGCGGCCAGGCCGCGCTTGACCGGCTGGGCGCGGGAGTCGCCGAGCACCTTGACGTCGCCCATCACGGCGTAGGCGCGCACCCGGATCACCGGCACGTTCATGCCGGGGGCCGCCTCCAGCACGTCGACCTTCTTGTCGCCCATCACGGCGACGCCGTCGAGGTCGACGTTCACGCCGTCGGGCACGATGATCTTGACGTCGCCCATCACGGACACCGCCGTGACGTCGACCACGTCCGTGCGCACCTCGGCCTCGCGCAGGTCGAGCAGCACGTCGCCCATGACGGCGACCGCGCCGAGCTCCTGGTCGATGCGCCAGGTGCCGCGCCGCTTGGTGTCGCCCATGATGCCGACGAACCAGCGCCGCTTGCCGCCCTCGCGGGCCGGGGCCGGCGCGGGCACGGGCCCTGCGCCCACGGGCAGGTCCTGGGTGAGCAGGGCGAGCTCGGCGTGCGTGGTCGCGGTGTAGGCGGCCTCGGTACGGTCGGTCAGCTCGGCGAGCGTGAGCCTGCCCTCGACCGAGGCGACACGCAGCTGTTCCACGACGGCCTCGCGCTCGGCGTCCGACGCGCGCACCTCACCCGGATCTGTCATAGACGCAACATATCGCGTCTTGGGGCGGTTGGGACTCCTCCCCTGGGAGGAACATCCGTACACCCTTGGATGGGTCCAAAAGCCCCGAGGCCGCCCCTCAGCGTGCTCCGGCGACCGGGGGCCGGGAAGACGCTAGGGTCCTGTCATGCATGAGGAACAGCTCTATCGCGCGGCGTTGAACGGCGAGACCGAGACCGTGGGCAAGCTGCTCACCGGCGGCGCCGACCCCAACAAGGCCAGCGAGGGCGAGGAGGCCGGGCTGCCGCTCTGCGCGGCCGCCGCCTGGGACCGCGTCGAGGTCGCCGAGGCGCTGCTGGCGGCCGGGGCCGACGTCAACGGCCGCGAGGCCGGCGGCTGGACGGCGTTGCTCTGGGCCGCCGCCAACGGCCACGCCGCGACCGCGGGCGTGCTGATCGAGGCCGGGGCCGAGGTCGACGCGGCCAACGACGACGGCGACACGCCGCTCACGCTGGCGGCCAGGCGCGGGGCGCTGGGCGTGGTCCAGACGCTGCTGGAGGCGGGCGCCGACCACGAGAAGTTCGACGGCGACGGCGACAGCCCGCTCGACATCGCGGCCGACTGGGTGGGCGTGCACCTGGAGTCCGCGCTGCTCGACCAGATCGCCCAGGAGGGCTGGGAGTACGTCGTGGGCCGCCAGTACGCCAAGGACGGCACCGAGCTGGTCACCGTGGCCGGCCGCTCCCCCGACGGCTCGCAGACCGAGCAGGTGCAGGCCCAGCGGGGCCACGCCGCCGTGGCGACCCTCCTGGAGGACGCGGCGGGCGTCTACACGCCGGTCGACCAGCTCGTCGCCAGGGCCGTCGCCCACCGCGACGTCGACGAGGACGCCGAGACCTGGTGGATCGTGGCCGACTCGCTCGGCCGGCGGGCCGACGACGAGACGTACGAGGCCCTGTCCCGGCTGTGCGTGAGCGAGGACGCGCGCGAGCGGGAGTTCGGGGTCGACGCGATCGCCCAGTTCGGGTTCGCCGACGGCGAGAAGCCCTATCTCGACCGCACGCTCGCGCTGCTGCAGAAGATGGTGACCACCGAGGGCAACCCGCAGGTGCTGCGCTCGGTGCTGGCCGCGCTCGGCCACCAGGGCGACCCGCGCGCGCTGCCCGCCGTGCTCGACATCATCGGCCGGCCGGGCCACAAGCGCACGATGACGGACGCCATCGCGCTGGCCGACGTCCTGCCCGCCGACCACGAGGAGGGCCTGTCGCTGCTCATCGAGATGTCCCGGGACGAGGAGGCCGAGATCCGCGACTGGGCCACGGCCGGGCTGGCCGGGCTGTCGGCGGACACGCCCCGCATCCGGGAGGCGCTGGCCGACCGGCTGGCCGACGCCGACCTGCGAACGGTGGCCGAGGCGGCGCGGGGGCTCGCGGCGCGCGGCGACGAGCGGGCCGAGCAGGGCGTCAGGCGGGTGCTGGAGGAGAGCGACGACGACTACGCCAGAGACCTCGTCACGGGGATCGGCGGGGAGTGACCCTGTCGCCCCCGGCGGCCGCCCGCTGGGCGGGGTCGCCGGGGGCCCGGGTTCTGGCCCTGGAGCAGGGGCCGCCCGCCCACCCGGTCAGTCCGACAGGGCGGTGCGGAGCTGGTTCAGCACGGCGCGCAGGATGCGGGAGACGTGCATCTGCGAGATGCCGAACTCGGCGGCGATCTCCGACTGGGTCATGTTGCCGTAGAAGCGCATCAGCAGGATGTTGCGCTCCCGCGACGGCAGGGCGTCGATGAGCGGCTTGACCGAGTACTTGCCGAGCAGCGTGTCCAGCGACTCGTCCTGCGAGGGCAGGAAGTCGCCGAGGTCGGCGCCGTCGTTGTCGCCGCCGACGGGGGCGTCCAGCGACAGGGCGCTGTAGGCGGTCGAGGCGTCCAGGGTGAGCAGGACGTCCTCCTCGCTGATGTTCATGTGCGCGGCGAGCTCGGAGACGGTGGGCGAGTGGCCGAGCGTCTGGGTGAGGTCGGCCGTGGCCTTGTTGAGCTCCAGCCGGCGCTCCTGGTAGACGCGCGGCACCTTGACGGCCCAGGTGCGGTCGCGGAAGTGCCGCTTGACCTCGCCGACCATCGTGATCATGGCGTAGCCGCGGAACTCGTGGCCGAGCTCGGGGTCGAAGCCGTTGATGGCCTTCATCAGGCCGACGTACGCGGCCTGGCGCAGGTCCTCCATCGGCTCGCGCTGGTGGCGGTAGCGACGGGTGACCTCGGTGACGAGGGAGTCGTACATGGTGACGACGCGCTCACGGATGCGGGCCTTGTGCTCGTCCGAGGCTTCCGGCCTGTTCATCTCAGCCAGAAGCTGTTCGGCGGTCATTTCGTCGAGTGCGATATCCAGGACGGCCATCTGAGTTGCTCCATATGCCCGAAGGCGGCCCCGTCCATGGAAAAAGCCCAGGCAGAGGCACGCCACGTTTCTACGTGAGTGAAGCCCTCTGCTGGACTTCGGATCAAAGGATTCCCTATGGATCCCGATTTATCACCCTATATTAGGTCACAGATCGATCACAGCTTACCCGCTCACGGTCCCGACAGGGCGGGAGCCGTGGTCAGGACGTCGCGGGCCAGCGCGAGGTCGCCCGTCAGCTCGGCGGGAAAGGCGTCCGGCTCGCCCCGGCCGCCCAGCAGGAAGCAGAACGCGACCACGTCCGCGGTCAGGTGGGCGTCCGGCGTGCCCGGGACGGTGTCGGCGACGCCGAGCGGGATCAGCCAGTCGCCGCCGCCCGCGCCGGTGAGGGTGAGGCGCAGGGTGCGGCCGGAGCCGTCCAGGCCGGACAGGAGCATCGTCCAGGGCAGCAGGCGGGCGCACAGGTCGGCCGTGGGGCGGATGTGCTCGGGCACGGGGTCGGGCAGGCGGATCCCGGCCGTCGTGGCGGCGTCGGCGGTGTGCACCCACGTCTCCAGGCTCCTGGCCAGGACGTGGTCGCGCACGACCGTCTCCATGCCGTCCACCGTGGCCGGCGTGGCCGGGTCGAGGCCGCCCAGGTGGCGGCAGAGGGCGTCGGCCTGGGCCCGCCAGTCGCGCCTGGTCTGCTCGGGGCTGCGGGCCCGCTCGTACGCCTGCACGTCCGCCGTGCGGCCGGCCGCGTCCCGGGCGGCCAGCGGCGGGCCCAGGACGGGCGCGCCGACGGAGGCGGCCAGCAGGCCGTCCTTGGCGGCCAGGTGGGCCACCAGCTCCTGGAGCGTCCAGCCCTCGACGATGACGCGCGCCCAGTCGTCGTCCACGGCCGAGGCCAGCAGCGCGTCCATGGCGGCGACGCGGCCGGCGTACGGCAGCGCCCAGCCGGCGGTCGGCGCCGCGGGGCGGCGGCGGGCCCTGGCCCCGGCCAGGAGCTGCGGGCGCAGGGAACGGACCGGCACCACCGGGTCCTCCAGCAACGCGTCCAGATACAGGCGCTCGACAGGATCCATCACACTTCTTCCTCCGCCAGCGCGTCGGCCAGGCGCCGCAGCGCCAGCCGGATGCGCGACTTGGCCGTGCCCTCGGGCACGCCCAGCTCCTCGCTCACCTGCCGGTACGTCCGGCCGCCGAAGTAGGCCAGCTCCACCGGCCGGCGCAGCCCCTCGGGCAACGACGTCACCGCCTGCCGCACGCGCTCGGCCTCCTCGGCGGCCAGCACGGCCTCCTCCAGCCTGGCGGGCTCGCGCTCGAACAGCCGCGGCCCGAGCGCGGAGACCCGGCGGCGCTCCTCGGCGCGCACGTGGTCGACCGCGCGGCGGTGGGCGATCGTGGCCAGCCAGGCGCGCAGCGTGCCGCGTCCGGGGTCGTAGGCCAGCGGGCGCTCCCAGAACACCAGGAACACCTCCTGCGTGATGTCCTCGGCGATCACGCGGTCCCTGGTGACCCGTAAGGAGAGCCCGAAGATCAGTGCGGACAGCCGATCGTAGACCTCCCCCAGCGCCGACTCGTCGCCGCCGACCACCCGCTGGTGCAGCAGGCGGTCGTCGTACGGTGCCTCCACTGGCACCACACTCCCGTGGTCCGGACCAAGGCGGGCGGGTGCGCCGCGACCCGAGCATGTCATCATTCGCCGGAAATGTTGAGGCGGACGCCCCCCGCCCCCGGTCCCGCGGCCCCGCGATAGTGTCGAACGGACGACGACCGGAGGGATCACCCGCATGGCCACCACGCGCACCGCCACCACGCACTGGAAGGGCGCCCTGCTCGACGGCTCGGGCACCGTCTCGCTCGACACCTCGGGCGTGGGCACGTTCGAGGTCTCCTGGCCCTCCAGGGCCGAGGCCGCGGGCGGCCGCACCTCCCCCGAGGAGCTCATCGCCGCCGCCCACTCCTCCTGCTTCTCCATGGCCCTGTCGCACGCCCTGGCCGGGGCGGGCACGCCGCCGGAGTCGCTGCGCACGAGCGCGGACGTGACGTTCCAGCCGGGCGAGGGCATCACGGGCATCGTGCTCACCGTGCAGGGGCACGTTCCGGGCATCTCGGCCGAGCAGTTCCAGGAGGCCGCCGCGACCGCCAAGGCGAACTGCCCGGTCAGCAAGGCGTTGGCCGGCACCACGATCACCCTGAAAGCCGAACTCCTCTAACAGGAACGCTTTCGCGTGCGACAATTGGGTCACATGCGCGAGGTCTGGCCGGGCGAACCCTATCCACTCGGCGGCACCTGGGACGGCGTCGGCACCAGCTTTGCCGTGTTCTCCGAGGTCGCCGAGCGGGTCGAGCTGTGCCTTTTTCACGATGACGACAGCGAGGAGCGGGTGCCGCTCCCGGAGGTCGACGGCTTCGTCTGGCACGGCTACCTGCCGGGGATCCAGCCGGGCCAGCGGTACGGCTATCGCGTCCACGGGCCGTACGAGCCGTCGCAGGGGCGTCGCTGCGACCCCTCCAAGCTGCTGCTCGACCCCTACGCCAAGGCCATCGACGGGGAGCTGACCTGGAACGAGGCGCTGTTCCCCTACTACTTCACCGATCCGTCGGTGCGCAACAGGGAGGACAGCGCCCCGTACATGCCGAAGAACGTGGTGATCAACCCGTTCTTCGAGTGGGGCAACGACCGGCCGCCGCGCATCCCGTACCACGAGACGGTGATCTACGAGGCGCACGTGCGGGGGCTGACCATGCGCCACCCGGGCGTGCCGCAGGACCTGCGCGGCACGTACGCCGGGGTCGGGCACCCGGCGATCATCGAGCACCTGCTGTCCATCGGCGTGACGGCGGTCGAGCTCATGCCGGTACACCACTACGTGCCCGAGCACTTCCTGGTGGCCCGGGGGCTGACCAACTACTGGGGCTACAACACGATGGCCTACCTGGCCCCCCACGGCCGCTACTCCGGCTCGGGCACCCGCGGCCAGCAGGTGCTGGAGTTCAAGGCGATGGTCCGGGCGATGCACGAGGCGGGCATCGAGGTCATCCTCGACGTGGTCTACAACCACACCGCCGAGGGCGACCACATGGGCCCCACGCTGGGCTTCCGGGGCATCGACAACGTCAACTACTACCGCCTGCACGACGGCGACCGGCGCTACTACCTCGACTACACCGGGTGCGGCAACTCGCTCAACGTGCGCTCGCCGCACGCGCTGCAGCTCATCATGGACTCGCTGCGCTACTGGGTGCTGGAGATGCACGTCGACGGCTTCCGCTTCGACCTGGCCTCGGCCCTGGCCAGGGAGCTGCACGACGTCGACCGGCTGAGCGCGTTCTTCGACCTCATCCAGCAGGACCCGGTGATCTCGCAGGTGAAGCTGATCGCCGAGCCCTGGGACGTGGGGCCGGGCGGCTACCAGGTCGGCAACTTCCCGCCGCTCTGGACGGAGTGGAACGGCAAGTACCGCGACACCGTGCGCGACTTCTGGCGGGGCACGAACTCCGCGCTCCCCGAGTTCGCCTCCCGCCTGACCGGCTCGGCCGACCTGTACGAGTCCTCCGGCCGCCGCCCGGTGGCCTCGATCAACTTCGTCACCTGCCACGACGGCTTCACCCTGACCGACCTGGTCTCCTACGACCACAAGCACAACGAGGCCAACGCCGAGGAGAACCGCGACGGCACCAACGACAACCGCTCCTGGAACTGCGGCGCCGAGGGCCCGGTGGAGGACCCGGACATCGTCGCCCTGCGCCGCCGCCAGCGCCGCAACTTCCTGACCACGCTGTTCCTGTCGCAGGGCGTGCCGATGCTCTCCCACGGCGACGAGATCGGCCGCACCCAGCGGGGCAACAACAACGCCTACTGCCAGGACAACGAGCTGGCCTGGATCGACTGGTCGATGCTGCACGCCGAGTCCGACCTGCTGGAGTTCGTCAAGACGTTGTCGAAGCTGCGCCGCGAGCACCCGGTCTTCCAGCGCCGCCGCTTCTTCCACGGCCGCCACCCCGACAACGGCAAGCGCGACCTGGTCTGGCTCACCCCGGGCGGCAAGGAGATGACGGCCGGCGACTGGCACACCGGCTACGCCAAGTCGCTGATGGTCTACCTCAACGGCGAGGCCATCACCGAGCCCGGCCCGCGCGGCGAGCGGATCGTGGACGACTCCTTCCTCCTGCTCATCAACGCCCACCACGAGAACCTGTCGTTCACGCTGCCGGGGCCGGAGTTCGGGGCCGAGTGGCTGCCGGTGCTCGACACCTGTCACGACGTGGTGGAGGAGGCGTTCGGCGACGAGCGGTGGCGGGCGGGCGACCTGGTGGCGGTGACCGGCCGGTCGTTCCAGGTCCTGCGGCTGCCCAGGGAGCCGCAGACGCCCTAGCTCCATCGACCACCCAGCCGCCGGTTCGTCAGAACACGCGGGCGATGCCGGCCGTGACGAGGAGCAGGGCGAACGTGGCCACCCCCGCCACGCCGTGCAGGGCCACGGCGAGCACCGGGAAGCCGGTGGCCCGGCGCTGGTGGCGTCCGCCGCCGAGCCAGCGGGTGAACATCGTGAAGCCCAGCAGGGCGGCCACGGTGAGCCCGCAGAGGGCGAGCCAGGCCAGCGGGGCGCGGCCGGTCAGCAGGTAGGCCACCCAGCAGGCCAGCGACGCGGCCGCGAGCGCCGGATGGGACAGCAGCAGCGTCACCGGGAAGCGGGTGACCTTGGCCTCCTGGCGGCGCAGGCCGCCGGCCGAGAGCCAGCGCCACAGCAGGTAGACCCCGATCAGTGCGGCGATCGTCCATGTGACGGCGGTGAGCAGGCCCATGTCCCCTCCCGGCGAGTCCCTGCCGCCACCGTACGCAGACTCCGGGCCTTTCGTCCTTCAGTTACTCAAAAGTGCCGTCAGCCGCAAAACCCCTGGGGACGGTTTGTCGGTGGGGTGTGCCAAGGTAGAGGAGTGCGGCGCATCTATCCCGACTTTCAAGACAATCCGGACATCCCCGAGGCGTACGCCTACCCCGAGGGGCGGCCCTGGCTGCGGCTCAACATGGTGTCCAGCGCCGATGGCGCGGCGTGGCTGCAGGGGCGCTCGGGCGGGCTGTCGAGCAGGGGCGACAAGCGCATCTTCGCCGTCCTGCGCGGCTTGTCCGACGTGATCGTCGCGGGCGCGGCGACCGTCCGCACCGAGGGCTACGGCCCGGTCAAGCCGCGCGCCTCCTGGTCCTCGATCCGGGCCGGGCGTCCCGACGTGCCGCCGATCGCGGTGATCACCCGCAGCCTCGACCTCGACCTCGACGGCGAGCTGTTCACCGACGCGACCAACCCGACGATCGTGATCACCTGCGAGTCCGCGCCCGCCGAGCGCCGCAAGCTGGCCGGCCGGCGGTCCGACCTGATCATCGCCGGCGACGACGGCGTCGACATGCGGCTGGCCGTGCGCGAGCTGCACGAGCGCGGCCTGACGCGCGTCCTGTGCGAGGGCGGCCCGCGCATCAACGCGCAGCTGTCGGCCGACGACCTGATCGACGAGTTGTGCCTGTCGGTGAGTCCCATGCTGGTCGCGGGCGGCGCGGCCCGCATACTGAACGGCGTGGCCGCGCAGGTCCCGCTTGACCTCCGCCAGGTCCTGGAAGAGGAGGGGGTCCTCTTCTGCAGATACACGAGGGAGCAGAGCCCATGACCGAGCAGCCCGTCGAAGAGCCGGAGCCGGTGCCCAACCTCCCGGTCCGGCCGCCCGTGCCGCCGATGCTGGCCAAGCCGGTCAAGGCCATGCCCAAGCAGGACGGCACCCTGTTCTACGAGCCCAAGTGGGACGGCTTCCGCTGCATCGTGTTCAGGGACGGCGACGAGGTCTACCTCGGCAGCCGCAACGAGCGTCCGTTCACCCGGTACTTCCCCGAGCTGGTCGAGGCGGTCAAGGCCGAGCTGCCCGGCAAGGTGGTGATCGACGGCGAGATCGTGCTGCCCCGGGGGGCGCAGCTCGACTTCGACGCCCTCCAGCAGCGCATCCATCCGGCCGCCTCGCGGGTCAAGCTGCTCTCGGAGCAGACGCCGGCCCAGTTCATCGCCTTCGACCTGCTGGCCGTGGGCGACGAGTCGCTGATGGAGGAGCCGTTCTCCGAGCGGCGTCGGCGGCTGGAGGAGTTGTTCCCGCACCAGGGCGGGTCCGTCCGGCTGACCCCGGTCACCACCGCCGACGAGCAGGCGCGCGAATGGTTCGACGCCTTCGAGGGCGCGGGGCTCGACGGCATCATCGTCAAGCCGGGCGACCAGCCGTACGTGCCCGACAAGCGCACGATGTTCAAGGTCAAGCACGAGCGCACGGCCGACGTCGTGATCTGCGGCTACCGCGAGCACAAGACCGGCCCCATCGTCGGCTCGCTGCTGCTCGGCCTCTACGGCGACGACGGCCGGCTGCACCACGTGGGCGTGGCGGCCTCGTTCCCCATGGCGCGCAGGGCCGAGCTGGTGGAGGAGCTCAAGCCGTACCTGGCGGAGCTGAGCGAGCACCCGTGGGGCCACTGGGCCGAGCAGGCCACGGCCAACGCCGGGCAGCCGGCGGCCGGGCCCGCGACCGGCGGGCAGCGGGTGCCGGGGGCGGTGTCGCGGTGGAATGCCAAGAAGGACCTGTCGTTCATCCCGCTCCGGCCCGAGCTGGTGATCGAGGTGGCCTACGACCAGATGGAGGGCGACCGGTTCCGGCACACGGCGCACTTCCGGCGGTGGCGCCCTGACCGCACGCCCGAGTCGTGCACGTACGAGCAGCTGGAACGGCCAGTCAGCTACGACCTCGACGACATCCTCGCCCGTTAGGGGGCAAAGCGGTCTAGGCTCTCCCCTATGACCACCGGTGATGAGCTCAAGGCGGCCGTGTCCGCGCGACGCGACCTCGGCCCCGACTTCGAGGACGCGCTGGTGGAGTCGTTCCTCGACAAGGTGGGCCAGGAGGTCGACCGGCGGGTCGACGAGCGCCTGGCCGGCGCGGCGCCGCGGGCCAAGGCGCCCGCCAGGGGGTCGGACGGGCAGCGGCTGGCGCTGGCGATCGTCTCGCTCTCCCTGGGCACGCTCTCCACGGTCGCGCTCGCCTTCGCGGGCGGCGGGCGGGCGATGGCGCTGATCCCGATCTGGGTCGGGATCATCATCGTGAACGTCGTCTTCAACGGCTCCCGCGAGAAGTAGCCCCGCCGCGGGCGGGCTTGCGGGTCAGGTCAGCCAGATGAGGCCGGCGAAGCGGCCGCCGGGCTGTTCGCGGCGGTGGGAGTAGAGCTCGGCGGACTCGATGGTGCAGCGCGCGTCGTGCCGCACGTCGGCGACGCCCGCCGCCCTGAGCTGGGACTCGATCCCGGCCCGCAGGTCGAGCGCCGGGGTCCCCCACGACGTCGTGGACCACGTCGGCGGCACCTTCGAGGCGACCTGCTCACGCAGCTCCGCGGGCACCTCGTAGCAGCGGCCGCAGGCGCCGGGGCCGATCAGCGCGACCATCCGGCCCGGCCGGGCGCCCTTGGCCGCCATGGCCTCGACCAGGGCGGTGGCCACGCCCGCCTCGGTGCCGGGACGTCCGGAGTGGGCGGCGCCGACCATGCGCGCCTCGGGGTCGGCCACCAGCACGGCCGGGCAGTCGGCGCCCAGCGAGGCCAGCGCCAGGCGCGGCTCGGTGGTGAACACGCCGTCGAGCGGCGGCGGGTCGTCGCCGAACGGCTCGCTCACGTACGCGACCTCGGCGCTGTGGACCTGGCGCATGTAGACGACGGCGCGCACGCCCAGCTCGGCCGCCAGGCCCTCGCGGTTGGCCCGTACGGCCGCCGGGTCGTCGCCGACCATGCCGCCGAGGTTGCGCGAGCCGTACGGCGGGGCGCTGACCCCTCCGTGGCGGTCGGTGACGACGGCGTGCACTCCGGGGGCCAGCAGCATGCCCCGATCCTAGCCGGGTTGCGGCGAGAAGCCGGGCCGCGGTGAGGAGCCGGGTTGCGGCGAGAAGCCGGGTTGAGGGGAGAAGCCGGGTTGCGGCGAGAGGCCGGGCTGGGGAGAGGAGCCGGGGCCGCCCGGGGAGGAGCCGTGCAGGATGGTGCCGGGCGGGCGGCCGAGCTCCAGGTACATGTTCACCTCGTCGAAGCGCCATTCGCCCACCTCGACCACGTTCGGCAGCCGCCCCCACTCGCGGAACCCGAGGCTCTGGTACAGCGCGATCGCGCCGTGGTTGTTGCCGCGCGCCCGCAGTGTGAGCGTCTCGATGCCGGCGGCGCGGGCGTCGTCCGCCAGGCCGGACACCACCACCCGGCCCAGGCCGAGCCCGCGCGCCTGCGGGTGGGCCATGACCTTGCCGATCTCGCCGGAGTGCCGGAAGACCGCCTCCTGGCCGCGCCGCCACAGGCCCATGGCCTGCACCGTGCCGTCGACCGTGGCCAGGGCGAGCCGCCCCTCGCCCGTCCTGGCCATCGCGAGCGTGGCCTCCACCCAGGGGTCGGTCTCGTCCCTGGTGGGCGGCGCGAGGTAGCCGACCGCGCCTCCCAGTTCGACGACGGCGTGCAGCACGCGGTGGACGGCGGCGAGCAGGGGCTCGTCGGCGGTTTCCGGCCAGGTCAGGTCGATTTTCACGGAAGACCATTATGCCCCGATCCGCCCGGGACTGGCCTGCTCGTAGCAAGCAAGCATATGCTTGGGCGCGTGCCTGACTACCGCAATCTCATCGGCGGCGAGCTGGTCCCCGCGGACCGGACGATGGACACCGTCAACCCCGCCACGGGCGAGGCGTGGGCCCGGATCCCGGCCAGTGGCGCACGCGAGGCCGAGGCCGCCGTCGCGGCGGCGCGGGCGGCCTTCCCCGCCTGGTCGGCCATGCCCGCGCTGGGCCGGGCGCACTTCCTGCGCAAGGTGTCGGAGCTGTTCGCCCGGCACGCCGAGGAACTGGCCCGGCTGGAGACCCGCGACAACGGCCGCATCCTGCGCGACACGCTCAAGAAGGACCTGCCGGGCATGGCCCACCTGTGGCAGCTGGCCGCCGGGCAGTGCCTGGAGGCGGTCAAGGGCGACACCGTCCTGCTCGGGCCCGACACGCTCGGGCTGACGCGGCGCGAGCCGTACGGGGTGGCGGTCTGCATCATCCCCTGGAACTCCCCCATCTCCACCTTCTCCGCCAAGGCGGCCTACGCCCTGGCCGCCGGGAACACGGTGATCGTCAAGCCGGCCGAGCAGGCCGGTGCGTCGGTGCTGCGGCTGGGCGAGCTGCTGGCCGAGGTGTTCCCGCCCGGCGTGCTGAACATCGTCAGCGGGCTCGGCGAGGAGGTCGGCGACGCGCTCGTCCGGCACCGGGACGTCGGCAAGATCAGCCTCACCGGCTCCACGGCCACCGGCCAGGCCATCACCCGGGCCTCGGCGGACGCGCTGAAGCCGCTGACGTTCGAGCTGGGCGGCAAGTCGCCCAACATCGTCTTCCCCGACGCCGACCTGGACGCCGCCGCGCAGGGCGTCACCGTGAACTCCGTCTACACCGGCAACGCCGGGCAGGTGTGCGTGGCCGGCTCGCGCATCCTCGTCCACCGGTCGATCTGGGACGACCTGCTCGGGCGGATCAGGCGCATCTGCGCCGGTCTGGTCCTGGACGACCCCCTCGACCTGGCCACGACCATGGGCCCGATCGTGTCGGCCGGGCAGTTCGAGCGGGTGCGCTCGTACCTGGAGACGGCCGAGAAGGAGGGGGCCGAACTGGTCTTCGGCGGGCGGTCGGGGGCCGAGGTGGTGCCCGGCCTGCCGGGCGGCTACTGGGTGGCGCCCACGCTCTACACGACCGAGGACAACGGCCTGCGCATCTGCCAGGAGGAGATCTTCGGGCCGGTGGCGGTGGCCATCCCGTTCGAGAGCGACGAGCAGGCGCTGGAGA
Organism: Nonomuraea sp. NPDC049637; assembly: GCF_040675235.1. NCBI lineage: Bacteria > Bacillati > Actinomycetota > Actinomycetes > Streptosporangiales > Streptosporangiaceae > Nonomuraea > Nonomuraea sp. NPDC049637. The sequence goes on from NZ_JBFAOM010000062.1 coordinate 17,879, forward strand.
TCGCCAACGACTCGCCGTACGGGCTGGCGGCCGGGGTGTGGACGCGGGACCTCGGGCGGGCGCACCGGTTCGTGCGGGATCTGCAGAGCGGCACCGTGTGGGTGAACACCTACCGCCAGATGCCGCCGGGCCTGCCGTTCGGCGGCGTGAAGGACAGCGGGTACGGCCACGATTCCGTGCTGGAGTACACCAGGGAAAAGGCAGCCATCATCCAGATTTAGTTAGATAGATTCCCTCCATGAGCGAGGGGATCAACGACCAGTCCGAGCTGACCGAGCTGTCCGAGGCAGCCGCCCAGTCGCGCGCGTCCGTGCTGCGCAGCCGAGCCGAATCGTACATCGCGCTGTCGCGGCACGAGGCCGCTATCACCGATCTGACCGAGTCGATAACGCTGGTCCCGGACAACGCCCGGGCCTGGCGGCTGCGCGGCGAGAGCCATCGGGTCATCGAGCGGTACGAGGCCGCCCTGGCCGACTTCGACGAGTCGTTGAGACTGGAACCCGACAGCGCGTACGCGCTGGGCTCGCGCGGGCAGGCGTACGCGGCGCTCGGCCGGCTGGAGGAGGCGATGGACGACTTCGACCACGCGCTCACCCTCGCCCCCGAGTCCCTGTGGATCCTGGAGGCCAAGGCCGACGCCCTGGTGGACATGGACCGGCTGGACGAGGCCCTGGACGAGCACGCCAAGATCATCGCGTTGAACGAGGAGCTGGCGTACTCGTGGGTGGCGCGCGGTGACCTGTACCAGCGCATGCACCTCTACAGCGAGGCCATCGCCGACTACACCAGGGCCCTGGAGGCCGACCCCGACCACGTGCGGGCGCTCAGCCGGCGCGGCGAGGCGCTGCGCATGATCGACCGCTACCAGGAGGCGCTGGGCGACCTGAACCGCGCGGTCGAGCTCGACCCCGACAACGACCGCGCGTTCGGCAGCCGGGGCGCGGTGCTGAGCGAGATGGGCGACAACGAGGCCGCGCTGCGCGACCTGGACCGGGCCATCGAGCTGGACCCCGAGTACATCTGGGCCTACCGGGTGCGCGGCGAGATCTTCCAGGAGATGGAGCGGCATGAGGAGGCGGTGAGCGACTTCACGCTGGCGCTGCGCCTGGAGTTCGGCGACGACTAGGCCGTCGCGAGGGGCGGGCCGCCCCGGGGGGCGGCCCGCCGTTGGGCACTTGAATGCGCCTGTCGTCAGAGCGCCAGCAGGGCGTTCACCGGCAGGCGGCTGTCGGACAGCGGCCGTACGGCGATGCGCAGCAGGGCCAGCGCGTTGTCGTCGCCGGCGATGCGGTTGGCGCTGAGCCCGCCGCACGCCTGGCAGTGGTGGATGATCAGCCACTCCCCGTCCGTCCTGACGGTGACGCTCAGCGCCGCCATCGGGCCCCGGCAGCCCGCCCGCCGGTCCCCCGGGATCCGGTGGTCGACGTGCAGGCTGGTCAGGCAGTGCGGGCAGTGGTTGCGGTGCGCCGTGCCCGGCGCGTCCATCGGTACGTCCAGCCGGCAGCCGACGCAGCGGAACGCGTCGCCGCGCTCGCCACGTTGCACCGCCTTGGGCTGTTGCGGCCTGGCCCGGCCAGGGTTCCTCCTGGGCATGTCACAGGTCGCCGAACGCTTCGAGCGGGAACGGCGGCTGCGCGAGCGGGCGTACGGCCATGCGCATGAGGATGAGCTGGTTGTCGTCCCCGCAGATCGGGTTGGACGTCAGCTCGCCGCAGCGCGAGCAGCGATGGATGATCATCCAGTCGCCGGTGCGGAGGACCGCGATGGAGATCGGGTTCATCCGCGACCTGCACTCCGACGGGCCGCCCTCGACCCGGTCGAGAACGTGCAACGAGTGCAGGCAGCTCGGGCAGTGGTTGCGGCGGACGCCGCCGGGCGCGTACGCGGCGACGGTCAGGCCGCAGCGGACGCAGGCGAAGGTGTCGGTGCTGATGATGGAACGAGGTTTGCCGTTGGCAGACAACCTGGGTTCTCCTTGCCGGATTTGTCGTGAAAAAAGGCAGCAAGGGAGCGCCGAGCGGGCCTCACAGGCACGCTGGTGTCACAGGCGGTCCGGGCCCACTGAGGCCAGGGCTTCAGATACTCGTCCTCAGGCTCTGGAACACAGGGGAGGCGGGCACACCCGTGACACGGAGAGGCGCGCTGGGCGCCGTGCCGGGCATCAACCCACCTCCAAAAATCGCACCGGACGGGACGGTTGCCAGGGTAATCACCCCCGACGGTCGCGCGCCAACGGTTTTTCCGGGCCCTGGAGATCGACCGAATATCGTTCTAGTGTTCGTCCATGGGGATCGGGCTGACCGAGGAACACCGGGCGCTGGCGCACTCCGTGCGGGGGCTGGCGGGGCGTACCGTCGAGCACCTGGCGCTGGCCGGGCAGGGGCTGCTGGGCCTGCACCTGCCGGAGGAGCACGGCGGGCAGGGGTACGGGCTGGTCGAGCTGTGCGTGGCGCTGGAGGTGCTGGGCGAGCTGCGGGTGGCGGGGCCGTACCTGCCGGTCGTGCTGGCCTCGGCGGCGCTCGCCCGGTCCGGGAGACCCGCGCCCGGCCTGCTGCGCGGGCTGGCCGACGGGTCGCTGACGGCGGCCGTCGCGCTCGGGCCGCTCGCCCTCGGGGCGGCCGGGGCCGACCTGTTCCTCGTGCCGCACGGTGACGGGTGGGCGCTGCTCGACCGGGCCGGCGTGCGTGCCGAGCCCGCCGAGGGCGTCGATCTGGACCGGGAGCTGTGCGCGGTCACGCCCGTCATGGGCCGCGACGTCCCGCCGGAGCGTCTGCTGGGGCCGGTGCCGGTGCGGGAGCTGGCCGTGGTGCTGCTCGGCGCGGACGCGTGCGGCACCGCCGCCTGGGCGGTCGGCACGGCCGCCGCCCACGCCAAGGTACGCGAGCAGTTCGGCCGCCCGATCGGCCAGTTCCAGGGCGTCAAGCACCGGGTGGCGGCCGCCCTGGTGGCCCTGGAGCAGGCCCGCGCCGCCGTCTGGGACGCCGCCCGCGCCTTGGACACTCCGCCCACTGACAGACCGGGCACGTCCGGCTCTCCCGGCGCGTCCGACTCGCCCGGCGCGCCTTCCGGGCCCGGCGCGTCCAACGGGTTCGGCGGGTCCGGCGGGCTCCGGGACGATGTGCGGCTGGCCGTCGGGGTGGCGGCCGTGCTGGGGCCGGACGCGGCGGTGCGCTGCGCGGCCGACGCCATCCAGGTGCTCGGCGGCATCGGCTACACCTTCGAGCACGACGCCCACCGCCACTACCGCCGCGCCCTGTCCGGCCGCATGCTCGCCGGCGACCCGGGGCCGTGGGCCGAGCAGGTCGCCGAGCTGGCCCTGGCGGGCGTCCGCCGCGCGATGGAGCCCGATCTGCCCGAGGAGTCCGTGCCGCTCAGCGAGGCGATCAGGGCGGAGGCCGAGTCGTTGCGGCGCGAGGAGCCGCTCGCCCGGCTGGGCCGGTTCGCGCGGGAGGGCTGGATCATGCCCTACCTGCCCAGGCCGTGGGGACGCGCGGCCACGCCGCCGGAACAGGTGATCATCCACCAGGAGTTCCGCGACCTCAGGCGTCCCAACCTGGGGATCGCCGCCTGGGCGGTGCCGTCCATCGTCACGTACGGCACCCCCGAGCAGCAGGAGCGTTTCCTGCCCAGGACGTTCACCGGCGAGCTCGTGTGGTGCCAGCTGTTCAGCGAGCCGGGCGCCGGGTCCGACCTGGCCGCTCTGTCCACCAGGGCCGTCCGCGTGGCGGGCGGCTGGTCGCTGACCGGCCAGAAGATCTGGACGTCCCTCGCCCAGTACGCCCACTGGGGCATCTGCCTGGCCCGCACCTCCCCCGGCAGACCCAAGCACGAGGGGATCACGTACTTCCTGGTGGACATGTCCGCCCCCGGCGTCACGGTCAGGCCGCTCAAGGAGATCAACGGGGACGAGATCTTCAACGAGGTCTTCCTCGACGACGTCTTCGTCCCGGACGATCTGGTGGTGGGCGAGGTGGACGGCGGCTGGCGGGTGGCCCGCGACACGCTCTCCCACGAGCGCGTCGCGCTCGGCGACTCCTGGGGCCCGGGCTCCCGGCACACCGACATGGTCCGGCTGATCGGGACCCTGCCGCCGCTGCGGCAGTCGCAACGCGAGCAGGCGGGCCGCCTGTGGGCCGAGGGCCAGGCGATCTCGGCGCTCGGGCTGCGCGTGACGCTGTCCAGGCTGGCCGGGGCCGACCCGGGGCCCGCCTCCAGCGTGCGCAAGCTGCTCGGCATGCGGCACGCGCAGGAGGTCTCGGAGTTCTGCTGGTCGCTGGCGCCGTCCGACCGCCACTGGAACCGCATGATCATGACCACCCGGGCCTTCACCATCGGCGGCGGCACCACCGAGGTGCAGCTCAACATCATCGCCGAGCGCGCGCTGGGGCTTCCGCGCGATCCGTGACGCCCGCCCGCACGCACCTGACCTCGGCCGACATCGCCAGGTGACGGGCGGCGATCCCGGGCATGGCGGTCACCCCGAAGGCGGTGCGGTCCACGCGGGCGGCGACCACGACGGTGAAGCCGTTCGCGGTCACGTCGCAGCGCTCGACGGTGAGGGTGAACGGGCGCTCGACGCCGGTCACGGTGAGCGTCCCGGTCAGCGTGCCGTCGGCGGCGGGGCCGCCGGCGAAGGTGATGACGGGGTGGCCGGCGGCGTCGAGGAAGCGGGCGGAGCGCACGGTCTCGTCGCGCCGGCGGTTGCCGGTGTGGAAGCCGGCGGCGTCGATCTCCACGCGCACGCGGGAGTCGGCGAGCGGTTCTGCGACGTCCACGGTGCCGCCCCTGACGTCGAAGGTGCCGCGGACGCGGGCGAGGCCGTACAGGTGCCGGGTGGTGAAGCGGATCGCGGAGTTCTCGGTGTCGATCTCGTAGCGGCCCAGCGGGGGGAGGTTCGTCATGGGTCCATTGCACGGCGGCGGGGTGGCCGTGCGGCAGAGCGGGCCGTCGGGGGTGGGGGCGACGATCGGCGGGAGCGCATGCGACTTTCGTATGGTTTCCCACTTACCCGATATTTACGACATACGGGGATGTCGTAGCGTTTGCGGCATGGGTGCAGGGGCGTGTCGCCGTTCCCTCGTGCTGGACGTGGGCATCGCGGGCGGCTTCGCGCTGCTGGACACCGGCTCGACGCTGCTCGGCCTGTCGTGGTGGCCCGAGCGTCCGGGTCCGCTCGCCTGGGCGCTGCTGGCGGTCCAGGCGGCCGCCTGCCTGTCGCTGGTGGCCCGCCGCCGGGCGCCGCTGACGGTCCTGGCCGTGCTGGGGACGTACACGCTGGTGGTGACGTTGCTCATCTCGCCGGTCGGGCTGCTGGTCCCGGCCGGGCAGGGGAACGTGTGGGCGCCGTTCGCGACCATCGCTGCGGCCTACGGACCGCTCTACGACCGCAGGGACCGGCGGATCGCCGTCGCCGCGCTGGCCGCGTACACGATGGTGATCGCGCGGGTGTGGGACCCGTCGGCAGGGGTGCTCATCGACGGGGTGCTGCGCACGGCCGTCGGCCCGCTGCTCGCGCTCTACCTCGACGGGCGGCGGCGGGTGCTCAGGATGCTGGTCGAACGCGCCGAGCGGGCCGAACGCGAGCGGCACCTGCTGGCCGAGCAGGCCCGCGCCGAGGAGCGCGCCCGGCTGGCCGGCGAGATGCACGACGTCGTCACCCACCGGGTGAGCCTCATGGTGCTGCAGGCCGGCGCGCTGCGGGTCACCGCGGCCGACGAGCACACCCGGCAGACCGCCGAGGAGCTGCGGGCCGCGGGCTGCCAGGTGCTCGACGAGCTGCGGGACCTGATCGGCGTCCTGCGCACCGCGCCGGAGCCGGACGTGCCGCCGACCGCGGCCGACTTCGCCGCGCTGGTCGCCGAGTCCGCCTCCGTGGGCACCCCGGCCGAGCTGGTCGAGGAGGGCGACCGGGCGCTGGCCTCGCCGGTGGTGGGGCGCACGGCGTACCGGATCGTGCGCGAGGCGCTGACCAACGTGCGCAAGCACGCGCCGGGCGCGCGGGTGCAGGTGCGGATCGAGTACGGCCAGGCGCGGGTACGGCTCACGGTGCGCAACACGCCGCCGACCGGCCTGCCCGGCGGCCCCCTGGCCGGCACCGGCTCCGGCCTCGGCATCGCGGACCTGCGACGGCGGGTCGAGGTCGTGCACGGCACGCTGCGCGCCGGGCCGGCCCCCGACGGCGGGTTCACCGTCGAGGCCGTTCTCCCGGCGTACGTGGCGACATGATCAGGGTCGTGGTCGTGGACGACGAGCCGATGGTCTGCCGCTTCCTGCGCACCATCCTCGGCTCGGCGCCCGACATCGAGGTCGTGGACGAGGCCCACGACGGCGCCGCCGGCGTCGAGGCGGTCGTGCGCAGCCGTCCGGACGTGGTGCTCATGGACCTGCGCATGCCCCGCGTGGACGGGCTCACCGCGATCGAACGCCTGGCCGAGCTGCCCCGGCCGCCGGTCGTCGTGGTGCTGACGACGTTCGACGCCGACGAGTACGTGCTGCGCGCACTGCGCGCGGGCGCGGCCGGCTTCCTGGTCAAGTCCACGCCGCCGGAGGATCTGATCGGACTCGTCCGGGTGGCCGCCGAGGGGCACACCGTGCTGTCGCCGATCGCCGCCCGCAGGCTGGTGGCGGCCTCGGCCGCGGCGGACCCGGCCCGCGCCCGCGCCCGCGAGCTGCTGGAGTCGCTGACGGAACGCGAGCGCGAGGTGCTGACCTGCCTCGGCGAGGGGCTGTCGAACGCGCGCATCGCCGCCCGCCTCCACCTGGCCGAACCCACCATCAAGGGGTACGTGTCGCGCCTGCTGGACAAGCTGGGCTGCCGCAACCGCACCCAGGCGGGCCTCATCGCACACGACGCGGGCCTGACCCGGTAGGCGCCACGGGCGGAGGGTTTGGCGGAGGGTTTGGCGGAGGGTCTGGCGACGGGTTTGGCGGCGGGTTTGGCGGCGGAGCAGCGAGGTAGGTGATAAGCCGCAAAGGGGGACAAATGCCATGAGTAATCCGCAACAGCCCGAACTTCGCCGGTCGGGTAAGTCCGGCGCGAACTCGAAATCCACCGACGCCGTGCCGGAGTCCAAGAGCGGCGGCAAGCGGGCCGGCCGCCCGCACGGCAGCGACAAGGGGCACAAGGGCGGCGGCAAGGGCGGCGGCGTGCCTCCGGGCCAGCACCCGCCGTATCCGGGGTGAGCCGGATGAAGGGCAGCCTGCAGTTCATCGGCAACGCGACCACGCTGATCCGCTACAACGGCTTCACGCTGCTGACGGATCCCAACTTCCTGCACCGCGGCCAGCGGGCGTACCTGGGCTACGGCCTGAGCTCGCGACGGCTGAAGGACCCGGCCATCGACGTGTCGGACCTGCCGCCCATCGACGCGGTGGTGCTGTCGCACCTGCACGGGGACCACTGGGACCGGGTGACGGAGAAGGGCCTGGACAAGGGCACCCAGATCATCACCACCCGGCAGGCGGCGCGCACGCTGCGCCGCCGCGGGTTCGGCCGCAGCACGGGCCTGGAGGTGTGGGAGCAGCACGAGCTGAGCGGCCCGCAGGGCAGCGTGACCGTCACCGCCCTGCCCGCCCGGCACGCGCCCGGCCCCGCCGAGGCGCTGCTGCCGCCGGTGATCGGGACGATGCTGGAGTTCCGCGGCCCCGAGGGCCTGGTGGAGCTGCGCCTGCACATCAGCGGCGACACCCTGCTCGACCGCCGCCTGGAGGCGATCCCGCGTCGTTTCCCGGAGGTCGACCTCGCACTCGTGCACCTGGGCGGCACCCGCCTGCTCGGCACCCTGCTGGTCACCATGGACGGCGAGCAGGGCGCGACCTGGGTCGACCTGATCAACCCGCACACCGTGGTGCCGGTGCACTACGACGACTACGGCGTCTTCAGCTCACCGCTGGACGACTTCCGGCACCACATCGAGCAGGTGGGCCTGGCCGACCGGGTGGTCTACCTGGAACGCGGCGAAACCCGCGAACTGGCGCCACACCACCTCGTACGCCGCTGAGCTTCGGCCTAGTTCTCGCTGAGCTTTCCGCTCCGCACCCGTCCGGGCTGTTCCCGGAGGGGTGCTGCGGCGTTTCCGCTGGGGTGAGGATTCTTCTACCTGGAGGAGGAATCTCCTACCGGGAGCGGAAGTTACCCATCCGATTTCTCCCCCGGCGGGGGTTACGGGAGTTACCTTCGTTCTCGGCCGCACCTCCTGTGCCGCCGCACGGCCGGGCCGTCGGGCCCCGTCCCAGGCGCCGGGTCCGGCCGTGCGGCCCACAGCCGCCGGCCGCCTCAGGAGAGCTTGGCCAGCTTCTCCGACGTCCGCTGGAACGCCTTGCCGGTCCACTTGTAGGTCTGGCGGACGAGCAGGTCGGGGCAGCACCGGGGAGCCTTGTCGCTGACCACCTTGCCGCTCAGGCGCACCTCGCCGTGCTGGACGGCGACGGTCTGGGTCTTGAAGTACCGGTTCTTGCCGAGCATGCCGATCAGACGCGGGGCCGAACGCCGGGACGCGCCGTCGTAGACGAAGGCCGTCACCGGGTTGCCCGCCGTGGGGCTCGGGCAGGACGAGGTGACGACGGTGTCGGGACGCCCGTCCCGCGTGAGGTCGCCGACGGCGGCCACGCGGGCGCGGACGACGTACCACTTGTCCTTCGGGCCCGGCTTGGGGCAGTGCAGCGCCCGCTCCACGACGGGCGCCCAGTCGAGGCCCCGGAACGGGTCGGTCGCCGCCGGGCCGGTCGCGGCGAAGGCGGCGCCCGTGGCGAGGATCGGCGCCAGTGAGGTCGACAGGGCGACGGTCGACGCCCAGACGCGGAGTCGGCGGGCCATCGGGCTGCTCTTGTGCGTGGCGCTTGAGTTCATGACCGTTTCGATGCGGGAAACGCCTGACAAGTTCGGCCCGAAACGCGTGACCTCCGGCGTCATGCCGTCCGAAGGGTTTCGCCGTCCTGCCGTCCGGGGCGTTTCGTCACGCGGAAGGGGCGCAGGGGTTTGTGGGGACTCGACCACATTTTCGGAAGCGTCGTCCCAGCGTTACGCGCGACACGCCCAGACCTGCGGCTCTCATCCTGTACCAGGTCACGATCGCCACCGCCGTTATCGATCTGAGATGTTCACCTATGTCTCCACCTCGCCCCCTGCCCAGGCAGCCGCCTGGCCGAGGCCGGAACGGAAGGACACCTCACATGCGCCCAGCCACCCGCGCAGCCCTCGTCACCCTCGCCGTCACGTGCTGCACCTTCAGCTCGTTGCCGGCCTGGGCGGCGCCGGCCGGGAACGCGCCGTCGTGCGTGACCGTCTGGCAGAACACCGGGACCATCACCAAGACCGGTTACGCCCGCAACGACTGCGGCTACCGGCTCCGACTGAAGATCATCTGGGCGCGCGGGACGGACGGCGCGTGCCAGACCGTGGACCCCGGCGAGACCATCTACTCGCGCGTGCCGCGCGGCGTGCGCACCTTCGACGGAGCCGACACCTGCTGACCAGCTCCCGCGAAAAGGCCGGCTCCCCGACGCGGGCCGGCCTTTCGCGTTGCCGTCGGGCGGGGGAGCCAGCCTTTCGGGTTGCCGTCGCCCCGGAGGTCAGCCGTCGGTGACCGAGACTCCCGCTGCGCCCGACAAGTGAGTGATCACTTCTCCTCCGGCGCGTTCCTGGCCTTGCTGGGTTGGACGCGCTTGGGCTCGCCCGGCATCTTCGGGTAGTTGGGCGGGTAGGGCAGGTCGCCGCGGTCGTCGGCGGCGTACATCTCCAGCAGGGGCTCGATCGAGTACGCCCGGTCGTCGATGGCCGCGTGCACGTCGCCCAGCTTGGCGAAGCGGGCCGGGACGGTGCGGATGTCGAAGTCGCGCGGGTCGGCGTCGGCCAGCTCGTCCCAGGTCAGCGGGGTCGAGACGGGGGCGTGCGGGCGGGCCCGGACGGAGTAGGCGCTGGCGACGGTGCGGTCTCTGGCGTTCTGGTTGAAGTCGATGAAGACGCGGTCGCCGCGCTCCTCCTTCCACCACGCGGTGGTCACCAGGGCGGGGTCGCGGGCCTCGACCGCCCTGGCCAGCGCGATGCCGGCGTGCCGCACCTGGACGAAGTCCCAGCGGGGCTCGATGCGCACCGCGATGTGCACGCCGCGGTTGCCCGACGTCTTGACGAACCCCGCCATGCCCAGCTCGTCGAGCACCTCGCGGGTGCGCTCGGCGGCCCGGCGGGCGGCGTCGAACTCCAGGCCGGGCTGCGGGTCGAGGTCGATGCGCAGCTCGTCGGGGTGCTCGACGTCGGCGGCCCGCACCTGCCAGGGATGGAAGTCGATCGTGCCCAGGTTGGCGCAGTAGGCGATCGCGGCGATCTCGGTCACCCGGAGCGAGTCGGCGGTGCGGCCGCTGGGGAAGGTGACCGTGACCGACTGCAGCCACTCGGGATGCCTGGGCGGCATGCGCTTCTGGTAGATGGCCTCGGTCTGGACGCCGTCGGGATGGCGCTTGATGTTGGTCGGCCGGTCTCTGAGCGCGCGCAGGGCCCCCTCGCCGACGCTCACGTAGTACTCGACCAGCTCCCGCTTTGTCGCCCCGATCTCCGGGAAGTAGACCTTGTCGGGATTGGTGACCTTGACGGTCCGCTCCCCCACCTTGAGCTCTATGAACGGCGATGCCATGCCACCGAACCTACTCCCCCGCCCCGACAGAACAGCCGACGACAGAGCCGACAGCCGAGCCGACAGCAGGGCCGACCAAAGAGCCGACGTGAGAGGTGGGCCCGTCCCGGAGCCGCGTCGGTGGCGGGACCGGGGCTCGACGGGACGGACCTAAGATCATCCATCGCCGTTCCGGGCGCTGGCGCGCCACCCGGCCGGCCATCTCGGGTCGCCAGCGGCGCCAGCACGGGCGTGGGCTGTGCCGCTACGGCGAGCCGCGGACGATCTCACCCCTTGGCAGGAGGCGATGACACCCCCTTACCGACAAAGACGCGAATTCGGCCGAGAAAGGATGCTTCACCCTCCGGAGATCTCTTTTTGCCGGATCTCGTAGTCTGGACGCATGGACAAGGTGGTCAAGAGCGAGGCCGAATGGCGGGCCAGGCTTTCTCCTGAGGAGTTCCACGTGCTCAGGGAGGCCGGGACCGAGCGCCCGTTCACGGGGGAGTACGTCGACACCAAGACCGAGGGCGTGTACTCGTGCCGCGCCTGCGGCGCCGAGCTGTTCCGGTCCGACACGAAGTTCGAGTCGCACTGCGGATGGCCGAGCTTCTTCGAGCCGTCGGGGTCGGAGGCGGTGAGGCTGATCGAGGACAACAGTCACGGCATGGTGCGCACGGAGGTGCGCTGCGCCCGCTGCGACTCCCACCTCGGTCACGTCTTCCACGGCGAGGGTTATCCGACGCCGACCGACGATCGTTACTGCATCAACTCGGTCTCCCTGAGGCTCGAACCCAAGGGGTGATCGATCAGCGACAGAGCGTACCGATCGTCCACAAGGGGTAGGGGCCTGCTTGTGGGCCGTGTCCATCTTCGCCACCGCTGGGTGACGATTGAGACGATCGGGCGGGTCGTGACTCAGCGGTGTGAAGTGTGCTCGAAGACGAGGGTCCGGGTGCGCTAGCCGGCCCGCGCCTCCCGGCCCGCGTCAGTTCGGCCGGGGGTACGTGACCCGGCAGTTGTGATCGGACGGGCCCAGGATGTTGGCGAGGACGGGGTTCCCGTTCTCGCCGAACTCCGCCTGCACGAACACGATCGGGCGCTTCACGCCGTTCGCCCTGAGGTACTCCAGGCCGCGTTTGCACAGCGTGATGGCCGTGGCGGAGTTGTCGGCGCTGTCCGGTAAGTTCGTGTAAATGCGCAAATATCCGCCTACGGTGCGGATGTCCTTGAGGTGTTTCATCGCCTTGTCGCCCCGTCCCCACCGGGCGCGGAAGTACTCGGCGGCCTCCCGGTCGGTGTGCCGCGACGGCCCGTCGGCCTTGTAACCGCCCGAGTCGCCGCCCTTGGCGTCGCCCTTCGCATCGCCCGGCTCGTCGGCCTCGGGCAGGCTGACCTGGGCGTCGCCGGTCTCGGTCTTCCCCGTGACGGTGTCCGGCCCGCCCTGGACGGCGTCCGGCTTCGCGGCGGGGTCGGCGGCGCCGGTCCTGGCGGGCCTCCCTGAGCCGGCGGGGTCGGCGGCCGGCGTGCTCGGCCGGGCCTGGCCCTTCGGCAGCTCGCGCGCCTCCGCGGCGCCCTTGCCGCTGGCCGGCGCCCGTCCCGGGTTCGCCGGGACGCCGCCCTCGGCCGCCGGGTCCTGCCGGGCCGTGGCGCCCTCCGCGCCGGCCGCGGCTCCGGAGGCGGTGACCGTCCCGCCGAGCGCGCCGTTCAGGCCGAGCAGCAGCGCCACTCCCCCGGCCAGCGCCACCGCGCCCGCCGCCAGGCCCCGTGTTCCCGTACGCCCGCGCCGCCGCCGCCCACGCCGCCCGCGTCCCGCACGCACCTCCGCCGGGCCGCCGGTCACCCGCGCTTGCCCGGTACGCGCCTCAGTCCGCCCGCCGGTCACCCGCGCGTGACCCGTACGCGCCTCAGCCCGGCCTCCGGTACGGGACTCCGCCCGGCCGCCGGTCTGCCGGGCGGCCGGTGTCGTGTCCGGTGACGCCGCATGACGGCCCGGCGCGCGCCGGCGCCCGGGGCCCTGACCTTCCGCGGACTGTTCCACCCGGCCCTCCTAGCCCCTGCGTGGCCCGTGCCACCGACGTCACGCCACCGAAAGGGAATTCACCCTCGATTGTGACAAAGGGGATAGATCACTTCAGGGAGATCGTCAAGTTGGCCTCGATGTCCCTGACCGCCCCTGCCGCCCCTGGCCGCCACGATCGCTAGGGGAGGGCCGCGACCAGCTCCTGCACCGGCTTGCGGGCGCCCGTGTAGAACGGGATCTCCACGCGGGTGTGGCGGCGGGCCTGCGCGCCGCGCAGCGTGCGCATCAGGTCGACGATGCGGTGGAGCTCGTCGGCCTCGAACGCCAGCATCCACTCGTAGTCGTTGAGCGAGAAGCAGGCCACGGTGTTGGCCCGCACGTCGGGGTAGTCGCGGGCCATCCGGCCGTGCTCGGCCAGCATCGCCCGCCGCTCGGAGTCCTCCAGCAGGTACCACTCGTAGGAGCGCACGAACGGGTAGACGCTGACGTACGCCCGCGGCTCCTCCTCGGCCAGGAAGGCCGGGATGTGGGACTTGTTGAACTCGGCCGGCCGGTGGAGCGCCATGGCCGACCAGACCGGCCTGCTGTGCCGGCCGAGGCCGGTGCGGCGGAACCGGGAGTAGACGTCCTGGAGGTCCTCGGGCGTGGGCGCGTGCCACCAGAACATGTAGTCGGCGTCGGCACGGAAGCCGGCGACGTCGTAGACCCCCCTGGTCACGACGTCCTTCCCGGCCGCCTGTGCGAGCAGCTCCTCGACCTCGTCGGCCATGTTCTCCCGGTTGCCCGGGACCTGCTCGGTCACCTGGAAGACCGACCACATGGTGTAACGGATCACCTGGTTGAGATCGCGGGCCTTCAGCCGCGGCGCGCCCTCTGTCATGTCCCTCATTCTCCTTCTCGCGACAGGTGGTCCAGAATCCGGGCCGCGGCCGTGCGGGCGGTCGCGATGCAGGCGGGGACGCCGATGCCGTCGTAGGCCGCGCCGCACACGGCGAGCCCGGCGGCGCCCGAGACCGCGGCGCGCACCCTGGCCACCCGGTCGAGGTGGCCCACGTTGTACTGCGGCAGCCCGCCGCCCCAGCGGGTGACCCGGCTGTCGACCGGCAGGCCGCGCACGCCGATCACGTCGGCCAGCTCGGCCATGGCCAGCGACACCAGCTCGGCGTCGTCGCGCTGGAGCAGGTGCTCCTCGCCGATCCTGCCGACCGAGCAGCGTACGAGCAGCAGGTCCTGGGCCAGGTGGGGCCACTTGACCGAGCTGAACGTCACCGCCTTGACCGGCCGGCCCTCCACCGGCGGCACCAGGTAGCCGCTGCCGGTCGGCGGCTGCGGGAGCGCGCCGATCGGGTAGGCGAGCGTGACGACGGCCATGCTGGCGTATTCGATCCTGGCCAGCTCGGCGGCGGCCTTGGGCACCTCGGCCTTCAGCAGGCGGGCGGTGGCGGGCGCGGGCGTGGCCAGGATCACGGCGTCGGCCTCGATCACCTCGGGCCGCGGCACCGGCCCGGCGACCAGCCGCCAGCCGTGCTCGGTGCGGTGGAGCTCGCGCACGGTCACGCCGGTGCGGACGTCGGCCCCGGACGCCTTGGCCACCGCCTCGGGCAGGCCGCCCAGGCCCTGGCGCAGCGTCGTGAAGACCGGTCCGCCGTTCTTGGGCGCCTCCTCGACGATGTGCCGGGCGGCGTTCAGCAACGAGCGCTCACCCCTGGCGACGGCCGCAATCTGCGGCATCGTCGCCTCCAGCGACAACATGTCGGAACGGCCGGCGTAGACCCCGCCGAGCAGCGGCTCGACCAGGCGCTCGACGATCTCGCCGCCCATCCTGGCCCGGATGTAGGAGGCCACGGACACGTCGGTGCGCACCAGCGTGGCCGGCAGGACCTGGTCGAGCGGCACCCGCAGCAGGCCGCCGGGCGAGATGATGCCGGACTTGGCCAGCTCCGCCAGGTCGGCCGGCACGCCCATGACGTGCCCCTTCGGCATCTGCCGCAGCGCGCCCCTGGAGTAGACGGCCGACCGCACGGTGCCGGGCAGGACCAGCTCGTCCTCCAGCCCGACGGCCTTGGCCAGCTCGACGCCCTCCGGCCGCCGGGCCAGCATGGCCTCGGCCCCGGCGTCGAGGCTCACCCCCGCGACCTCGGAGGCGTGCAGCTTGCCACCGAGGCGGGGGCTGCCCTCCAACACGGTGACCTTGACGTGCTCGCTCGTACCCTGACGGAGGAACCACGCGGCCGCCAGGCCGGAGATCCCGCCGCCGATGACGACGACGTGCGCCCGTTTCCCTTCCACGTCTCCTGACGCTACCGCCTCGGCCGACCGCCCAGCTGATCGGGGCACGTGACCCTACCGTGATGTATGTCGCCAAACCGGGGTGATCCCGTTTCCGTCATAGAGGGCATGAGGAGAATCCGGTTGGGCATCGCGCTCTCGGCCTGCGCCACGCTGCTGCTCGCGGGCTGCGGCGGCGGCAACGTCGAGATGGCGTCGGGCGGCTCGCCCGCGGTGGCCTCGCAGGCCATGGCCGCCCCCGAGGCACGGGACCTGGCCGCGCCGAGGAAGCAGGCCGCGCCGCAGGACGGCGACAGCGCGGTCGCCGGCGTCGAACCGGCCCAGCGGCAGCCGGACCGGCAGGTGATCTACACCGGCAGCATGACCGTGCGCGCCAAGCAGGTCACCGCGGCCGCGCAGCAGGCCAAGCAGCTCGTCACGGCGGCGGGCGGCTACCTGTCGAAGGAGGAGGCCGAGTCGGCCGGCGACACCGAGGACACGGCCCTGCTGGAGTTCAAGATCCCGCCTGCCCGGTACGCCGACGTGACCGCCAGGCTCGGCAAGGAGCTGGGCAAGCAGCTCTCGATGACCCAGGGCACCCAGGACGTCACGCTCCAGGTCGCCGACGTCGAGAGTCGGCTGAAGTCGGCGCAGAAGTCGCTGGAGTCGCTGCGCACGCTGCTGAAGAAGGCCGAGACCATCGGTCAGGTGCTGCAGGTGGAGCGGGAGATCAACTCCCGCGAGGCGGACCTGGAGGCGTTGCAGGCCCAGCAGAAGGAGCTGTCCACCCAGGTCGCGATGGCCACGCTGACGCTCCGGCTGGTCGGGCCGGTGGCCGTGGTCGAGGACCCGGCCGAGGAGCCGGCGGGCTTCCTCGGCGGGCTGAAGACCGGGTGGGAGGCGCTGGTGTCGTTCACCAAGACGGCGCTGACCGTGTTCGGCGCGCTGCTGCCGTGGCTGGTCGTCCTGACGCCGCTGGTGACCGCGGCGGTGTTCCTGGTGCGGCGCAACCGCGCGCGCCGCCCCGCGCCCCCCGCCGGGCCCGACCCGGCCGAGCCGGCCGCGCCCGACCCCGCCGAGCCCGGGCCGTCGGCGGCGTGACGGTCAGGCGCCCGCTTCGTGCACCAGGCCGGCGTGACGGTCAGGCGCCCGCTTCGTGCACCAGGTCGGTCAGGCGCTTGAGCTGGTCGGGGTCGGTCGAGGGGAGCACGCCGTGGCCGAGGTTGAACACGTGCCCCTCGGCCGCCGCGCCGCGCCGCAGCACCTCGCGGGCCCTGCGCTCCACGACCTCCCACGGCGCGAGCAGGATCGCCGGGTCGAGGTTGCCCTGCAGCGCCTTGCCCGGCCCGACGCGCCGGGCCGCCTCGTCGAGCGGCACCCGCCAGTCGACGCCCACGACGTCGGCCCCGGCCTCGCCGAGCACGCCGAGCAGCTCGCCGGTGCCCACGCCGAAGTGGATGCGGGGCACGCCCGTGACGCCCTCGAAGATGCGCCGGGTGTGGGGCAGGACGAACTCGCGGTAGTCCTCCGGGGCCACCGCGCCCACCCACGAGTCGAAGAGCTGGATCGCCGAGGCGCCGGCCGCGATCTGGATGCGCAGGTGCTCCAGCACGATGTCGGACAGGCGTTCCATGAGGGAGTGCCACAGGGCGGGCTCGCCGTACATCATGGCCTTGGTGCGGTCGTGGTTCTTCGACGGGCCGCCCTCGATGAGGTAGGAGCCGAGCGTGAAGGGCGCGCCGGCGAAGCCGATCAGCGGGGTGCCGCCCAGCTCGCCGACCAGGGCCGAGATCGCCTCCGTCACGTAGGGCACGTCGTCCGGCTCCAGCGGGCGCAGCGCCTGCACGGCCCGCGCGTCGCGGATCGGGTCGGCGACGACCGGGCCGACGCCCGGCTTGATGTCGAGGTCGACGCCGATGGCCTTGAGCGGGACGACGATGTCGCTGAAGAAGATGGCCGCGTCGACGCCGTAGCGGCGCACGGGCTGCATGGTGATCTCGACGATCAGGTCGGGCGTCGCGCAGGCGGTGAGCATCGGCACACCCTCGCGGACCTTCAGGTATTCGGGCAGCGAGCGCCCGGCCTGCCTCATGTACCAGACCGGGGTGTGCGGGACGGGCTGCCTGCGGCAGGCGCGCAGGAAGGCTGAGTCGGCGAGATTCACCCTCCAAGGGTGCCATGGCACCCGGTCGGCCGGGACATCGGACGCGAGGTGACCGGATCGGCCGGGACATCGGCGCGAGGTGTCGGAAAAACATGCATTGGATACCCAAAATCATGATCAGATAGCCAGATGAAGGTTTACCGGTCTGCCCGGCAGCGGCGTCGCACACGGGTCGAACACACCCCATGCCCGCCCAGAGAGCCGGTCTCGACTGGACCAAATGTTCACCAACCCACCGCGCGGCACCGATTCAGCGACCACTTTCGGGACACGCCGAGCGCGTTGCGGGGAATTGTCAGCGGCTCGTGCCAACGTCGGAGCCACGACCCGAAGAAAGGCCCCGGTTCGATGACTGGTGCGATGACCGCGTTGTGGAGTTCCCCGGAGGTTCGCAGCGAGCGCTGTGCTGCCTGCGCCGGCGAGCGGCTGTTCGAGCAGCCGCCCTGCTTCGACGGACACGGTCCTGGCGAGTGCCCGGAATGGGCCTGCGCCGAATGCGGCCACGCGATCCTGCTCGGCTCGGCCGAGACCACCCGACCGGTTCGCCAGCTGGTTACGGCAGCGGCTTGATCACCAAGGATGAGCACCCCCGTGGTCCCCTTCCGTCCGTCCTCGACCTACGCTTCGGCTATGACCCTCGGTGACCAGCCACCGCCGCCCGCCGCGTTCACCCGCGCGGCGCAGAGCCTGCGGCTGTCCGAGGTCAGGCCGGAGATCGAGCTGGAGGACCTCCCCGCGCCGCAGCGGCTGGCCCCCTACTCGGCCGCCATCGGCGCCTCGGTCTACCGCGACGACGACGAGCTCGCGGTCGGCCGGCTGATCCTGCTCTACGACCCCGACGGCCAGCGCGGCTGGGAGGGCCCGTTCCGGCTGGTGGCCTACGTCCGGGCCGACATGGAGCCGGAGATCACCTCCGACCCGCTGCTCGGCCCGGTCGTGTGGAGCTGGCTGACCGAGGCCCTGGAGGCGCACGAAGCCGACTACTCCGCCGCGGGCGGTACCGTGACTAGAGCCGTGTCCGAGGGTTTCGGCAACAAGGCGGAAGATCCCGTCACGACCGAGCTCGAGCTGCGTGCTTCCTGGTCGCCCGCCGATGAGGATCTGTCCGGCCACGTCGCCGCCTGGTGCGACCTCATGTGCCTGGCGGCGGGGATCCCGCCGCTCCCGCCCGACGTGGCCGCGCTGCCACGCCGACGTGATGATCCGGAGAGTGACCGTACGAAGTGAGGGCACCAGTCAAGACAGCACCAGCGTCATGAGGTCGGTGAGCTCATGACAGAAGAACGCACAGTCGAGCCCCTGCTCGAACCCCGCGAGGGCATCCCCCCGGTGATCGCCGACGCGCAAGGGCTGGCGCGGGTCGTCGACGCCTTCGCCGCGGGCACCGGGCCCGTGGCGGTCGACGCCGAGCGTGCCTCCGGCTACCGCTACGGCAACCGGGCCTACCTGGTCCAGCTCCGCCGGGCCGGAGCCGGCACCGCGTTGATCGACCCGGTCGGCTGCCCCGACCTGTCGGCGCTCGACGCCGCGCTCACCGGCACCGAGGTCGTGCTGCACGCCGCGTCCCAGGACCTGCCGTGCCTGATGGAGGTCGGCTTCAAGCCGCGCGAGATCTTCGACACCGAGCTGGCCGGCCGGCTGCTCGGTTACGAACGCGTCGGGCTCGGCACGATGGTCGAGACCGTGCTCGGGCTGCGGCTGGAGAAGGGCCACTCGGCCGCCGACTGGTCCACCAGGCCGCTGCCTGAGGACTGGCTGCGCTACGCCGCCCTCGACGTCGAGGTCCTGGTCGAGCTGCGCGACATGCTCCACCAGGAGCTGGCCGCGTCGGGGAAGCTGGAGTGGGCGCGCGAGGAGTTCGCGGCCGTGCTCAACACCCCGCCGCCGGTGCCGCGCTCCGACCCGTGGCGGCGTACGTCGGGCATCCACAAGGTGCGCAACGTGCGCGCCCTGGCCATCGTGCGCGAGTTGTGGACCATGCGCGACACGATCGCCAGGGAGAACGACCTGGCCCCCGGCCGGGTGCTGCCCGACGCCGCGATCGTCACCGCCGCCCTTGAGGGGCCCCGCACCAAGAAGGCCCTGACCGAGATCTCGGCCTTCACCGGCCGCAGCGCCCGCCGGTACATGAACGACTGGCTGGCCGCCGTCAACCGGGCCCGGACCTTGCCCGACGGCGAGCTGCCCCAGCCGAGCACGCCCGGCGACGGGCCGCCTCCGCCCAACCGCTGGGCCGACCGCGACCCGGCGGCGGCCAAGCGTCTGGCGGCGGCGCGGGCCGTGGTGGCCGCGCTGGCCGAGGAGCACCGCATGCCCACGGAGAACCTGCTCCAGCCCGACGCGGTGCGCAGGCTCACCTGGGAACCCCCCGCCGAGATCACCGACGAGAGCGTGACCGCGCGGCTGCGCGCGCTCGGGGCGCGTGAGTGGCAGCTCTCGCTCGCGGCCCACCCCATCGCCAAGGCGCTGGCCCGGCTCGACGGCTAGCTCCCCCGCCGGCGCACGGGCGGAGGGTCCGCCTCCGCCCGCCGGCGTCGTCACCGTCCCACTTGACGCTCGCAGGGGGACGGCCGTACGTTTCGGGAAAGCGCTTTCCCCATCCGTTGCCTGAAGGGATCCCCATGAGCGTGCGCACGATCGGCGTCGTGATGAACGGCGTCACCGGACGAATGGGCTATCGCCAGCACCTCGTCCGTTCCGTCCTGGCCATCAACGAGCAGGGCGGCGTCACGCTCTCGGACGGCGACCGGGTCAGGCTGCGCCCGGTCCTGGTCGGCCGCAACGCCGACAAGCTCGCCGACATCGCCGACCGGCACGGGATCCCCGACCACACCACCGACCTCGACGCCGCCCTCGCCGACGACGACAACCTGATCTACTTCGACGCCCAGGTCACCAGCGCCCGCGTCAAGGCCGTGCTCAAGGCCATCGAGGCGGGCAAGCACGTCTACGCCGAGAAGCCCACGGCCGAGTCGGTGCAGGAGGCCGTCGCGCTGGCCGAGGCCGCCACGGCCAGGGGCGTGAAGAACGGCGTGGTGCAGGACAAGCTGTTCCTGCCGGGCCTGCTCAAGCTGAAGCGGCTGATCGACGGCGGCTTCTTCGGCCGGATCCTGTCGGTGCGCGGCGAGTTCGGCTACTGGGTGTTCGAGGGCGACTGGCAGGAGGCGCAGCGGCCGTCCTGGAACTACCGGGCGCAGGACGGCGGCGGGATCGTGCTCGACATGTTCCCGCACTGGCACTACGTGCTGGAGAACCTGTTCGGCCGGGTCCGGTCGGTCTACGCCAAGGCCGTGACGCACGTCCCGTCCCGGGTGGACGAGCAGGGCCGCGCGTACGAGGCCACCGCGGACGACGCCGCGTACGGGATCTTCGAGCTCGAAGGGGACGTGATCGCTCAGATCAACTCCTCCTGGACGGTCCGCGTGAACCGCGACGAGCTGGTCGAGTTCCAGGTGGACGGCACGCACGGCAGCGCCGTCGCGGGCCTGCGCAACTGCCGCTTCCAGCACCGGGCCGCCACCCCCAAGCCGGTCTGGAACCCCGACCTGCCCGCCACGGCCCGCTTCCGCGAGGACTGGCAGGAGGTGCCGGACAACGCCGAGTTCGACAACGGGTTCAAGGTCCAGTGGACGGCCTTCGTCCGGCACGTGCTGGAGGACGCGCCGTTCCCCTACGACTTCGCCTCGGGGGCGCGCGGCGTGCAGCTCGCCGAGCTGGGCCTGCGCTCGAACGCCGAGGGCCGCAGGATCGAGGTGCCGCAGCTGTGAGGATCGACCTGCCGGGCGGCGCGTACGAGCTGCGCGAGCCGGTGACCTGGCCGGTCTCGGCCGCCCCGGCCGCGAGCCGGGTCGTCTACGCGGCCGCGCACGTCGTCGCCGACCCGCTCGGCGACAACACGCCGGGCTCCCCCGCCGCCGTCGACTGGGCGGCCACGCTGCGGTTCCGCCGCCACCTGTGGTCGCACGGCCTGCGGGTGGCCGACGCCATGGACACCGCCCAGCGCAACATGGGCCTGGACTGGGCGGCCACCAAGGAGCTGATCCGGCTCAGCGCCGAGGAGGCGCGCGCCTTCGGCGACCCGGCGGCGCTGGTGGCCTGCGGCGCGGGCACCGACCACGCGCCCGCCGCCGCCGACCTGCACACGATCACCGCCGCGTACGCCGAGCAGGTGGAGGCCGTCCAGGCGGCCGGGGCGGGCGTGATCGTGATGGCCTCCCGCCAGCTCGCCAGGGTGGCGGCCGGGCCCGCCGACTACCACCAGGTGTACGGCAAGGTCCTCGGGCTGGCCGACCGCCCGGTGATCCTGCACTGGCTGGGCGAGATGTTCGACCCGCAGCTCGCCGGCTACTGGGGCGCGCCCGGCGTGGACGCCGCGACGGAGTCGTTCCTGGAGCTGGTTCACGCCCACGCCGCCGTGGTGGACGGCGTCAAGGTGTCGCTGCTGGACGAGGAGCACGAGGTGCGGCTGCGCGCCGCGCTGCCCGAGGGCGTCCGGCTCTACACCGGGGACGACTTCAACTACCCCTCCCTCATCAGGTCGGGCTCGCACGCGCTGCTCGGCATCTTCGACGCGATCGCCCCGGCCGCCGCCGCCGCCCTGCGCGAGCTGGACGCCGCCGAGGCGGCCACCGGCGACCAGGCGGCCCGCCACCTGGCCCGCTACGACGAGATCCTGGCCCCCACGGTCGCCCTGTCGCGGAAGATCTTCGAGGCGCCGACGTACCACTACAAGACCGGCATCGTCTTCCTGGCCTGGCTCAACGGCCACCAGGACGCGTTCGCCATGGTGAACGGCGCCCAGTCGGCGCGCTCGCTGCGCCACCTGGCGGAGGTGTTCAGGCTGGCCGACCGGGCCGGGCTGCTGGCCGACCAGGAGCTGGCCGTGCGCAGGATGACGGCGCTGCTGGCGGTGAACGGCCTGTGAGCCTGTCGCTGAACCAGTGGACGACCAGGCGCTGGTCGGTCGCCGAGGCCGTGGACGGCTGCGCGCGGCACGGCCTGGAGGCGATCGGGCTGTGGCGCGAGAAGGTCGCCGAGGAGGGGCTCGCGCGCAGCGCCAAGCTGGTGCGCGAGGCCGGGCTGCGGGTGTCCTCGCTGTGCCGGGGCGGCTTCCTCACGGCGGGCGGGCTGCCCGGCGAGGAGGGGCGGCGCGCGTTCGAGCGGGCGCTCGACGACAACCGGCGGGCCGTGGACGAGGCGGCCGAGCTGTCGGCCGCGTGCCTGGTGATGGTGGTCGGCGGCCTGCCGGGGGTGCGGCCGGGCGAGCCGCTGCCGCCCGGTTTCTCCAAGGACGTCGCCGGGGCGCGGGAGCGGGTCGCCGAGGCGCTGTCGGTGCTGGCGCCCTACGCCGGCGAGCGCGGCGTCAGGCTGGCGCTGGAGCCGCTGCATCCGATCTACTGCCCCGACCGGGCGGTGCTGTCCACGCTGGGCCAGGCGCTCGACCTCAGCCTGCCCTATCCGGAGGAGCAGGTCGGGGTGGTGGTGGACACCTTCCACGTGTGGTGGGACCCCAGGCTGGCCGAGGACGTCGCGCGGGCCGGGCGGCGCATCGCCTCGTACCAGGTGTGCGACTACCTGCACCCGCTGCCCGCCGACGTGCTGCTCGGGCGGGGCATGATGGGCGACGGGGTGATCGACTTCGCGCCGATCACCCGGGCCGTGCTGGCCGCCGGGTACGCCGGCGACATCGAGGTCGAGATCTTCAACGCCGACGTCTGGGCGGCCGACCCGGACGAGGTGCTGGCCACGATGAAGGCCCGCTACGCCGAGCTGGTGGTCTAGACGCGGCCGGGGTCGATCGTGCCGTCGAGGGTGAGGGCGGCTTCGAGCAGGAAGTAGTCGCCCCAGACCAGCTCGTGGGCGGTGGCCAGGCCCTTGCGCCGGTCGTAGCAGCCGTCCACCAGGCCGCCGTGCTCGTTGAGGTGGCCGCGGGCCAGCGCCTCCAGCGTGGCGGCGGCCTGCTCGCGGTAGCCGTCCTTGGCCAGCGGCGCGAGCTTGGCCAGGGCGGCGGCGGCGATCGCGGTGGCCGAGGTGTCGCGGGGCGCGGCGGGGATGTCCGGGTCGTCGAAGTCCCAGTAGCAGACCAGGTCGGACGGGACGTGCGCCAGGTACCAGTCGGCGACCTCGGTGGCCGGGCCGATGAACTCGGCCGACAGGTGGGCGGCCTGGGCCAGGCCCAGCATGGCCCACGTCTGCGCGCGCGCCCAGGTGCTGCCCGGTGAGGAGCCGTTGACCGCGCCGGCCGAGGTCTGGGCGACCGAGCCGTCCTCCCGGACGCACATGGCGTAGCCGGTGCGGGCGTGGGACTCGGCCATCACCAGCAGCTCGCGGGCGCCGGTGCGCTCGCAGGCGAAGGCCAGCAGCGGGACGGTGCCGGGCAGGCCGTCCACGCAGGCGCCGGGGCGCGGCCAGCCGTATTTGACGACGTCCTCCTCCTGGGGAGGCAGCAGGCCGGCCAGCGGGTCGAAGCCGATGCTCAGCGACCGGGCGGCGGCCACGGCGGTCGTGGCGCCGGGATCCTCGTCGCCGGCGAGCACGGCCGGGAGCGCGGCGCCGTACCAGAACAACATGCCGCGCAGCAGCGTGGGGGCGTCGGTGCGGGCGGTCAGCCGCTCGGCGACCTGACCGGCGGCGCGGGCGTAGCGGGGCTCGCCGGTGACGACCGCCGCCAGGGACAGCAGGCCGCCCCAGAAGCCGCCGCACCAGTCTCCGTCCTCGGACCAGGTCCATTCGCCCGTCGCGGGGTCGGCGTAGAGGGGGAAGCGTCCTTGAGACTGCGCGAGGGTCCCGCCGACCCTGCGCACCAGCTCTGTGACCAGCATGGAACCGCCTCATCCGGAAACGTGATGCCTCCTCCGGTTACCCGGGGCGGCACGGGCTTAACGGGGCGCGTCCCAGACGATCAGGTAGCGCCGCAGCAACAACCGGCGGAACCGGCAGCCGGGCAACAGCCGCCTGGCGGCCCGCTCTTGGGCCCGTGGCGGAGCTGGTGCACGCGGGTGACGACCTGCGCGGTGCCGCTGATGACCCAGTCGAGGGGCGAACGGTTCCTGGCGTGCCCGACGACCACCAGCCGGCCGCCGGGCGCGAGCAGCCGCCGCAACGCCCCCACGGCCGCGCCGAACTCGGCGTGGTGCACGACGGCCACGGCACTGATGAAGTCGTACCCGGACTCGGGCAGCGCGGCCGGGTCGAGGTAGTCGGCCTCGGCGAAGGTGAGTCCGGGCCGGTCGCCGTGGTGTGATCTGGCCAGGGCGACGGCCTGCGGGGACCGGTCGACGCCGGTCACGTCGGGGAGGCGGGCGGCGAGCTTGCCCGCCAGGAGGCCGTCGCCGCAGCCGACGTCGAGGGCGCGGGCCGAGCCGGGCGGGATCAGGCTCAGCACCAGCCGCTGGTAGTGCACGTTGTGATTCCAGTGCGGATCGGGCACCTGATCACCATAGTGGTCTAAAGGGTCACCGTGCCCGCCGCTCCGTCGACGGTGATCTCCTGGCCCGTGGCGATGCGGCCGGTGGCGTCGCGGACGCCGACGACGGCGGGGATGCCGTACTCGCGGGCCACCACGGCGCCGTGCGACATGGCGCCGCCCATCTCCATCACCAGGCCGCCGGCCGTGAGGAACAGCGGGGTCCAGCCGGGGTCGGTCGAGGGGCAGACCAGGATCTCGCCCGGTTCGAGGTGGGCGCCGTTCGGGTCGAGCACCACCCTGGCGACGCCGGTGACCGTGCCGGCCGAGGCCGCCGTGCCGGTCAGCGCGCCGTCGGGGACGGGTCCGGCAAGGGCCTCGGGCTCGGTGCCGTCGGAGAGCACGATCCGGGGCACGTGCCTGCGGCGCGACTCCCGCTCGTACGCCGTCCGCCGCTCGCGTACCAGGTCGCGCAGGTCGCCGCCGGACAGGGCGGCCCTGGCCTCCTCCAGGCGCAGGAAGTACACGTCGGCGGCGTCGTCCAGGACGCCGGCGGCCGCCAGGTGCTCCCCGACCGCGCGCAGGCTCCGCCGGACGGCGGCGATGGCCCTGACGGCGTGGTACTTGGGCAGTTCGCGCAGCCCCGCGTACGCCCGGGTGCGGCCGAGCGCGAAGCGCACCACGGGCGCCCGCCACCGGCCCCTGCGCGCGGCCAGCGCGGCGACCCGGTCCACCTCCGCCCGCGCCGCCCGCGCGCCCCTGGCGAACAGCGCGTCGGGGGCGAGGGCGGAGCCGGCGTCCATGCGCAGGTAGTTGGCCAGTACGCCGAGGATGTGGGTGGGGTCGTCGGACCAGCGGGGCACGCCGGCGTCGATCTCGGCCACGCCGCGGTGGCCGTACCGGCCGAGGAAGGCGGCGATCTCCTTCTGGGCCCGCGGCGGCAGCTCGCCGGCCCGGTAGCGGCGGGCCAGCTCGGCCGCGGGCGCCTCGCGGAACGCCTCTGGCTCGACGCGGGTGGCCAGGTCCCACAGTTCGAGGTCCATCTCGGTGGTCGGGTTGTTCGGGACGCCGCGCAGGACGTCCTGCAGGTCGCCCACCCGCGTGCCGGAGAGCCGGGCGGCCAGGCCGAGCAGCGCGTAGCCGGTGATCACGATCGGCATGATCGAGACGATGGCCGGGAACGTCCCGCCGAGCAGCCGTTCGGCGTGGTCGAGGCGCTGGGCGGGGGTGGCGCCGGGCGGCGGGTCGAGCCTGCGGTCCAGCTCCTCGCCGACGCGGGCGGCGTGGGCGAGCGCCCTGGCCGGGCTCAGCAGCGCGTCGCGGACCCGCGCCGGCGCGTGGACGCGGCGCGCGAAGCGGCGCAGCCCGCGCAGGAACGGCCTCGGCGAGGTCTGCGCCACCGACAGCCGCGGGTCGCCCGCCAGCTCCCGCACGACGGCCGCGGCCCGCGCCTCCCCCAGGGGCATCATGCGGGTCAGGACCGCCCGCCCGGCACGGCTGCGCAGCGGCGTGGTCAGGTCGATCCACAACCGCTGCCCGGCCTCGGCCAGGAACGCCGGGCCGTCGAGCGGGTCGGCCGGCGCGTGCCCGAACAGCGTCGCCGCGCCCGAGGCGACCAGGTTGAACACCGACACCCCCATCGGCGTGAACGGCCCCATCACGCCCTGGGCGACGTTGAGCGACAGGTGGACGCGCAGGCCGGGACCGGCCGGCCGGGGCAGCGGATAGAGGGTGGTGATCGGCCTGGCCTGGGTGAGCCAGAGCGCGCCGTCCTGGCCGATGGCCCACTCGACGTCCTGCGGCGTGCCGTAGTGGTCCTCGACGCGCGCACCGAGCTCGGCCAGGGCGAGCACCTGCGCCTCGGTGAGGCACAGGCCCCCGGCGGCGGTCTCGACGCGTTCGACGCCGCCGCCGGGCCGGGGCCGGACGGCCAGGTCCGTCCCGCCCGCCCGCCGTTCCAGCACCTGGCCGCCCGAGACGACGAACCGGTCGGGGTCGACGGCTCCGGAGACGACCGCCTCGCCGAGGCCGGGCGCGGCGTCGATGACGGTCTCGCGCCGCCTGCCGGTCACCGGGTTCGCGGTGAACATCACCCCGGCCACCCGCGCGTCCACCATCACCTGGACGACCACCGCGAGCCGGACGCCGGCGTGGCCGACGCCGTTGGACTCCCGGTAGGCCACGGCCCGGTCGCTCCACAACGAGGCCCAGCAGCGGCGCACGGCGTCGAGCACCGCCTCGGCGCCCACCACGTTGAGCACGGTGTCCTGCTGGCCGGCGAAGCTGGCGAACGGCAGGTCCTCCGCCGTGGCCGAGGAGCGCACGGCCACCGGGACGTCCGCGCCGAGCCGCGCGTAGGACGTCAGGATCGCCTCGCGCACCGGGGCGGGCATCTCGGCCCCGAGCAGGTGGCGCCTGGCCCGCGCGGCGAGCCCGTCGCCCGGGGTGAGGTCGAGCCCGGCGGCGACCTGCCGGTAGGCGTCGGTGGTGAGCGCCCAGCCGGGCGGGACGGGCAGGCCGGCGCGGATCAGCTCGCCGAGGTTGGCGGCCTTTCCGCCCACGTCGGCGAGCATCGTGGCGTCGATCTCGGAGAGGTCGCGTGTGGTCCTCATGGAAGGCACCCCTTCTCCGGAGTCTGCCACAAATTCACCAACTGTTGAACAGCGGTGTCCCGTCCAGTTCCCAGGCCGGGTCGAGCGGCACACCGAGCAGGGCCAGGGCGGTCGGGCCGACGTCCACCAGGCGGGGCTCGGCCAGCGGGCGGCCGCCGAGGTCCGCGCCCAGCCGGTTGGCGATCACGAACACCGTGCGCTCCTCGGCCGAGGTGCCGCCGTGGCCGCCCTCGTCCACGTGGCCGTGGTCGGTGGTGACCAGCACGGTCCAGCTCTCCCCCGGACGGCCGCGGACGGCGTCCAGCAGGCGGCCGAGGTAGGCGTCCTGGGCGTGCAGGGCGGCGGCGTACTCGGGGCAGTGGGGGCCGAGGGCGTGGGCCACCTCGTCGGTGTCGCCGAGATAGACGAAGGCGAGGTCGGGGCCGGTCTCGGCGAGGTGGCGCTCGGCGGCGTCGGCGATCTGCCGGTCGGCGGCGGTCCAGGTGAGGGCGTAGCCGTCCAGGACCATGCGGTGGTCGATGGCGGGGCCGAACGCGTTGTGCTCGCCGAGGGCGGCCCAGGAGAGGAAGGCGGCGGTCACGAGGTCGGGGCGGGCGTTCTTCGCACGACTCAAAAAGTCCGGAAATTTCGTGAACTGGGGGCTGGTGAAGCTGTTGTCCACGACGCCGTGTTTGTCGGGCCAGGCGCCCGTGGCGATCGACGACCAGCCGGGGCCGGAGTCCGTGCGCGACCTGATCACGCGGCCCGCCGCCGGCGGCTCCGGAGCCTTGGGCACGACCTCGCCGGGCGACTCCGTCCTGGGGGCCGCCCCGGGGACCGCCGCCTCGCCGTACGGGAGCCGGCTGGTGCCGTACGCGCCGGTGGCCATCAACGACGACAGGACCGGCGGGGCCAGGGCGACGAGCCGGTCGAAGCGCAGGCCGTCCATGCCGACCACGAGGACTTTGTTCTTGTTAAGGGGCATTCCCCCATCTAAGCGGTGAACCGCCGCACCCAGGCGACCGCGCCCGGCAGGATCTCCTCGACCGGCGCCACGTCCGGGTACCAGGTGCGCTCCCACTCCAGCGAGACCCATCCGGCGTACCCGGCCGCGCGCAGCAGGTCGCCGGCCTCCTCCAGCGGGACCGAGCCCGTCCCCATCGGGACCGGGGTGGTGTCCTCGGCCGAGACGGCGTCCTTGACCTGGACGTAGGCGAGCGAGGGCCCGAGCGCCGCGAGCGTGGCGGCCGGGGACTCGCCGTGCCGCCACGGGTGCAGCAGGTCCCACAGCGCGCCGGTGACCTCGGGGCGGCCCGCCTCGGCCAGCAGCCCGGCCACGGCGGCGCCGGTGGGCATCCGGTCGTGCGTCTCGACCAGCACGCGTACGCCGAGGGTGGCGGCCGTACCGGCCACGGACCTCAGCCTGCGGGCGCCGACCGCCGGATCGTCGCCGCGCGGGAACACCCGCACGCCCGGCGCGCCCAGGTCGGCGGCCAACCGTAGGTCGGCGAGGAGCGCGTCGGCGACCGGCGCGTCCGGTCCCGGCTCACAGATGCCGACATACCCGGCCAGGGCGGCGATCTCCAGCCCCGCCCGCTCCACCTGTTCCCGCACCCCGCGCCGCTCCTGCGCGGTGAGCCCGGCGTGGACGCCGGTGTCGGGATGCAGCCGCAGCTCAAGCCCCTGGCAGCCGTGCGCGACGGCGATCCCGGCCGCCCGCTCCAGCCCCTCCCCCGGCATCCCCAACGTGCTGACCGCCAGCTTCACGCCGCCACCCCGGCTCCCGCGCCCGTCCCGCTCACGCGCCCTCCCCGGCTCCCGCGCCCGTCCCGCCCACGCCCTGCCCGGCTTCCGCGGCCGTCCCATTCACGTCATTCTCCTGACGCTCTCCCGCAGCACGACCTCGCCCGCGACGTGCTCGACCACGGGGGCGGCGGCGGCGTCCTCCCGGCCGAGCGCGAGCTCCAGGGCTCGCGCCCCCATGTCCGTCAGCGGCAGCCGCACGGTCGTCAGCGCGGGCACGTGATCACGCAGCGTGACGATGTCGTCGAACCCGGCCACCGAGACGTCCTCGGGCACCCGGATCCCGCGCTCCCGGCAGGCGGCCAGCGCGCCCACGGCCATCACGTCGTTGACCGCGAACACGCAGGTCGCCGCGCCGATCTCGGTCGCGGCCCGGTAGCCTCCGTCGCGGTCGAACGGCCCGTGGATCACAACGGGCTCGGGCAGGCCCAGCTCCCGCAGCGCCTGCGCGAACCCCTCGCACCGGTCGGCGGCGGTCACCAGGTGGGGCGGCCCGGCCAGCACGGCGAAGCGGGTGTGCCCGAGCCCGGCCAGCGCGCGGGCCAGGGCCGCGGCGCCGGCCCGGTTGGCGGGCGCGACGGTGTCCACGCCGAGCAGGTCCTGGCCGACGCAGGCGGCCCGCCCGCCGCCCTCCCGGTAGCGGGCCAGCTCCTCGCGCAGCCGCCCGGTCACGACGGGGTCGGCGACCCGCGAGCCGACCAGCAGCACGGCGCGCACGCGCTGGGCGTTCATGGTGGCGACGTAGGCGATCTCCTGCTCGGGGTCGCGGTGGGTGGTGCCCACCATGACCAGCATGCCCTCGGTGGCGGCGGCCCGCATCGCGCCGTCGGCCAGCGCGGCGAAGTAGGGGTCGGTCAGGTCGTGGACGACGATGCCGATGACGTTGCTCGCCCCCCGGGCCAGCGTCTGGGCGGCGATGTTGGCGCGGTAGCCGAGCTCGTCGGCGGCCCGTTCGACGCGGGCCCGCAGGGTCGCGCCCACCTGGCGGGTGCTGCCGTTGAGCACCCGCGAGGCGGTGGCGAGGGAGACGCCCGCCTGTTTGGCGACGTCCTCAAGCGTGACCACGAGACCTCCCGGAAAGCGGTTTCCAAGTCTGCCAGACGACGACCTGGCTCCGCATCCTCGCACGCCCGCCCCGGCGGCGACACAACTCCCGGCGCCGCGCTCACCAGGACGGCGGCGGGATCCTCACGCCCAGGGGAACAGGATGTCGAACAGGCCCTTCTTCTCGCTCGGGGAGGGGGCGGGCTGCTCCTGCTGGGCGGGCGGCGCCTGGGTGGGGGGCGCGGTCTCCTGCCGCTCCGGCCGCCTGGTGGCGGGCGCCTCGGCCGAGTCCTCCGGGGTGCCGTCGGAGGTCTCGTTCATCTCGTCCTGCGAGCCGTGGGTGGCCTTCTCCTCGGGCGTGGCCGTCGGGCGGCTCTCGCGGGCGGTGGCGGTGGGCCGCACCGACGGCTCGCGGGTGGGACGGGGGCGGCGGGCCACAGGGGTGGGGGTTACGGTCTCGGACACGGTCGGCTCGGCGGTGTCCGTTTCCTCGGGCGCGGGGGCGGACTCGGTCTCCTCCGGGAGCGCGGTCCGCGCCGGGGCGGTGACCTGGCTCGCGCCGGCGCAGGCGCCGGCGCCGCACGGGTCGTCGGAGGAGGTGCCGGTGAGCAGCC
>NZ_JBFAOM010000063.1:0-47119 GCF_040675235.1 Nonomuraea sp. NPDC049637
GGCGTGACGAGCCCGGCCGCCCTGGCCGAGTACGTGCGGGCCAGCGCCTCGACCGTGTGGCACCCGGCCGGCACCTGCCGGATGGGCCGCGACGACGAGGCGGTCGTCGCGCCCGACCTGCGGGTGCGCGGCGTGGACGGGCTGCGCGTGGCCGACGCCTCGGTCATGCCGGTCATCACCCGGGGCAACACCAACGCGGCCACGATCATGATCGCCGAGAAGGCCGCCGACCTGGTCGCCGCATCGGCGCGGAGGTGAGCTGAGATGACACAGAGCTTCGACTTCGTCGTCGTCGGCGGCGGCACGGCCGGATCGGTCATCGCCGCCCGGCTGAGCGAGCTGCCCGGGGCCAGCGTGCTGGTCCTGGAGGCGGGCGACACGAAGGTCACGGACGCGGTCGAGGACCCGAGCCGGTGGAACGAGGTGCTGCTGACCGAGCTGGACTGGGCGTACATGAGCGAGCCGCAGCCGGGGCTCGGCGGGCGCCAGGTCTACTCGGCGGCGGGCCGCGGCCTGGGCGGGACCTCGAACGTCTACCACATGATCCACACGCGCGGCCGTCCTGCGGACTTCGACGCCTGGGCCTACGACGGCTGCCCCGGCTGGTCCTACGCCGACGTCCTGCCCTACTTCCAGCGCCTGGAGGGGCAGCGGGACGCGACCAACCCCACGGCGGGCCACGACGGCCCCATCAAGATCGTCAACGCCCGGGACATGGGCAACCCGGTCTCCCAGACGTTCGTGGACGCCTGCGTGGAGCTGGGTTACCCGCAGGTCGAGGACTTCAACGCCGACAGCTTCGGCGTCAGCTGGCACCACGTCGACATCGACGTCGACAAGGGCACCCGCTGCGGGGTGCGCGCCTCCTACCTGGAGCCGGCGCTGGAGCGGCTGAGCGTCGAGGTGGGCGCGCTGGCCACCCGGCTGCTGTTCGAGGGCGAGCGCTGCGTGGGCGTGGAGTACCTCAAGGACGGCGAGCTGCGGACCGTCAGGGCCGCGCATGAGGTGATCGTCAGCGCGGGCGCGATCCAGTCGCCCAAGCTGCTGCAGCTGTCCGGCATCGGCGAGGCCGGCGCGCTGGCCGCGCTCGGCATCCCGGTGGTCGCCGACCTGCCCGGCGTGGGCGCCAACTTCCACGACCACCCGCTGGTCATCGGCCCGATCGGGTACATGGAGGAGGCCGCGCCCGACCCGCGCGGCCAGGTCACCGAGGTCGGCCTGTTCTGGGGGTCGGAGCCGGGGCTGCCGGTGCCCGACATGGAGATCTGCCTGGTGCACCGGGCGCCGTTCGGCGACCAGTTCTTCGCCAACGTCATCAAGCGGGTGGAGACCGGGCAGCCGCTCACGCCGGTGCGCGAGCTGGTCGACCCGAAGATCGTGCTCACCCTGCCGGGGCTGGTCCGCCCGCTGTCACGGGGCAGCGTCCGGCTGGCCGGCACCGACCCGACGGCCTACCCGCGGGTCAGCGCGAACTACTTCGCCGAACGCTCGGACCTGGAGCGCACGGTGACGATGGTGCAGATCGCCCGCGACATCTACGCCAGCTCCGCCTTCCGGCGCGACTGGGGGCTGACCGAGGTCGCGCCCGGCCCGGACGTGCGCACCCGGGAGCAGCTCAGCGCCTGGGTGGTGGAGAACGTCGGCTCGTACTACCACTTCGCCGGCTCCTGCAAGATGGGCTCCGACAGCCTCGCCGTGGTGGACACCCGGCTGCGGGTGCGCGGCGTCGAGGGGCTGCGCGTCGCCGACGCCTCGATCATGCCGACGATCGTCTCGGCCAACCCCCACACCACCACCGTGATGATCGGCGAGCGCGCGGCCGAGTTCGTCGCGGCGGACTTCCTCCCGGCCCGACAGGAGGCCACGCGATGATCCACCAGTTCATCTTCGGCGCCCCCAAGCCCGGCTTCACCGCCCAGCAGTTCCAGGACTACTGGGTCGACGTGCACGCGGTGAAGTACGCGAGCAAGATCAAGCAGATCAGGCAGTACCTGGTCGACACCCGCATCCCCTTCGACGGCGACGTGGGCCGGCCGCCGCTGCCGCACCAGGGCATCGCCGAGATCTGGCTGGCCAGCGCCGAGGAGCAGCTCGCCTCGCTGCAGAGCGAGGAGTTCCTCCAGGGCGCCCGGCTGGACGAGCCCAACTGGGCGGCGTTCTGGTCGACGATCGTGGTGGACACCGTCGCCCACGAGCTGGTGCCCGGCCCCAAGCCGCGGCCGGACAGCTGGGTGAAGGTCACCACGCTGATCAAGCGGCGGCCCGGCATGCCGCTGGACACCTACCGCAAGCAGTCCCTGGAGTCCTACGCCGCCGCGGTGGCCGGGCTGCCGGGCCTGCGCAGGCACCTGCACTGCCACACCGTGGACGGCGCGTACACCTTCGGCGAGGCCGGCTTCGACGCCGTGGACCAGCTCTGGTTCGACGACGTGGACGCGCTGCGCGCCGCGCTGGCCTCGGCCCATCACGCCCGCCGGGTCAAGCCGGAGCTGGAGGCGATCGCCGACCCGGCCCACGTGTTCTCCATGACCTGCAAGGAAAACTGGATCATCCCCGGGGAGTCGGCATGACCAAGCGCGTTCTCGTGATCCTCTCGGAGTTCGGCTACTGGGGGGAGGAGCTCGTCGGCCCGCTGTCGGCCTTCGACGAGCGCGGCTACGACGTCGTGTTCGCCACGCCGACCGGCAAGCAGCCGCACGCCCTGCCGCCCAGCATGGACCCCGACTACGTCGACCCGCCGCTCGGCCGCTCGGTCACCACGCCCGAGGTGGCCAAGCTGACCCGCGACCTGGACGAGTCCGGCCGCCTGGCCAACCCGCTCAACCTGTCGGCCTGGGCGCCCGAGCGCCCCTACACCAGCAGCCCCGACTACCTGCGCCGGCTGGAGTCCTACCACCGGGCGGTGGCCAAGCTGGAGGCCGAGCTGGTGCCCTACGACGCGGTGCTGATCGTGGGCGGCAGCGGGCCGATCGTGGACCTGGCCAACAACGAGCGGGTGCACGAGATCGTGCTCGCGTTCGTGCGGGCGGGCAAGCCGGTGGCCGCCGAGTGCTACGGCGTGGCCTGCCTGGCCTTCGCCCGCGACTGGGAGGACCGCAAGAGCATCATCTGGGGCAAGCACGTCACCGGCCACTGCAAGGAGTACGACTACAAGGACGGCACCGGGTTCCTCGGCGTGCCCGACTTCAACATGGGGCCGCCGCCGTACCCGCTGGAGTACATCCTGCGGGACGCCACCGGGCCGCAGGGCCGCTACATCGGCAACTTCGGCAGGGAGACCTCGGTCATCGTGGACTTCCCGTTCGTCACCGGACGCTCCACGCCCGACTCGTTCCTGACCGGGCAGAAGATCGTCGAAGTGCTCGAGGGCGGCCTGCGCCGCTTCGGCTGGTGATGGCGGGCCATGGCCAGGGACGGCAACACCGCGATCATCGAGCAGTTCCTCAGCGACGGCATCACGTACATGTTCGGCAACCCGGGGACGGTCGAGCAGGGCTTCCTGGACGCGCTGGAGGGCTTCGAGGACTTCCACTACATCCTCACCCTGCAGGAGACGGTGGCGGCCGGCATCGCCGACGGCTACGCCCGCGCCACGGGCGGCCCCGCGCTGCTGCAGCTCCACAGCGGCGTGGGGCTGGGCAACGCGATCGGCATGCTGTACCAGGCCAAGCGGGGGCACTCCCCGCTGGTGGTCGTCGCCGGTGAGGCCGGGGTCGGCTACGACGCGATGGACGCCCAGATGGCCGCCGATCTCGTGGCCATGGCCCGGCCCGTCACCAAGCACGCCATGCGCGTGATCGACCCGGGCTCGGTGCTGCGGGTGCTGCGCCGGGCGGTCAAGATGGCGATGACGCCGCCGCGCGGCCCGGTGTTCGTGGCGCTCCCGCTCGACGTGCTGGACCAGCCCAACCACGAGCCGGTCCAGCCGTCGGTGGTGCCGCACTCGGCCGCGCTGCCCGCCCCGGAGCTGGTCCGCCGGGCCGCCGGGCTGCTGTCCGGCGCCCGGTCCCCGATCATCCTGGCCGGCGACGGCGTGTCGGTCTCCGGCGCGCAGGCGGAGCTGACCCGGGTGGCCGAGCAGCTCGGCGCGGACGTGTGGGGCGTGGAGTTCTCCGAGGCGAACATGGACGGCCGGCACCCGCTCTTCCGCGGCCAGCTCGGCCACATGTTCGGCCAGGTCAGCGCGGACGCGGTCAAGGACGCCGACGCGGTGCTGGTGGTGGGCACGTACCTGTTCCCCGAGGTGTTCCCGTCGCTGAGCAGCCCGTTCGGCAAGGACGCGCGGATCGTGCACGTCGACCTGGACTCGTACGAGATCGCCAAGAACCACCCGGTCACGCTGGGCCTGGTGGCCGACCCCCGGCTCACGCTGGCGGCGCTGTCGGCGGAGCTGGAGGGCACGCTGAGCAAGGCCGACCAGCGGGCGGCGGCGGCCCGGCTGGCCCGGCGGACGGCGGCGCAGCAGCAGCGGGTCGGCCCGGCGCCGGCCGAGGACTCGATACTCAACGCGTTCATGCGCGAGCTGGCGGCGCGGGCCCCCGAGGACGTGATCGTCTTCGACGAGGGGCTGACCGCGTCCGGCGTGATCGGCTCCTACTTCCCGCCGCGCGGGCCGGGCAGCTGGTTCCTGACCCGCGGCGGCTCGCTCGGCGTGGGCATCCCGGGGGCGATCGGCGCCAAGCTCGCCCGTCCGGACCGCACGGTGATCGGCTTCACCGGCGACGGCGGCAGCATGTACACCTTCCAGGCGCTGGCCACCGCCGTGCGGTACGACATCGCCGCCAAGTTCGTGATCTGCAACAACCACAGCTACCGGCTGCTGGACAACAACATCGAGGAGTACTGGCGCGGCCGGGGCATCCCCGGTCACCGTTTTCCTCGCTCGTTCGACCTCTCCTATCCCGACCTCCAGTTCACCGACCTGGCCAGGGGCTGCGGCGTGGACGGGCTGCGGGTGGAGAAGGCCGACCAGATCGAGGAGGCCGTCGAGCGGCTGCTCGGCCACGACGGCCCCTTCCTCATCGACCTCGTCACCGAACCGGGGAGGCCATTGTGAGCGGCATCGAGCCACGGGCCGGCGCGGCGCTGAACGGCCGCAAGATCGCTGTCCTGATGGAGAGCGACTACGTCGAGCCGGAGATCTTCTACTACGAGCGGCGCTTCGCCGAGGCCGGCGCCGAGGTGCACTTCATGACCCGCCTGTGGGGGCAGCAGTCGATCACCTTCACCGGTCACGAGTGGCGGGTGCCGTTCACCGTGGACCGTGGGTTCGAGGGCATCAGCGACCGTGAGCTGCGCTCCTACGCCGCGGTGATCGTGCCCTCGGGGATCGTCTCGGACCGGCTGCGCTACACCGACGACGTCAACCGGCTGGCGCCGGCCACCGCGTTCGTGCGGCGGGCGCTGGAGGAGCCGTCGATCATCACGGGCGTGATCTGCCACGGCCTGTGGCTGATGGCCGCCGCCCCCGAGACGATGCGCGGGCGCAAGGTCGTCGCGCACAACAACCTCGTGGGCGACGTGCGCAACATGGGCGCCGAGTACGTGGACCAGGACGTGGTCATCGACGGCAACCTCATCACCGGGCGCAGCGTGTACCACTGCCATCTGTTCGCCCACACCATCATCGGCCAGCTCGCCGAGACGCTGTAGGAGCAACGATGAACTTCACCTTCATGGACACCGTGGCCGGGCGGGTCGAACGGTTCGACGCCGGCTCCGGCTCCTTCCGGCTGGCGACCATCGACGGCCGTACGGTCGAGGTGCGCCTGGACGGCGAGGTCTCGGCCGAGCTGCTGCGCAACCTGGGCGAGCCGTACGTGGACGCGGGCGACCACGTGCGCGACATGCTGACGCCGGGCCGCCACCTGTTCGTCTACGGGATCTTCTACCCCGAGGGCGGGGAGCCGGTCTTCTCGGCCAAGCGGCTGATCTTCCTGGGCCGCGGCTCCGGCGAGTACCGGTTCGAGCAGCCCGACTGGTGGATCAACCAGCTCGACGAGATCGCCGCGTTCTACCGCCGCGCCCAGTTCGGGCAGGGGCCGGTCGACTTCCGCGACTACCGGACGATCCTGCGCCTGGGCGGCGACAAGACCGCCAGCCACGTGCAGGAGACCGACACGATCTCGCGCCTGGTGTACGGCATGGCCTCGGCGTACCTGCTGACCGGCGACGACGCCTACCTGGAGGTCGCCGAGCGCGGCACCCGCTACCTGCGCGAGCACATGCGCTTCGTGGACCCCGAGAACGACGTCGTGTACTGGTACCACGG
Organism: Nonomuraea sp. NPDC049637; assembly: GCF_040675235.1. NCBI lineage: Bacteria > Bacillati > Actinomycetota > Actinomycetes > Streptosporangiales > Streptosporangiaceae > Nonomuraea > Nonomuraea sp. NPDC049637. The sequence continues at coordinate 6,272 of NZ_JBFAOM010000063.1, forward strand.
CATCAAGGTGGACGGCGAGCACGAGAAGAAGCTGTTCACCTCGGAGTTCGGCGACGACTACGACGCCATCCCGATGTACGAGCAGATCTACGCCCTGGCCGGCCCGACGCAGACCTACCGGGTCACCGGCGACAAGCGCATCGCCTCCGACGTCGACGCCACGCTGCGGCTGTTCGAGAAGTTCTTCCGCGACCACCGGCGCGGCGGCTACTACTCGCACGTCGACCCGATCCTGCTCAGCCCGCACCACGACTCGCTCGGGCCGAACCAGTCGCGCAAGAACTGGAACTCCATCGGCGACCACGCCCCGGCCTACCTGATCAACTACTACCTGGCCACCGGCGACGAGCGCCACCTGGAGATGCTGGAGCGCACCTTCGACACGATCGTCGAGCACTTCCCCGAGCCGTCGAGCCCGTTCGTCAACGAGCGGTTCCACGACGACTGGAGCCACGACCTGACGCACGGCTGGCAGCAGGACCGCGCGGTCGTCGGGCACAACCTGAAGATCGCCTGGAACCTCATGCGCATGCACGGCGCCCGCCCCAAGGACGCCTACCGGGACCTGGCCGAGCACCTGGCCCGCACCATGCCGGCGGTCGGCAGCGACCAGCAGCGCGGCGGCTGGTACGACGTCGTCGAGCGGCACCGGGCCGAGGGCCAGCGGTGGCACCGCTTCGCCTGGCACGACCGCAAGGCGTGGTGGCAGCAGGAGCAGGCGATCCTGGCGTACCTGATCGTCGCCGGCGAGCTGGGCGGCGAGGACCACCTGGAGCAGGCGCGCCAGGCGGCGGGCTTCTACAACGCCTTCTTCCTGGACCACGACGAGGGCGCGGTCTACTTCAACGTGCTGGCCAACGGCCTGCCGTACCTGCTCGGGACCGAGCGGTTCAAGGGCAGCCACTCGATGAGCATGTACCACTCCTCCGAGCTGTGCTATCTGGCGACCGTCTACACGCGGCTGCTGGTCACCCGGCAGCCGCTCACCCTGCACTTCAAGCCGGGCCCGGACGCCGAGCGCATCCTGCGCGTCGCGCCCGACCTGCTGCCGGCCGGACGGGTGCTGCTCACCGAGGCCGAGGTGGACGGCAAGCCGTACGAGGTGCTGGACCCGGTGGCGATGACCGTGGAGCTGCCGGTCTCGGCCGAGGCGCTGCGCGTCAAGGTGACGCTGACCCCGGTGCAGGAGTGAGCGTGCCGGCCATGGAGATCACGACGGACACCGTCGGCCCGGTCACCGTGATCGGGCTCACCGGCCAGCTCGACAGCAGGTCGGCCCCGGCCGCGCAGGAGCGCATCCTGTCGCTGCTGCCGGACAGCCGCCCGGTGCTGCTCGACCTGACCGGCGTCAGCTACCTGTCCAGCGCGGGCCTGCGCACGATGCTGCTGGTCTACCGGCGGGCGCGGACCATGGACAGCTTCATCGCCCTGGTGGGCCTGTCGGCCGAGCTGCGCGGGGTGATGGCGGCGACCGGGTTCCTGCGCTTCTTCGTCGTCGCCGACTGCGTGGCGGACGCGCTGGAGATCGTCCGGGTCGCCGAGCCGAGGGAGGAGGCCACATGAGTGTGGAGACGCAGGGCGTGCCGGGCCGGATCGACTCCTTCCCGACGGCCGAGCTGGCCGGGTTCGGGGTGCGGGCGGGCCATCCGATGCCGTTCGGCGCCACGCTGGTGCCCGGCGGGGTGAACTTCTCGGTCTACTCCAGCGGCGCGAGCGCGGTCTCGCTGGTGCTGTTCCGGCGCGGCGAGCGGGAGCCGTTCGCCGAGCTGCCCTTCCCCGGCGAGTACCGGATCGGCGGCGTGTGGGCCATGACCGTGTTCGGCCTGGACCACGAGGGCGTCGAGTACGGCTACCGCGTCACCGGCCCGGAGACGCCGGCCCCCGGCGACCGGTTCGACCCGGCCAAGATCCTGGCCGACCCGTACGCCAGGGTCATGTCCGGCCGGGACGTGTGGGGCGCCGAGGTGGACTGGGACGACCCCTACCCCTACCGGTCGGTGCTGGTCTCCGACGACTTCGACTGGGAGGAGGACCGGCCGCTGCGCGTCGCGCCGGAGGACCTGGTCGTCTACGAGCTGCACGTGCGCGGCTTCACGGCGGACCCGTCCTCGGGGGTGTCGGCGCCGGGCACGTACGCGGGGCTGATCGAGAAGATCCCCTACCTGAAGGCGCTCGGCGTCAACTGCGTGGAGCTGATGCCGGTCTTCGAGTTTGACGAGTTCGACATGAGCCGCGTCAACCCGGTCACCGGTGAGCGCCTGTACAACTACTGGGGCTACTCGACGCTCGGCTTCTTCGCGCCCAAGGCCGGCTACGCGGCCACCGGCCGGTACGGCATGCAGTCCGACGAGTTCAAGAACCTGGTCAAGGAGCTGCACCGGGCCGGGATCGCGGTGGTGCTGGACGTGGTCTTCAACCACACGGCCGAGGGCAACGAGAACGGCCCGACCATCCACTTCCGCGGCCTGGACAACGCCACCTACTACATGCTCACGCCGGAGGGCTACTACTACAACTTCAGCGGCACCGGGAACACCTTCAACTGCAACCACCCGGTGGTGCGCGATTACGTGCTCGACTGCCTGCGCTACTGGGCCGGCGAGTACCACATCGACGGCTTCCGCTTCGACCTGGCCGCGATCCTGGACCGCGGCCAGGACGGCGCGCCGCTGGCCAACCCGCCGCTGATCGAGACGCTGGCCCACGACCCGCTGCTGCGCGACTGCCTGCTGATCGCCGAGGCGTGGGACGCCGGCGGCCTGTACCAGGTGGGCTCCTTCCCTGGCTACCAGCGCTGGTCGGAGTGGAACGGCCGCTACCGCGACGCGCTGCGCCGCTTCCTGAAGGCCGACCCCGGCTCGGCCGGCGAGCTGGCCACCCGGCTGGTCGGCTCGCCCGACCTGTACGCCTCCCGCGGCACGCTCGCCTCGGTCAACTTCGTCACCTGCCACGACGGCTTCACGCTGGCGGACCTGTTCGCCTACAACGGCAAGCACAACGAGGCCAACGGCGAGGACAACCGCGACGGCAACGACGACAACCAGAGCTGGAACTGCGGCGCCGAGGGCCCCACCCAGGACGCCGAGGTGCTGGCGCTGCGCGGGCGGCAGGCCAGGAACGCGCTGCTGTTGCTGCTGCTCAGCCAGGGCATCCCGATGATCCTGGCCGGCGACGAGGTCGGCCGCACCCAGCAGGGCAACAACAACGCCTACTGCCACGACGGCCCGCTGTCGTGGTTCGACTGGGGCCTGACCGAGCGCAACGGCGACCTGCTGCGGTTCGTGCGCGAGTGCGTCGCCTTCCGCGCCGCGCACCCGATGGTGCGCGACCGCCGCCACCCGTGCGGCGACGAGGGCGCCGGCGGCCTGCCGCAGGTGTCCTGGCACGGCGAGCGGGCCGGCGAGCCGGACTGGTCGCCGGACGGCACGCTGGTGGCGATGCTGCGCAGCGGCCCGGCGGCCGGCGGCGGCGAGGAGCACCTGTACCTGGCCGCCAACACCCACTGGCAGGCGCGGGAGCTGGAGCTGCCCGCGCTGCCGGGCGGCGCGGTGTGGCACCTGTTCGCCGACACCGCGGCCGCCGCCCCCGGCGACGTCCACTCACCGGGCCAGGAGCCGCCGCTGGCCGACCAGCGGCGGATCGTCGTCGGCCCGCGGGCCGCGGTCGCGCTGGTCGGCCGCGCCCATCCGTGAAATCCCATGGAGGAGATCCCATGTCGTTCAACGCGATCCTGACCCACGACGGCAGCACCGCACTGATCACGCTGGAGGGCGAGCTGGACGCCCTGACCGCCGAGACCTTCAGGAGGGAGGTGGAGCGCGCGGCCGAGGCCGCGGCCGAGCTGCTGGTGCTGGAGATGTCGCAGCTCAGCTACATGTCCTCGGCGGGGCTGCGCGGGCTGGTGTTCGCCCGGCAGAAGCTGGCCGACGACGTGCGCATCGTGCTGGTCGGCGCCAACGACGCCATCGAGCAGACCATCCGGCTGGTCGGTTTCCACCACAGCGTGGACTTCAGCGATGCGATCCCCGAGTAGGCAGGCGATGGAGCGGCTCAGGCTGCCCGCCGAGCCCGAGTCGCTGGAGGAGCTGATGGCCTACGTGCAGACGCTGAGCGCGCTCGGCGGGCTGACCCGCACGCGCGCCCACTGGCTGCGGCTGGCCGCCGAGGAGCTGATCGTCAACATCATCACCCACGGCCACCGCGACCGGCCGGGCGAGCTGGAGGTGACGGGCGGGGTGGAGCCGGGCCGGGTGTGGCTGCGCCTGACCGACTCGGCGCCGCCGTTCGACCCGACCGCCTACGAGGCCGTTCCCGACCTGGACCGGCCGCTGGGCGAGCGCCGGCCGGGCGGGCTGGGCGTCTACCTGGCCCGTACGGTCGCCGACCAGGTCCGCTACGAGTACAGCTCGGGTCGTAACCAGACGACCATCATCATGAACCGCGTCTAGGAGGTGCCGATGGATGCGGAGGTGACCCTCGTCGTCAGTGGCCCATCACCAGCAGCGGAAGAGCTGTGCCTGCTGCTGGCCGCCGACGGCGCTCCCGTGGCCAGGCGCACCCCCGAGCAACTGCTGGCCGAGGCGCCTCCGCCCACCGGTCTGCTGCTGGTGAACGCGAGCCTCGACGTGGAGGTCGTGCGCGAGGTGACGCGGGTCGTCCAGGCCGGCGCGCGGCCGCCCGTCGTGGTCGCGTTCACCGACGGCGACCTGCGTCAGCTCGCACCGCACGTGCTGGCCGGGCTGGACTACATCGTCCCGCCGTTCGTGCCGGAGCTGCTGCACCGCAGGCTGCGGGCGGGCCAGGTGTTCGGCCGCTTCCCGGGCGCCGAGGGTGAGGCGCTGCTGAAGTACGAGCGCGAGCTGCAGATCGGGCGGGAGATCCAGGCGGGATTCCTGCCCGACGCGCTGCCCGCCCGCGCCGGCTGGCAGCTGACCGTCCGGTTCCAGCCGGCCAGGGAGGTCGCGGGGGACTTCTACGACGCCCTGGAGCTGCTGGGCGGCTCGCGGATCGGGCTGGTGGTGGCCGACGTGTGCGACAAGGGCGTCGGCGCCGCCCTGTTCATGGCCCTGATCAGGACCCTGCTGCGGCACACGGCCGCCCACGTGGAGACCGGCCCGGCCGCCGCCGTCCAGGACGACACCACGCCGCTGCTGCGCGCGGTGATCGCGACCAACGACTACCTGACCGCCAACCACCTGCGCCAGGGCTACTTCGCCACGCTGTTCTTCGGCGTGCTCGACCCGGTCACCGGCGCGCTGGTCTACATCAACTGCGGGCACAACCCGCCCATCATCCGCCACGCGGGCGGCGGCCACACCCTGCTGCGTCCCACCGGGCCGGCGCTGGGGCTGGTGCCCGACTCCGTCTTCGAGGTCGGCAGGGCCCACCTGGACCAGGGGGACCTGCTGTTCGCCTACACCGACGGCGTGCCCGAGGCCAGGGACGAATCCGGCCGCTTCTTCAGCGAGGAGCTCATGCTGACCCTCGTCTCGCAGCCCGCCGCCGGCGCGGAGGACCTGCTGGACAGGCTCGAACGGGAGATCAGCGCGCACATCGGGTCCGCCGAGCAGTTCGACGACATCACCATGATCGCTCTACGTAGGACACCCACGGGGAAGTACGGACAATGAACGAGATCGCCGGAATCGCATTGGCGGGCGGACAGGGTCTCAGGGCCCGGCCGCTCACCCTGGAGGCCCCCGGCCACCTGCGGAGCAAGGCCACGGTCTGCTTCGCCGGACGGCCGGTCATCGAATGGCAGATCATGGCCCTGCGCGACCAGGGGGTCAGCGACTTCTACCTGATCGCCAACGGCCGGGAGAACCGCTACCAGGCCAAGGACGTGCTCGGCCACGGCGAGGGACTGGGCGTGCGCGTGCGCTACTCACGGCCCCGGATGGACTGGACCAACACCGGTTCCGGCGAGGCGACGCTGAGCAGCCTGGACTACTGGCAGCTCGACGGCCTGGCGCTGGTGTTCCCGACCGACTCGCTGTTCGAGTTCGACCTGGACGAGCTGGTCCGCCGCCACCGCGACAGCGACGCGGTGGTCACCGTGGCCGTGGTCGAGCGGCCGGCCGAGGAGGTCGCGGGCAAGTACGGCACGATGGTCACGGACGCCTCCGGGCAGATCCGGCGTTTCGTGGAGAAACCACCGCTGGCCGAGGTGCACGCCCTGGCCGCCGACCCGGCCCGGGTGCCCGTCAACGCCGGGCTCTACCTGGTCGACTGCGGGCGGCTGCGGAAACTGGCCGGGGAGCCGTCGCTGGCCGAGCTGGCCCGCCACCGGCTCGACTGGGGGCACGACCTGCTCCCGTGGCTGGTGGAGGCCGGGCACCGGGTCGGCATCGCGCCCATCGCCAAGCTGGGCGACCTGGGTAACCTGCGCGACTATCTCGGCACGCTGACCGACGCGCTGAGCGGCGGCTACCCGCACGTGCTCAAGGGCATGCTGCGGGCCTACCCGGGCAACGTGCGCATCCACGAGTCCTCGCTGCGCCAGCGGGACGCGACGTCGGGCATGACGCTGGCCGAGAAGATCAGCGCGGGCCTGGTCAGGATCGGGCCGAACGTGCACATCGGCCGGGACGTCGAGATCGGCCCCGGCGTGGTCGTCTCCGACTCCGCGATCGGCGACGGCGTCGACCTGCACACCGGGTGCCGGCTGCAGCGGGTGGCCTGCCTGGACGGCGCGATCATCGGCCCCTGGGCGCGGCTCACCGACACGCACGTGGGGACGATGGCCAGGGTCGAGTCGTTCGTGGACTGCGTGACCGTGCTGAGCGGCTACAGCGCGCTGGGCAACGGAGTGACGGTTCAGGCCGGCGTGCGGCTGTCCGGGGTGACGGTGTACCCGGGGCTGACCGTGCCGGCGCACTGCGAGGCCGCCGCCGGCACCTCGTTCGAGACCATCGCCGACCTGCAGGACGCGTGAGACATGACTGAGACGCTGGTGTTGACCGAGATCTCCGAGATCGCCGCGGGCCGCGTGCCCATCGTGGGGGTCCGGCCCGTCGTGGCGGGCGGGTGCCGCCCCGCGCGCGCGGTGCCGGGCGAGCCGTTCGAGGTGTCGGCGACGCTGTTCCGGGAGGGGCACGGCGTGGTGGGCGCGAACGTCGTGCTCACCGACCCCGACGGCAAGCAGGCCGCCTGGATCCCGATGGCGGCCGTGTCGGAGGGCTCCGACCGGTACGCGGCCGAGGTGTCGGCCCACCGGGAGGGCGAGTGGACGTTCCGGGTGGAGGCGTGGAGCGACCCGGTGGCGACCTGGCTGCACGTGGCCGAGGTGAAGATCCCCGCCGCGATCGACGTGGCCGTCACGATGGAGGCCGGCGCCCGGCTGCTGACCAGGGCCGCCGCCCAGCCCGAGGTGCCGCCCGCCGACGCCCGGCTGCTGCGCGTGGCCGCCGCGACGCTGCGCGACGGCGAGCTGGACCCCGAGGCGCGGCTGGCGATCGCGCTGGCCGAGCCGGTGCTGCGGACGCTGGCCCGCCGGCCGCTGCGCGACCACGTGACGGCCGGGGAGGAGCTGCCGCTGCTGGTGGAGCGCGAACGGGCGCTGTACGGGGCCTGGTACGAGTTCTTCCCTCGCTCCGAGGGCGCCGTGGTGGATCCCACGGGCTGTCACCCGCCGCGCTCGGGCACCTTCCGGACCGCGGCCGAGCGGCTGCCCGCCGTCGCGGCGATGGGCTTCGACGTGGTCTACCTGCCGCCGATCCACCCGATCGGCCGCACCAACCGCAAGGGGCCGGGCAACTCGCCGATCGCCGGGCCGCACGACCCCGGCTCGCCGTGGGCGATCGGCTCGGCGGCGGGCGGCCACGACGCCGTCCACCCCGACCTGGGCACGATCGACGACTTCGACTTCTTCGTGGCCAGGGCCGCCGAGCTGGGCCTGGAGGTGGCGCTGGACTTCGCGTTGCAGTGCTCGCCCGACCACCCGTGGGTACGGGAGCACCCGCGGTGGTTCGAGCACCGGCCCGACGGCAGCATCGCCTACGCCGAGAACCCGCCCAAGAAGTACCAGGACATCTACCCGATCTCCTTCGACGCCGACCCCGGCGGCATCCTGGCCGAGTCGCTGCGGGTGCTGCGGCACTGGATGGGCCACGGGGTGCGGATCTTCCGGGTGGACAACCCGCACACCAAGCCGGTGTTCTTCTGGGAACGCCTGATCGCCGAGATCAACCGCACCGACCCGGACGTCGTCTTCCTGGCCGAGGCGTTCACCCGTCCGGCGATCATGCACACGCTGGCCGCGGTCGGCTTCCAGCAGTCCTACACCTACTTCACCTGGCGCAACGCCAAGCCGGAGCTGGAGAGCTACCTGGGCGAGCTGGCAGGGGAGGCGGCGGCGTACATGCGGCCGAACCTGTTCGTCAACACGCCGGACATCCTGCACGCCTACCTGCAGGAGGGCGGTCCCGCCGCGTTCCGGGTGCGGGCCGCGCTGGCCGCGACGGCCTCCCCCACCTGGGGCGTGTACGCCGGATTCGAGCTGTGCGAGCACGAGCCGGCCGCGCCGGGCAGCGAGGAGTACAAGGACTCGGAGAAGTACCAGTACCGGCCGCGCGACTGGTCGGCCGGCGGCACGCTGGCGCCTTTCCTGGCCGCGCTGAACCGGGTCCGCCGCCGCCATCCGGCCCTGCGCCTGCTGCGCAACCTGCGTTTCCAGCACGCCGACGACGACGCCGTGCTCTGCTTCGCCAAGCAGGCGGGCGAGGACACCGTGATCGTCGTGGTCAACCTCGACCCGCACCACGTGCGGCAGGCCACGGTGACGCTGGACCTGCCCGACCTCGGGCCGTCCTTCCGGGTGCGCGACGAGCTGACCGGCGAGGTCTACCAGTGGGGGGCGCGCAACTTCGTGCGGCTGGACCCGTCCAGGCAGCCGGCGCACATCCTGGCGGTGGAGCGGTGACGGACGTCCTGACCGGCGGGGGCCCGTCCGTGCTGGGCGAGCTGGACCTGCACCTCATCGGCGAGGGCAGGCACGAGGAGCTGTGGCGGGCGCTGGGCGGGCGCACCCGGACCGTGGGCGGCGTGGCGGGCGTCTCGTTCGCCGTGTGGGCGCCGGGCGCGCGCGAGGTGCGGCTGGTGGGCGACCTCAACGGCTGGGACGGCGCCGGGCACGCGCTGCGCCGGGCGCCCGGCGGCGGCCTGTGGGAGCTGTTCGTGCCCGGGGCCGGCGACGGCTGCCGGTACATGTACGAGATCACCGGCGCGGACGGGCGTACCCGGCGCAAGGCCGACCCGCTGGCCCTGGCGGCCGAGCACCCGCCGCGCACCGCGTCGGTGGTGTTCACCTCGCGGCACCGCTGGCGCGACGGCGCGTGGCTGGCGGCCCGCGGCGACGGCCCGGCCCGCGAGGCGCCCATGAGCGTGTACGAGCTGCACCTGGGCTCCTGGCGGCGCGGCCTGACCTACCGCGACCTGGCCGAGCAGCTGCCCGGATACCTGCGCGGCATGGGCTTCACCCACGTGGAGCTCATGCCGGTGGCCGAGCACCCCTTCGGCGGCTCGTGGGGCTACCAGATCTCCTCCTACTACGCGCCGAGCTCCCGCTACGGCACCCCGGACGACTTCCGCGCCCTGGTCGAGGCGCTGCACCTGGCCGGGATCGGGGTGATACTCGACTGGGTGCCCGCGCACTTCCCGCGCGACGACTGGGCGCTGGCCCGCTTCGACGGCGGCCCCCTGTACGAGCACCCCGACCCGCTGCGCGGCGAGCATCCCGACTGGGGCACGCTCACCTTCGACCTGGGCCGCCCGCAGGTGCGCAACTTCCTCATCGCCAACGCCCTGTATTGGTGCGCGGAGTTCCACGTCGACGCCCTGCGCGTGGACGCCGTCGCCTCGATGCTCTACCTGGACTACTCCCGCCCGGACGGTGCCTGGCGGCCCAACGCGCACGGCGGCAGGGAGCACCTGGAGGCGATCGCGTTCCTGCGCGAGCTGAACGACACCGTCCACCGGCGCTGTCCCGGGGTGCTGACGATCGCCGAGGAGTCCACGGCGTGGGAGGGGGTGACCCGGCCGACGTCCGCCGGCGGGCTGGGGTTCGACTTCAAGTGGAACATGGGCTGGATGCACGACACGCTCGGCTACATGCGGCGCGACCCGGTGCACCGGCCGTACCACCATCACGCGCTGACGTTCGGGCTGACGTACGCGTACGCGGAGGACTTCGTGCTGCCACTCAGTCACGACGAGCTGGTGCACGGCAAGGGCTCGCTGGCCGGGAAGATGCCGGGCGACGAGTGGCAGCGGCTGGCGAACCTGCGCGCGTACCTGGCCTTCATGTGGGCGCATCCGGGCAAGAAGCTGCTGTTCATGGGCCAGGAGTTCGCGCAGCGCAGCGAGTGGTCCCACGACCGCGAGCTGGACTGGGCGCTGCTGCGCGACCCGCGGCACAAGGGCGTGCGCGACCTGGTCAGGGACCTCAACCGGCGCTACGCCGCCACCCCCGCGCTGTGGCGGCTGGACTGCTCCCCCGGCGGCTTCACCTGGATCGACGCCGACGACGCCGGTTCCAGCGTCTACTCCTTCGTGCGCTGGGACCGGTGGGGGGCGCCGCTGGTGTGCGTGAGCAACCTGTCACCGGTGCCGCGGCACGGGCACCGGCTGGCGCTTCCCTCCGGCGGGCGCTGGCACGAGGTGCTCAACACCGACGCCGCCTGTTACGGCGGCGGGAACCTCGGCAACCTGGGCTCGGTCACGTGCCCGGAGGGGGGTGCGGTCGCCGAGGTGCTGCTGCCGCCGCTGGCGACGCTCTGGCTGGTCCCCGGAGAGGAGGCGCCGGAGCGCCGGCAGTGAGGCGGCCATGGCGGAGGGGGCGTCAGGGCGTCAGCAGTGAGGCGGCCATGGCCTTGTTCACCGCGTCGAGGCGGGAGGTGGCGTCGAGCTTGGTGAAGATGTTGCGCAGGTGACGCTTGACCGTGCCTTCGGCGATCATCAGCCGGGTGGCGATCTGGGCGTTGCTGAGCCCCTGGGCGGCCAGGGACAGCACGCTCAGCTCCCGCTCGGACAGCTTGCCCGTGCGCGGCCGGCCGGACATCATCAGGCTCTCCCGCGACACCGACAGCACCACGCGCTCGGCGTCCGCGCAGACGCCGCGGATGGCCTGCACCAGTTCCTCCCGGCCGACGCTCTTGAGCAGGTAGCCGCGCACGCCCTGGGCGATGAGCTCCTGCACCAGCACCGGGTCGTCGTACATGCTCAGCACGATGACGCGGGACCGGGGCGAGACCCGGTGGATGTGGGTGGTGGTGCGCACGACGCCGTCGCCGGGCATCTCCACGTCGAGCACCACGACGTCCGGCCGCAGCGCCTCGGCCGACTTCACCGCCGCGCGCGCGTCCCCCGCGGTGGCGACGACACGAAGGTCGGGTTCGAGCTCCAGCGTCTGCTTGAGCGTCTCCCGCAGGATCGTGTGATCGTCGGCGATGAGGACGTCAATGCTGCCTTCTCTTTGCATCCGATGTTTCCTTCGGCCGCTCGTCCCGGACAGCCCGGACAGGGGCACGGAAGACGACCTCGGTGCCCTTCCCGGGGGTGCTCTCTATGGTCACCAGGCCGCCCAGAGCGACCCCGCGCTCACGCATGGAGGTCAGGCCGTTCCCATGTTTCGCGCGCCACCCCGAGAAACCCCGGCCATTGTCCCGCACAATTGCTGTGATCCGGTCGTGCACAATCTTGACGCACACTTCGAGCAGGTCGGCGCCCGCGTGGGAGATGCTGTTGGTAATGGCTTCGCGTAATATCAGGAATAACTCGTCCCGAATGCCCGGAGGCAGGCCCTCGACATCGCCGATAAGGGTGATTCGATGCTCCAGCCGGGGGTCCACAATGGTTGTCATGAGCCGCACGAGCGCTTGCTCCATTCCCGGCCAATGGGCGTGAACGCGCAGGTCGGATATGACGTCCCGGATTTCCTGGTGGGCTCGCAGCAGGGCGGCCTTCGCCTCCTTCACATGCACCGGGAAACCGTCCGTACCACGTGCGTGACCGATTTCGGCGAGCTCCAGCTGCCGGCTCGCCACGCTGATCTCGTGGCCCACCCGGTCGTGCAGGTCGCGGGAAATTCGCCGCCATTCCCGGGCGTCGCCGCGGTCGCCGTCCACCGGTCCGGCCAGGGCTCCTGAAGAACGGTCCGTACTGGCCTTGAGCCGGGCCACCATCAGGTCGAGGAGCTCCTCCGCCAACTCCGCGCACTCGCCCGGAGCGGCCCCGGAAGTTGATTCTTCAATTTCGCCGCACAGCTGTGCCAAGATCGCAGCCTTATGGGCCTCGATCCGCTCGGCTATCACAACCGTGGGCTGGATGTTGCACTGCACTGGTCATCCCCCGTAGTGTGTGTCGCCTTACTCAGTCACCGGCGCAGATCCCCGCATCATATGATCACATGATTCCGGCGGATGCAAGAGTGCACTCCAGACTCATCGGGCGGCAAGTCCATTACCCGCACACCTGACTGACGCCGCGTGTGATGTAATACCGGGTTATCCATGAGCACCCGGCAGCTGCCTCCGGGAGTACTCCCTTTAATACTCCCGGACAGCTCCGCTGCCACCTTGGTGTTACTCTCTTGTGCGAACCAAAACTTAACTGCGATCCTGACCGCGTTCGCCATTACGGATCTTCTCTAATGCAGGTGAGGGGCGGTCATGAGAGAACTCGCGGTGAACGAGCGGGAAGAGTTCGCAGAATTCTTCGGTACGATATTCGGTTCGCTGCCGCGCTCCGACCAGCGTAGCGCGGCGGAGTCGTACGTGCTGGGGCTGCTGCACGCGGGCGGGCGCAAGTCCATCCAGCGCATCGCCGACGAGGTGGGCGGCCCGCACAACGGCCAGTCGCTGCAGCAGTTCGTCAACCAGAGCCGCTGGGACCCGCGCCCGGTCCGCCGCACCGTCGCCGACGTGCTGGCGGCCGGCGCGCCCCCGGCCGCCTGGCTGGTGGAGGAGGTGGCCTTCGCCAAGCACGGCCGCTGGTCGGCGGGCGTCGAGCGCCAGTACGTGCGCGGCCTCGGCCGCACGGTCAACTGCCAGGTGGGCGCGGCCGTGCTGATGAGCTCCGGCGAGGCGGCCGTGCCGGTCAACTGGCGGCTGTGCCTGCCGCAGTCGTGGGAGGCCGACCACGACCGGCGGGCCCGCGCGCACGTGCCCGACCATGAGCGGCACCGGCCCTTCGGCGAGCACGTGATCGACCTGGTCGACGACCTGACGCTCGACTGGGGCACGCCCGTCGCGCCGCTGGTGGCCGACCTCACGCACGTCCGGGGCGTCGCCGACCTGCTGCGCGGCCTGGAGGACCGCGGCCTCGACTACGTCGTCGAGGTCGACGCCCGCCACCGGGTCCGGGCCTCGATGAGCGTGGTGCGCGGGGGCGGCCCGCGGGCCCGCGTCGCGCTGGCCGAGGCGGCGCAGGCCGCGGCCGGGATGGAGCGGCGCACGGTGGCCTGGTGGGAGGGGCCGCGGGGGCGGTCGCTGCGTTCGCAGTTCGTCCTCCTGCCGGTCTCCGACGACCAGGCGCGTTCGCGCAGGCTGCTGGTGGAGTGGCCGCTCGGCCGGCCGCGGCCGCGCGCGTTCTGGCTGACCAACATGTCCGTGCCGGCGCAGGAGCTGGTCGCGCTGGCCAAGTCCCGCTGGCGGGCCGCCCACGCCATCGGCGAGCTGGCCGGGGGCTTCGGGCTGTTCGACTACGAGGGCCGTTCCTTCCACGGCTGGCACCACCACGTCACGCTGGCCTCGGCCGCCTACGCCTTCGACGTGCGCTGGCGGCTGGCCGCCGGCGCCGAGCCCGCGCTGCTGCCCGCGTGAGCACCCGCACGACGTACGAGGAGTCACACCGCTCGATGAAGCCGAAAGCAGACAAGCAAGTCACCTGGGTCGAGCTCTTCTTCGACCTGGTCTTCGTGTTCGCCGTCACCCAGCTGTCCGACCTGCTCCACCACGGCCACGGCTGGGGCAGCGTGGGGCAGGCCGTCGTCGTGCTGGTGCCGACGTACTGGGCCTGGGTGGGCATGGCGGTGCACGCCAACACCCGCGACGTCAACAACACCCCCGACCGGCTGGGCATCCTGGCGCTCAGCCTGTGCGGCCTGTTCATGGCGCTGGCCACCCCCCTGGCCTACGAGGAGCGCGGGCTGATGTTCGGCGCCGCCTACTTCGCCCAGCGCTCGCTGCTGGCCGCCCTGTACTTCCGCGGCCGGCCGTTCGAGCTGGTCAACCCGTTCACGCTCTCGGTGTGCGTGACCGGGCCGCTGCTGCTGGCCGGGGGCCTGCTGGACAGCGGCGCCCGGGTGTGGGTCTGGGCCGCGGCCGCCGCCATCGACCTGGCCGCGCCGGTGCTGACCCGCAGCCACCTGGTGCGGGTCAACTTCCACCCCCATCACTTACCCGAGCGGTTCGGCCTGTTGCTGATCATCGCGATGGGCGAGCCGATCCTGGCCATCGGCGCGCAGGCGTCGTCGTCGCGCCCGCTCGCGGTGGGCTCGATCGGCGCGGTCGCCGCGACGTTCGTGCTGGCCTGCGCGCTGTGGTGGGTGTACTTCATCTTCGCCGCCGAGTCGCTGCCCAAGGCCCTGGACGAGGCCGTGATCCGCACCGACCTGATCCGGCGCGTCTTCTCCTACGGCCACCTGGCCTTCATCGGGTCGATCATGGCGATGGCGGTGGGCATGGCCGAGGTCGTCTCCCATCCGGGCCAGGTCTTCGCCGCCCCCGTGACCGCGCTGCTGTTCGGCGGCTGCGCCCTGTACTTCGCGACGTTCTGCTACGCCCGCTGGCACATCTTCGGCAAGTGGTCGGGGCCGCAGCTCGCCATGCCGGTGGCCATCCTGGCGATCATCCCGATCTCGCTGCAGGCGCCGGCGCTGCTGTCCGTGGCCTGCCTGGTGCTCGTGGTGATGACGTTCAACTTCCTGGAACATTCGCGGGCCAGATCCGAGTCCGACGCCTTGACTTAGCGCGCGCTCTAACCGGCAAGGTGAGGGCGGCGGCGCCGGTCGTGCGGGCCGCCTCCAGGACATGAACCGGGTGGACAACTGAGGAGCGTCATGAAGAATCCCGCTGTTCGAGTCGCGGTCGCCTACCTGGTGTCCGCGGTCGTCGGCGCAGTGATCATCGGTTCGTTCGTCGGAGCGCTGCACCACCCGGTTCCGCACGGGGTGCCGCTCGCCGTGGTGGGCCCCGACGCCGCCCGGCTGGAGCAGGCCGCGGGCGGGGCCGTGGACGTCCGCCCGTACGCCGACGCGGCCGGCGCGCGGGCGGCGGTGCTCCGGCGTGAGGTCGAGGCCGCCTACCTGGCGGGCGAGGGCCGGCTGCTGGTGGCCGGCGCGGGCGGTGACACGGCGGCCCCGCACTTCACCGCCCTGATGCAGCGCGCCGCCGGACGGCAGCTCGCCGTCGAGGACGTGCGCCCGCTGGCCGAGGGCGACTCCTCCGGCGTGTCCGGCATGTTCTACGTGCTGGGCCTGCTGCTGACGGCGCTGGCGACGACCGTGCTGACCATGCGCATGCAGCCGATGATGCACCGGGGGCTGCGCCTCGCGGTGCTCGCGCTCGGCGCGGTGACCGGCGGTCTGGCGCTCACCTGGGTCGTCGACGGCCTGCTCGGCGCGCTCACCGGCGCGCCGCTCGGGCTGCTGGCCGTCTCGGCCGCGGTGATCTTCCTGGTGTCGGTGGCGGTGAACGGGCTGATGCGCCGCTTCGGGCCGCGCGGCGTGATCGCGGCGGCCGTGCTGTTCATCCCGATCGGCCTGCCGGCCAGCGGCGGCCCGTTCGGCGCCGCGTTCATCGAGCCCTGGTACGCGGCGCTCGGCTACGTGCTGCCCACCCGGTCGGCGCTCGAACTGGTGCGCAGCGTGGTCTACTTCGACGGCGCCGCGGTGGCCGTCCCGCTGACGGTGCTCGGGCTGTGGGCGGTGCTCGGCCTGGTGCTGATGGCGCTGCCGCCGCGCCCGATGCCCCGGCCCGCCGCGCCCGCCGCGCCGTCGGTGCCCGTCGCCGGGGCTCACTGAACACCGGACCGGCCATCGGCCCCTGGACCGGCCCTCTGGGCCGGCCCTCTGGACCGGCGCGGCCGCGGGTGCGGGGGTCCGCGCCCGTGGTCGCGCCCTCATCGTTGGCGGGTCAGGTGGCCGGGGGCAGCGCGAGGACCAGCCGTACGCCGGGTCGCAGCGGCTCGGCGCGCACCGATCCGGCGTGCGCCTCGGCGATCTGGCGGACGATGGCCAGGCCGAGCCCCGAACCCGGCAGGGAACGGGCCGACTCGGCGCGGTAGAACCGGTCGAACACGAACGGCAGGTCGTGGGCCGCAATGCCCTCGTGCACCAGGGCCGGGGCCTGCGGGTCGGCCGTGCCGCGCCCCTCCTCCAGCAGCTCCAGGTTCGTGGTGAGGCTGGTCAGCGGCGTGCGCAGCTCGTGGGAGGCGTCGGCGACCAGACGCCGCTGGGCCAGCACCGATTCGCGCAGCGCGTGCGTCATCGTGGTGAACGAGCCGGCCAGGCGGGCCAGCAGCGTGTTGCCCACTGGGAGGGGCGTGGCCGGCAGCGGCGAGTCGGCGGTCTTCAGCGATTCCAGCAGCCGCGGCGCCTGCCCGGCGGCCCGCACCAGCTCCCCGTCGTGCTGGCCGGCCAGCCCCGCCGCGGCCGCCGGGTAGACCACCAGCGAGACCGCCAGCAGCGCGGCGGCCACCACGGCGGCGACCGTCAGCGCGACCCTGGTACGCAGCCTCACGGCTCCTCCCGCAGCACGTAGCCCAGGCCGCGGACGGTCTGGATCAGCCGCGGCTCTCCCCCGGCCTCCAGCTTGGCCCGCAGGTAGCTGATGTAGACCCACAACGCGTTGGACGACGGCCCGAAGTCGTACCCCCAGACCGAGTCGAAGATGACCTCGCGGCTGAGCACCCGGCCCGGGTTGCGCAGGAACACCTTCAGCAGGGGGTACTCGGTCCTGGTCAGGTCGAGCGGCCGGCCGCCGCGGCTGGCCCGGCAGGCGGCCGGGTCCAGCTCCAGGTCGGCGTGGCGGAGCAGCCCCTGCGCGGGCGCGCTGCGGCGCAGCAGCGCGCGCAGCCTGGCCCGCAGCTCCTCCAGCGCGAACGGCTTGACGAGGTAGTCGTCGGCGCCCGCGTCCAGGCCCGCGACCCGGTCGCCGACCAGGTCGCGGGCGGTGAGCATCAGGATCGGGGTGCGGTCGCCCGCGGCCCGCAGGCGGCGGCACACCTCCAGGCCGTCCAGGCCGGGCATCATGATGTCCAGCACCACCGCGTCCTGACGTCCGCCGCCGGCCGCCTCCAGGGCGCGCAGGCCGTCGGCGGCGACGCTGACGTCGTAGCCCTCGCGGGTGAGCGCGTGGGTCAGGGAGCGGCGGACCGCCTCGTCGTCGTCGGCAACAAGGACGTGCATGGTGCCACTCTCCCCTCCGCACCCCCGGCTGAGGAAGATCGGTGCCGGTCTCTATGCGGGCTCGGTGCCGGCCAGTGCGCGTTCAGATCTCTATGCGGGCTCGGTGCCGGCCAGTGCGCGTTTGACGTTCCGCAGCGCCTGCTCCAGGCGGTCCGGCGTGACGCCGAGATGTCCGGCCACCGCGCCGAACCCGGCCGAGTCCGGGTCCACGCGGCCCTTCTCCGTCAGGGCGTCCAGTTCCTTGACGGCGCGCAGGGCGCGGTCGTACCCGACGCCCAGCTCGGCCGCGAGCGCCTTGGCGAACGCCTCCCGGGAGAGGCCGTGGCCCTTCTTGTCCGGTTCACCGGGCTTTCCGCGCTGGTCCGTCTTCTCTGGGCCGCAGCCGGGCCCGCCGTCGCGCGGCTTCCCGCCGCCGGGGTCCTTCCGCACGTCGGTCCGCACGTCGGTCCGTACGCCGGCCTTGCCGTCGGCGGTCTTCGCGCCCGCGTGGTCCTTGGCCACGTCGGCGGGCGAGCAGGTCGAGGAGACCTGGGCGCACGGGCCGGCCGCCGCGGCCGGCGCCGCCCCGGAGGCGGCCAGCGTCAGGGCCGCCGCCGCCCCGAGGGCCAGCGCGGTCTTTCGTGGGTTCATGTCGGTTGCCCTTCTGGCGGCCGGTCCCCAGTGGCCCGGCCCGCTGCGGCCACTCAACCGCGGCCACCTTCACCCCACCGTCGGGGAACCTTAGGAACGCCATAGAAGCCGTCGGGCACCTTCAGGTACGCCGGAGAAGCGCGCCGCCGCGTCCCGCGCGCCCGCGCCGCCGCCCCGGGAACGGGTTCCGGCGGCGGGGCATTGTGGCAGGCGCCCGGGGAAGAGACCGATCCGCCCAGCGGAAGGGAAGGCGAGGACCCGTGAGACTTCTGGTGATCTGCAACCGGCAGGCCGGCGGCGTCGGCGACGACAGCACGCGGGAGGTGCTGCGGCTGCTGCGGGCGGAGGCCGACGTGCGGGTCTGCGACGGCGACGCGCGGGAGGCCGCGCGGTCGCACGACGACCGGGTCCCGGTGGTGCTGGGCGGCGACGGGAGCGTGCACGCGCTGGTCGCCGCGCTGCTGGAGCACGGCCGTCTGGACGCCGGCCCGGTCGGGCTGATCCCCATGGGCACCGGCAACGACCTGGCCCGCACGCTGGGCATCCCGCTCGACCCGGCCGAGGCGGCCCGCGTGGTGCTGGCGGGGCACGAGCGGCCCGTGGACCTGCTGATCGACGACGACGGCGGCATCGTGGTCAACGCCGCGCACCTCGGCGTGGGCGCGCACGCCGCCGAGCGGGCCGCGCCGCTGAAGCCGCTGCTCAGCCGGGCCGCGTACGCGGTGGGCGCGGTGCTGGCGGGCGCGGGGACGGGCGGATGGCGGCTGCGGATCAGGGTGGACGGCGCCCAGGTGTGCACCGGCCGCCGCCGGGTGCTGATGGCCGGCGTCGGGAACGGCGCCACGATCGGCGGCGGCACGCCGCTGGCCCCCGCGGCCCGGCCCGACGACGGGCTGGCCGAGGTGGTGGTCTCCTACGCCACCGGACCGCTGGCGCGGCTGGCCTTCGCCACCGGGCTGCGCCGCGGCCGGCACCCCGCCCGCCCCGACGTGCAGACCTTCCGGGGCAGGCGGATCACCGTGGCGGGCGGGCCCGTCCCGGCCAGCGTGGACGGCGAGCTGGAGCAGGTGGCGGAGCGGCGTACCTGGATCGTGCGGCCGGCCGCCTGGCGGGTTCTGGCGCCGCCCGCGTCCTGACCGGTCAGTGCTCCGGGTGCAGGGACTGGCCCAGGTACATGGCGGTGAGCATGGTGAACAGGTACGCCTGCAGGAACATGACGAAGATCTCGAACGCGGTCAGCAGGCACGTCATGAACACGCCCAGCACGCCCACCGCCACGCCGCCCACGGTCGGCCGCTCCACCAGGAACCAGTAGCCGACCGCGCTGAAGAAGGCCAGCAGCGTGTGCCCGGCGAACATGTTCGCGAACAGCCGCACGGCATGGGTGAACGGCGCGGTGACGAAGATGTAGAACAGTTCGAGCGGCGCGTACAGGGTGATGGCGAGGGCCTTGGGCAGTCCCTCGGGGAACATCGCGTTCCTGAGGTAGCCGGCCAGGCCCTGGTGCCTGAAGCCGAGGTAGAGCTTGAGCAGGTAGACCACCCCGGCCAGCACCCAGGGGAAGGCGACGTGGGCGGTGACCGGGAACTGGAGCAGCGGGATCACGCCCATCACGTTCCAGAGCAGGATCAGCAGGAAGAGCGTGAGCAGCAGCGGCATCCAGCGGTCGGCGTCGGCGCCCAGCGACGGGCGGGCGATCTGGTCGCGGACGAACAGGTAGGCGTACTCGCCCGCGTTCTGCAGGCCGCGCGGCACCAGCCTGGGCCGGGAGAAGGCGCCCCAGGCCAGCGCGCACACCACGAGCACGCCGGCGGCGGCCAGCAGCACCGGCTTGGTGAGCCAGAGCGGCGCGCCGTCCCACAGGGCGGGGTAGTCGAACAACTCCGGTCCGGGCGGGCGGAAGTCGTCGGAGGGCATGGCGAAGCTCCTCTTGAGGGGGTGGAAGTTGCGGGTGGTGCGGGGCTGCGTGGGGTCGCGGGATGGGCGGGGGTCAGAGCCAGCCGCGGGTCTCGGCCGCGCGGACGGCCTCGGCGCGGTTGCGCGCCCCCGTCTTGGTGATGGCCGAGGACAGGTAGTTGCGTACGGTGCCCTCGGTCAGGAACAGGGTGCGGGCGATGTCGGCGACGGTCGCGCCGCCGGAGGCGGTCCGCAGCACCTCGGCCTCGCGCTGGGTGAGCGGGCTCGGCCCGACGGTCAGGGCGGACACCGCCAGCTTGGGGTCGATCACCGTCTCGCCGGCCATCACCCGCCGCACGGCCGCGGTCAGCTCGGCCACCGGCGCGTCCTTGACCACGAACCCGGACACGCCCGCGTCGAGGGCGCGGCTGAGGTAGCCGGGCCGGCCGAACGTGGTGACGATGACCACCCGGTGGCCGCGCAGACGTTCGGCGACCTCCAGGCCCGACATTCCGGGCATCTCGATGTCGAGCAGGACCACGTCGGGGCGGTGCTCGGCCACCGCGGGCTCGACCAGGTCACCCCGGCCGACCTCGGCCACCACCTCGATGCCGTCCTCCAGGGCGAGCAGCGCGGCCAGGCCGCCCCGGACGAGGTCCTGGTCGTCGGCGATGAGGACGCGGATCATGGCAGCTCCAGGGGCACTCGGGCGTGCAGCCGGTAGCCGCCGCCGGGCAGCGGACCGGCCTCCAGACGTCCACCGGCGGCGGCGATCCGCTCGGCCAGCCCGGTCAGCCCGTTCCCTCCCACACCCCCGGAATCCGCGGCCGCTTCGGCTCCGGGGGTGGGGGCGTCTTCGGCGGATCCGGGGCCGTCGTCGCGGATCTCGACGGTGGCGGTGCGGGCGTCGACGGCGAGGTCGATGCGGCAGTGACGGGCGCGGCTGTGGCGTACGACGTTCGTGGCGGCCTCCCGTACGGTCCAGGCCAGCAGCGTCTCGGCGGCGGCCGGGACGGGCCCGCCGGCGGGCGAGACCGCCAGCCCGATCCCCGCCAGGTCCAGGCTGTGGGCCGCCGTGCGCAGCTCGCCCGACAACGAGGGGGCGCGGTAGCCGGCGACGGCGTGACGCACCTCGTCGAGCGCCTGGCGGGCGGCGCGTTCCACGTCGGCCATCTCGCGGGCGGCCCGTTCCGGGTCGGTGCGGGCCAGCCGGGCGGCGAGCTGGCTCCTGATGGTGATCGAGGTGAGCGTGTGGCCGAGCGTGTCGTGCAGGTCGCGGGCGAAGCGCAGCCGCTCGTTGTCCACGGCGAGCCGGGCGACGTGGGCGCGGGCGGCGTCGAGCCGGGCGACCATCTCGCCCAGGTGCTTCAGGCTGCCCACCGTCACCGCCTCGACCAGGATCACCAGCGGCACCCACCAGACCTGCTCGAACGGCCGCCCGTACGCCGTCAGCGCGGCCACCACCACGACCGTCGTCACCGCCGCCGACACGACGAAGGCGACCCGCGAAAGGCAGGCCGACAGGGCGCTGACCACGAACACGAAGCCGACGTAGGCCCATGGCGCCCGCAACACCGGCAGCAGCGCCAGCGCGGCGGCCACCAGCCCCACCGGCGTCCAGGTCAGGGCCGCCGCGCCCAGGGCGCTGAGCGCCCGCCACATGATCCGCAGCCAGCACGCCGCGAAGACCGCGACCGCCGCGACCACCCACACCAGGGCGAGCACGCCGGGACGCGTGGCGAAGAACGACCACAGCGGCCACCCCACCAGCAGCAGCCACACGCACGACCCGGCGCGCGCCGCCGTCCGGCCCCGGCCGAACTCCACCTCCCGCACCGCCGCGTCACCCGTCACAGGGCCCGACGGTAACGCCCGGCGGCCGGCGCGGCGACCGCCAGGGGGCGCCGTCCATGAGTCTCAGCATGGGACCAGCCTGCCGGGAGTGGTGGCGCCGGGTGTAGTGCCGACCGTCAGAGACGCCTCCATGACAAACGTCATGGCGCACTCGGTGGGGAAACGGCGCGCCGGAGGTGCGGGTGAGGTGTGCGGTTCGTCAGCACGAGCACGCCCGCGCCGACGAGCCCCGCCGCGTGCAGGCACAACGCGGGCACGACGCCGACGACCTCGCCGAGCACCCCGGCGGCCGCCATGCCGAGCAGCGAGGTGACGGCCTGGGCGCTCGCGAGCAGCCCGATCAGGCCGCCCCGGCGCTCGTCGGTGGTGGCCGTCTGGGCCAGCGTCGCGAACCCGGCCGTCGCCACGGCCGCCGGCAGCCCGGCCAGCGCGATGAGCACGAGGGCCGGCCACAACGCGTCTACAACGAGGGGGTAGGCGAACAGCGCCAGGTCGAGCAGGCCGAAGGCGACCGTGCCCCAGCCGAGAAGCGCCCGTGGCGCGGGGTCGCGCCGGTGCAGGGCCACGGCCAGCGCGCCGGCCAGCCCGCCGACCGCCTGCACCGACAGGAACAGCCCGTAGGCGTCGCCCCGGCCGCCCAGCACGTCGGCCACGAAGGGGGCGGCGAGCGTGGCGAAGATCCCCTCGCCCAACCCCGTGATCACCATGTACACGACCAGCAACCGGATGCCGGGGTTCCCCATCGCCAACCGCACCCCGGAGGCCCACTGGACGCGGACGGACGGCGCCCGCGCCACCACCGGCGACCTGGCCGGGACGCGCAGGGTCGCCTGC
The DNA here is from genome assembly GCF_040675235.1 of Nonomuraea sp. NPDC049637. NCBI lineage: Bacteria > Bacillati > Actinomycetota > Actinomycetes > Streptosporangiales > Streptosporangiaceae > Nonomuraea > Nonomuraea sp. NPDC049637. The sequence continues at coordinate 28,890 of NZ_JBFAOM010000063.1, forward strand.
AGGACCGCGGAGATCATGAAGCTGGCCACGTCGAGCAGGACGATCGCGGGCAGACCGCCCGCCGTGACGGCGACGCCGCCCAGCATCGCCCCCAGCAGCCGGGCGAGCTGGCCGCTCTGGCCGTGCAGGGCGTTGGCCCGCACCAGCCTGGACGCGGGCACGAGCTGCGGGACGAGCGCCCGTTGCGCCGGGGCGAGCAGGGTGCCGAGCACGCCGGTCCACAGGGCGACGGCGTAGACGATCCAGACCTGGTCGGGGCCGCGTACCGCCAGCAGGGGCAGCAACCCGAGCCCGAGCAGCACGTCGGTGCCGACCAGCAACCGGCGGCGGTCCCAGCGGTCGGCCAGCACCCCGGCCACGGACCCGAGCAGGACGGCGGGCAGCCGGGAGACCAGCAGCATGATCGCGGTGGACAGGGTGGAGCCGGTCAGGCGGTAGACGTGGAACGCCAGCCCGGTGCTGATCACCCAGTCGCCCGTCTGGGACACGACGGACGCGACCAGCAACCGCCCGAACCCCCGCCCGCCGCCCGGCGACACCCACCCGCCACCGCCCCGCACCGGCCACCACCGCATCCCGGCCCGCCGCGCCGGCCACCACCGCAGGGCACCGTCCCGCGCCGGCCACCGACGAGCCACCCCCTCCCGGTCCGGCGGCTCCTCCACCGTCCGCCCACCGGCATGGCCAGTCTCCGCGGCCACCCGCCCACCGGCCTGGCCGGGCCCCGGGGCCGGGGGGCGTCGCTCAGTCACCGGAGGCCGTCGGGACGAGCGGGATGACCATCTGCGTCACCAGCACCGGCCGGGCCCCTTCGGGGCGGGCCGCCGCGTCGTCCACACGGGCCATCAGCGGCCGCAGCAGGTCGGCGACGGCCTCGCCGAGCGCCGTGATCTCCTGCGGCGTGACGTAGAGGTAGGAGTTGCCGATGCCGCCGACGCCCCGCCAGGGCTCCTCCTCGCCGCGCCGCGCCTCCTGCCACTCCACCAGCCGCGACAACGCCCGCTCGGCCAGGACCTGCTCCAGCAGGCTGCGGGCGGCCGACCGCTCGGCCCCGGCCACGTCGTCGTCCCACACCTGGACGCTCGCGGTCACCTTCCAGGGCCGCTCCCGCTCGTCGCGCGCCTCGGCCTGCTCCACCAGGCCGTATTTGGCCAGCTGCCGCAGGTGGTAGGAGGCCAGCGCCTGGCTGATCCCGACCTCGCGGGCGGCGTCGGCGGCGGTGGTCGCCCCCGACCGCAACAGCAGCTCGTGCAGCGCCAGCCGGACCGGATGGGCGAACGCCCGCATCGCGGCCGGATCGTCGAGCACCAGCCGCCGCCCCGCGGATTCCAAAGACATGCTTGGAATGTTCGGCCACCGGCACCCGCGATGTCAAGGATTCCTTTGGAATGCCGCCGGACTGGCGCCGGCATGCCGCCGGGATACCGCCGGCGGTTACCTCCGGGGTAATCGACGGCATTCAGGCGGGCCGGAAGACTGGGCGCATGGAGAGGGACACGCGGGGCATCGTGCAGGAGTTGTTGCGGCGGATCGGCGAGGGCGATCCGGAGCGGGTGGCGGAGTTGTTCGCCGAGCCGGTCGACTGGCGGCTCAGCTGGCCCGTCGAGGGGCATCCGGCGGTGCCGTGGATCCGGCCCCGGTCCGGGCGGGCCGAGGTGGCCGAGCACTACCGTTCGCTGGGGGCGCATCACGTGCCGGAGCTGAACGGCACTACGGTGCGGCAGATCCTGGTCGACGGGCCGGACGCCGTGGTGCTGGGGCAGACCGTGCGGGCGACCGGCGTCTCCTACACCACGCCGTTCGCGCTGCACCTGACCGTCGAGGACGGGCTGATCACGCGCAACCACATCTACGAGGACAGCCTGACGGTCGCGGCGGCCATGACCGCCACAGGATGAGCCCGCAGGAAGGGCGCGCGGCCGACGGCGGGATCCTCGCCCGATGATCCGCATTCGGCAATGCCCGCCACCGTTTTGCCCCTCGACCGGCGCACGGACCGCGCCGCCCCGCCCGGCCCGGGTTACGGTGATCGCCACAGCCCGTACGGCCGGAGGGATGGGATGGACGGCCGCGCCCCGCTCCCCCTGCGCGTCAACGGCCGGCCGCACGAGCCGCCGGCGGACCCGCGCGTGTCCCTGCTCGACTTCCTGCGCGACCATCTCCGGCTGACCGGCACGAAGAAGGGCTGCGACCAGGGGGCCTGCGGCACCTGCACCGTCCTGGCCGACGGCCTGCGGGTCTACGCGTGCCTGCTGCTGGCCGTCCAGTGCGAGGGGATGGAGATCGTCACCGTCGAGGGGCTGGCGGACGACGAGGTGGGGGCGCGGGTGCAGGAGGCGTTCGTCCGGTACGACGCCCTGCAGTGCGGATACTGCACGCCCGGCCAGGTCTGCTCGGTCACCGGCCTGCTGGCCGAGCTGCGGGACGGCGTGCCCAGCGCGGCGACGCCCGACCTGACCGCTCCCCCGCGCGAGCTGACCGACGCCGAGCTCGGCGAACGCATGGCGGGCAATCTGTGCCGGTGCGGGGCGTACCACCACATCGCCGCCGCCGTCCGGGAGGTCGCCGCGAGGTGAGGGAGTTCGCCTACCTGCGGGCGTCCAGTGTGGCGGAGGCCGTCGCCATGATGGCCGCGACGCCGCCGGACGGCGGCCCGGCCCGCTACCTGGCCGGCGGGACGAACCTCGTCGACCTGATGCGGGAGGAGGTCGAGCGGCCGGGCCGGGTGGTGGACATCTCGCGCCTGCCGCTGTCGGCCGTCGAGGACCTGCCCGGCGGCGGGCTGCGGCTCGGCGCGCTGGCCGGCAACACCGAGGTCGCAGCCGACCCGCGGGTGCGGCGGCGCTATCCGGTGCTCGCCCGCGCCATCCTGGCGGGCGCCTCGCCGCAGCTGCGCAACCGCGCGACCGTGGGCGGCAACCTGCTGCAGCGTACGCGCTGCCGCTACTTCTACGACACCGCCGCCGCCTGCAACAAGCGGGTGCCCGGCGCGGGGTGCGACGCACTGGAGGGGTTCAACCGCGCGCACGCCGTCCTGGGGGCGAGCCCGAGCTGCGTCGCCGTCCACCCCTCGGACCTGTGCGTGGCCCTGGCCGCCCTCGACGCGACCGTCAACCTGACGGGGACGCGGGGGTCGCGCAGCGTGCCGTTCACCGGCTTCCACGTCCTGCCCGGCCGGACGCCGCAGGTGGAGACCGTGTTGCGGGACGGCGAACTGGTCACGAGCGTGGACCTGCCGCCCGCCCCGCCGGGGCGCGGGGCGTACGCGAAGGTCAGGGACCGGGCCGGGTTCGCCTTCGCGCTGGTGAGCACGGCCGTGCTGCTGCACGTCGAGGACGGCCGGATCGTGTTCGCGCGGGTCGCGCTCGGCGGGGTGGCGCACAAGCCGTGGCGCGCCCACGCCGCCGAGGACCTGCTGACCGGCGCCGTCCCGGACGCGTCCGCCTTCGCGCGGGCCGCCGGCGTGGCGCTGGCCGAGTCCCGCCCGCTGCGGCACAACGCCTTCAAGCCGGTCCTGGCCGCCCGGCTGCTGCGCCGCACGCTCACCGAACTCGCGCGCCCGCCATGAAACGCCCCCACCCGTGCGAACCGCCCGCACTCGCCCGAACCAGCCGCACTTGTGTGAATCGGCCGCGCGCCGGGCGGCCGGGGCGAGTAGGTCTGGTAGCCATGACGCTGATGACGTTCTACCCGCCCGTCGAGCCCTACGAGAGCGGCCTGCTCGACGTCGGCGACGGCCAGGAGATCTACTGGGAGACCTGCGGCGACCCCGGCGGCAAGCCGGTCGTGCTCCTCCACGGCGGCCCCGGCGGCGGGCTGCTGCCGGTGCAGCGCCGGTTCTTCGACCCCGGCGCCTACCGGATCGTCCTGTTCGACCAGCGCAACTGCGGGCGCAGCCGTCCGCACGCCGCCGACCCCGGGGTGTCGCTGGCCGCCAACACCACCTGGCACCTGGTCGCGGACATGGAGCTGCTCAGGCAGCGGCTCGGGATCGACCGCTGGCAGGTGTTCGGCGGTTCGTGGGGCGCGACCCTGGCCCTGGCGTACGCGCGCCGCCACCCGAGCCGGGTGACCGAGCTGGTGCTGCGCGGCGTCTACCTGGCGAGCGCAGCCGACGAGGCGTGGGCGTTCACCGGTTCAGGGGCGGCCCGGCTGTTCCCGGCGGAGTGGGCGGCCTTCCGCGACGCGATCGCGCCGGCCGAGCGGGACGACCTGCTCGGCGCCTACCACCGCCGCCTGTTCGACCCGGACCCGGAGGTGCACCTGCCGGCGGCGCGGGCGTGGGCGGCGTGGGAGCTGGCGGCCAACACGCTGCTGCCCGCGCCTCCCCCTCCGCTGACGGACCGGGAGGTGCTGGGCTTCGCCCGGATCGAGGCGCACTACTTCACCCGGCGCTGCTTCCTGCGGGAGGGCGAGCTGCTCGACGTGGCGGCGATCAGGGACGTACCCTGCGTCATCGTCAACGGCCGCTACGACATGAAGACGCCGCCCGACGCCGCCTGGGAGCTGCACCGCGCCTGGCCCGAGGCCGAGCTGCGGATCGTCGAGGACGCCGGCCACGGCGGCGCCGAACCCGGCACGCTGCACGAGCTCGTCAGGGCCACCGACGGCTACCGTCCGAAGGCCCGTGCACCACAGGATTCATGATCTACAATACGAATTTGTAGTGGCTTTGCGGGACTTGCTGGTCTTGCACACTTCTGCTCACCGTTGTTGACATGTCACCTCGTTCGCAGCCCGCCGCGGAGCAAGACGTGATCCGGATCGCCGTGATCGACGACCACGAGCTGATCCGCCATGGGCTGGAGTACCTCCTGCACCGGCACGAGGACCTGCAGGTGGTGCTGCGGGGCTCGTCCGTCGGGGACCTGCGCGGCTTCGACGCCGGGTACGACGTGCTGATCCTCGACCTCTACCTGGCCGAGGACCGGCCGTGCCTGGCCGCGGTCAAGGAGCTGTCGGCCGTCACGCGGGTCCTCATCGTGTCGGCCTCCGGACGGCCCGCCGACGTGCTGGCGGCGATCCGCTGCGGCGCCAACGGGTACGTCACCAAGGACGCCCCCTCCGAGCTCATCGTCGCCGCCGTGCGCACGGTCGCCGCGGGCGGCTTCTACCTGTCGGCGGGCCTGGCCGACATCCTGCAGAGCGAGCTGGACGAGAACACCCGCCCGCCCGCCGGGGCCGACGGCTCGGAGGAAGGCGGGGACGGCGGCGGCGACGCCCGGCCCCGGCTGTCGGCCCGCGAGGAGGAGACCCTGTCCTACATCGCCCAGGGCTTCACCCACGCCCAGGTGGGCCGCCGGATGGGCGTCAGCAAGGCCACGGTGGACACCTACGTCGAGCGCATCAGGGCCAAGCTGCAGGTCGGCAACAAGGCCGAGCTCACGCGCGCGGCGCTCAACCGGCTCGAACGCCGCGACCGGCCGTGAGCCGCCCGCCGCGCCCGCCCGGGACGGCGGTCGCCGGCATGGAGCGCAGCCGGGCCCTCACCATGGTGGTCGTCCGGGTGGGCGCGCTGGTGTTGTGCGGGTCGCTGGAGGTGCTGGGCGACGGGCGGTGGCTGACGCTCGGGCCGCTGCCGTACCTGCTGGGGGCGATGGGCGCGGTCAGCCTGCTGGTGTGCGTGGTCACGGCGGCCCGCGCCGCGCTCGCGCCGCGCGCGCTGCTCTGCGCGGACCTCGGCCTGGTGACGGCGGCGGTGCTGGCCGCCGGTCACTACGCCGGCTCGCGGGTGACCGACGGCTGGCCGGGCACGGTCCTGCCGTACGTGCTGCTCGTCGGCATCATGGCCGGCATCTCCTTCCGCACGTTCCCCGTCGTGCTGGCGTGGACGGCGGCGCTGGGCGGCGCGCTGGTCCTCGGGTACGTGCAGGCGGACCTGCCGTGGTGGGCCGGGTTGCCGCACGTCGCCGGGCTGACGACGAACGCCACGATGGCCGCGTACGTCATGCGCATCCTGTTCAGGACCGCCGGCGACCTGGACCGGGCCAGGGCGGAGGAGCTGCGCCGCTCGGCGCAGCTGTCGCAGGAGCGCGAGCGCGGCAGGACGGCCCGCGTGCTGCACGACCGGATCCTGCAGACCATGGAGGCGCTGACCCGCGACGGCTGGATCGCCGACGACTCGGTCAGGGCGCGGGTGGCGGAGGAGTCGCAGTGGCTGCGCGCGTTCCTGCGCGGCGACGACGGCGATCCGGCCGAGGACGTCGTGGCCGCCCTGGAGGAGGTCGTGCGGCAGGCGGTCGGCAGCGGGCTGCGGGTGGAGTTCAATGCGGGCCGGCTGCGTTCGGCGCCGGAACGCGAGGGCATGCCGGCCGAGGTCGTCGAGGCGCTGAGCGGCATCCTGCGCGAGGCGCTGACGAACGTGCGCAAGCACGCGGGCGTGCGGCACGCCGTGGTGCGGGCCGAATGCCGGTCCGGGACGCTGGCGCTGAGCGTGCTCGACCACGGCAGCGGCTTCGACCCGGACGCGCCCACGACCGGCCTCGGCATCGCCCGTTCCATCCGGGAGAGCGCCCGCGCGGTGGGCGGCAGCGCCGACGTCGAGACCGCTCCCGGCGAGGGCACGCTGGTGTCGGTGCGCATCCCGCTGCCGTCGGGCGAATGACGTCCCGCCAACGCACCACAGGCCGCATGACAGATCCGGGCGGGCCGGCCGGTCCACAATCGTGCCGACGAACCCGATCTCTCCCTGGAGGTGGCGGCATGCGATCACACCGGACGGCGGCCGTGCTGGCGGCGGCCCTGGCCCTGTTCCCGGTCACGGCGGCGGCAGCGGACGACGGCCCCGCGAACGGCCGTCCGGCCGCCCGGAGCTGCTCCGGCACGGCCTGCGACGGCAAGGATCCGGCGCTGACGGGCTGCACGACGGGCTCCTCCACCGTGGCGTCCAGGTGGGTCCGGGCCTTCGGCGGCTACCTCGAACTGCGGTACGGCCCCGGCAAGGACGGCACCTGCCAGGTCAACTGGGCCAGGTTCACCAAGCGGGGGCAGGGCGCGGACTACAACGTGTGGGTGGAGCGCAGGCCGGTCGGCCGCTCGGCCGGCTACGACGACAAGAGCCTCACCCAGTATTCGGGCGGCGACGAGGGCACCGGGGTCATCTACTCCGACCAGGTCTACGCGCCCGAGGTCCCGGCGCGGGCCTGCGTCGAGCCCGCCCGCGGCCGCCGCGCCGCCGGCTCGCCCGTCTGCACGGACCCCGTCTGACCCGGCTCGCGCGCCTCCCGCCGGTGGGGGGCGGGAGGCGCGCCGTGGATCAGCCGAAGCCGTCGGGGCACAGGAAGCTCTTGATCGACGCGGGCGCGCTCGCCACCAGCGCCGGGCGGCCCTCCAGGGAGCAGAAGTTGCTGCCGATGTTCGCGTCGAGGAACCGGGAGGCGTTCCGCCGGGCGATCAGGTCGATGGCGCCGACGCTCGGGGAGGACAGCTCGGCGGCGACCCAGGAGCCGACGCAGCGCTTGCGCGCGACCACGGCGTCCTGCGGGAGGCTGCCGCCGTTCAGCGCGGCGGCCTCGCGCAGGATCGAGCCCGAGGAGGCGCACGGGAACGTGCGGGGCCTGCTCTTGGTGGGCGTCTGCTCGGGCGTCTCCTCCGGCGTCTCCTCGGAGGTGTCGGTCTCGGTCGGGGTGTCTTCCGGGGTGTGGCTCTCCTCGGGGGTCTCGCTCTCCTGCGGGGTGTCCGTCGGGTCCGGGCCCGCGGAGGTGGCGGGCGGGCCGGTGGCGGAGGAGGTGGGTCCGTCGTCCGGGGACGGCAGCGCCTGCGGCGTGCCGGCCGCGTTGAGCGCGAACGCCGCGCCGACCCCCACGACGGCGACGACCGCGACCACGGCGGCCGCCACCGGCCACGACCGCGCCCGCCCCCCGGACGAAGGCCGCCTCAGCGGTCCTCCCCCGCCGGACGAAGGAGGCCTCAGCGGTCCTTCCCCGCCGGACGAAGGCGGCCTCAGCGGTCCTTCCCCGCCGGACGGGGGCGGCGGGGTCAGGGGCAGGGTGCCGGGCGGAGGCGGCGGGGGTGTCAGGGGAAGCGTGCCGGACGGGGGCCGCGGCAGGAGGAGCGTGCCCGACCGGAGCGCGCCGAGCAGCTCCGCCGACCCCGGACGCGCCGCCCTGTCCTTGGCGAGCGCCGCCCGGACCAGGTCGCGCACGTCCTCGGGCACCCCGGACAGGTCGGGATCGACGCTCATGACCCGGTAGGCGAGCACGTCGGGCGCGCCCATGCCGAACGGCGGCCGCCCGGTCGCGGCGTAGACCATCAGCGCGCCCCAGGCGAAGACGTCGGCGGCGGCGTCGGCCTGGTCGCCCCGGTACTGCTCGGGGCTGATCCAGCCGGGCGAGCCGATGAGCGCGCCGGTGCCGGTCAGGCCGCTCTCGTCGAGGGCGCGGGCGATCCCGAAGTCGAGCACCTTCGCCCCGGACCCGGCCAGGATCACGTTGCCCGGCTTGAGGTCGCGGTGGACGATCCCGGCCCCGTGGATGTCGGTGAGCGCCTCGGCGATGTCCGCCCCGAACGCCACCAGGTCGTCCGGCGGCAGCGGCCCGTGGTCGCGTACGTGCTCGGTCAGCGTGGGGCCGGGCACGAACTCGGTGGCCAGCCACGGCGGCGAGGCGGCGGTGTCGGCGGACAGGACCGCGACCGTGCACCGCCCGCGCACCCGCGACAACACCTCGACCTCGCGCACGAACCGGTCGTGGAAGTGCGGGTCGGCGGCCAGCCCCGGATGGATGACCTTGACCGCGACCCGCCCGCCGTCGGGCGCGACCCCGGCGTAGACCACGCCCATGCCGCCCGCGCCCATGCGGCCCACGATCCGGTAGGGACCGATGCGCTCGCGTTCGTCCATCTCCAGGGGGCCGAAGCCGCCGGGGTCGCTCATCGTGCTCCCGATCGCCGGATCTTCGCAACAGCGACGATCTTATTGACACATCGGTGTAAAGCGCGCCCCCCTCAGGCGGTTGCCTCGTCGAGGAGCTCCAGGAGATGCCGGTAGGTCTGACCGGTGGCGCGGGTCAGGCCCAGCTCGCAGGTGCGGTTGACCGAGGCGTGCGCCGCGCAGCCCGCCTCGGCCACGGAGGCGGCCTCGGCGCGGGTGGCCGAGGCGGTCAGCTCGGGGTGCAGCAGGCCGCGGTCGCCGGCGAAGCCGCAGCACTGCCATCCGTCCGGGATCACGACCCGCTCGGCGACCGCCTCGGCGACGCGGGCGACGGCGGCGTCCAGGCCGAGCCGGGTGGAGGAGCAGGTCGGGTGGAGCGCCAGCGACGGCAGGCGGCGCGCCCGCGGCAGGCGGGGCAGGACGTGCTCGGCGGTGAAGGCGACCGCGTCGCCCACCTGGAGGCCGGGCACCAGGTGGGCGTAGCCCTCGGTGCAGGAGGCCGCGTCGCTCACCACGGGCAGCCGGCCGCCGTCGGTGGCCCGCGCGAGCACGTCACGGACGCGCTCGCCCATGGCCTCGTGGCCGCCGGCGAAGCCCTTGGACGACCACGGGGTGCCGCAGCACAGGCTCGCGATCTTCTCCGGGACGTGCAGCCTCAGCCCGGCGCGGGCGGCCAGGCGCTGGAAGGCGGTCATCACGCCGGGACCGCCGTCCGCGGGGGCGAACAGCGTGTTCAGGCAGGACGGCAGGTAGACGGCGTCGGCGTCGTCCGCCGGGGACGGGCGCCGCCTGGCGCCGCCGCGCGGCAGGTCGCGGCTCCACCGCGGGACGTCGTCGGCCCCGGCCAGGGCGCGGGCGGCGCGCGAGGCGGCCTCGGGGAGCGCGGGCGGGACCGCGGCGGCGGTGTCGAGGGCCAGGTTCATCGCGCGGGTGACGCCGTCCCAGTGGCGGGCGGCGCTCGTCCAGGCGCGCTCGGCGGCGCGGCCGTGGCGCTCGGCGCGCAGGCGTTTGGTCAGGTCGCCGGTGTTGATGAGGACGGGGCAGGCGGTGGCGCACATGCCGTCCACGGCGCAGGTGTCCACGGCGTCGTAGGCGTAGGCGTCCGCCAGCTCGCGGGCCAGGGCGTGGTCGCCGGCCGCCTGGGCCGCGGCCAGCTCGCGGCGCAGCACGATGCGCTGGCGCGGCGTGGTGGTCAGGTCGCGGCTGGGGCAGACGGGCTCGCAGTAGCCGCACTCGACGCAGCGGTCGACCTCGGGCTCGACGGTGACGACGGTCTTGAGGTCGCGCAGGTGGGCCTGCGGGTCGTCGGTGAGGACGACGCCGGGGTTGAGCGTCCCGGCCGGGTCGCACAGGCGTTTGACCTCGCGCATCACCTCGTACAGCTCGTCGCCGTACTGGCGGCGCACGAACGGGGCCATGACGCGGCCGGTGCCGTGCTCGGCCTTCAGCGTGCCGCCCCTGGCCAGGACGGCCTCCACCATGTCCTCGGTGAACTGGGCGTAGCGGTCGAGCTCGGTGGCGAACCGCTCGTTGAGCATGAAGTGCAGGTTGCCGTCCTTGGCGTGGCCGAAGACGACGCTGCGCTCGTAGCGGTGCTCGGCGAACAGCCGGGTCAGGTCGTCGCACAGGTCGGCCAGCGCGGGCACGGGGACGGCGACGTCCTCCAGCAGGGCGGTGGTGCCGCTGGGGCGGGCGCCGGCGACGGTGGCGTACAGGCCCTTGCGGATGTGCCACAGCGCGGCCCGGCCGCCGGCCTCCCTGCTCAGCCGGGCGGGGGCGGCCAGGCGCAGCCCGGCGAAGACGCGCTCGGCGGCCCGCTCCCGCTCGGTGAGCACTTCGGCGTCGGACTCCTGCCATTCGACCAGCAGCGCGGCGTGTTCGGCGACGGCCATCGCGCGCAGCGTCTCGTCGGCCTTCGGGTCGGTCTGGGCGACGCGCAGGGACTCGGCGTCCAGCAGCTCGACGGCGGCGGGACCGGCCGCGACCAGCTCCGGGACCGTGGCCATCGCCTCGCGCAGCGTCGGGAAGACGAGCAGGCCGGTGGCGGCCAGGCGGTGGGCGGGGACGGTGCGGAAGACGGCCTCGGCGACGAAGCCGAGGGTGCCCTCGCTGCCGATGACCAGGTGCGCGAGGATCTGCGCCGGGCCGTCGTGGTCGAGGAAGCTGTTCAGGCCGTAGCCCATGGTGTTCTTCAGCGAGAACTGGTCCTGGACGCGCCGCACCGAGCCGGGGTTGCCGCGGACGCGGTCGCGCAGCCGTTCCAGGCCGGCCGCGAGGTCGGGTTCCAGGGCGTGCAGCCGCTCGTCGGCGTCGGGGGCGCCGGTGTCGAGGACGGTGCCGCTCGGCAGCACCAGCGTCATCGACTCCAGCGTCCGGTAGGTGTTGGCGTGCGTGCCGCAGGTCATGCCGCTGGAGTTGTTGGCCACGACGCCGCCGATCGTGCAGGCCGACTCGCTGGCCGGGTCGGGGCCGAGCTTGCGCCCGTAGGGGGCCAGGCGGGCGTTGACCTGCCGCAGCACCGCGCCGGGCTGGACCCGTACCCGGGCGCCGTCGTCGAGCACCTCGATCGAGCGGAAGTGCCGGCGGGTGTCCACGAGCAGGTGCTCGCTGACGCCCTGGCCGCTGAGGCTGGTGCCGCCGGAGCGGAAGGTCAGCGGCAGGCCGGTGCGCAGCAGCGCGGCGACCTGGCCGGCGCTCTCGGCCACCAGCACGGCCTGCGGGGTCAGCAGGTAGTGGGAGGCGTCGTGGGCCATGCCGAGCCGGTCGCTGGCGCGGGCGCGGGTGATCCCCGGGACGGCCGTCTCGACCGCCGCCAGGACGGCGGCGTCCGGCGCGTTCAGCCGTCGCGGTTCACGGTGGGTCATGCTCGTGCTCTCTTCCAGGTTCATTGCCGGGGATCGATGTGGATCTTGGGCCCCGGGCCGGCGCCGGGCGGTCGCCGTCCGGCCAGCACGCCGGCCGTCTCGGCGAGCCCGACCGTGGCGGCCACCAGCGGACGGGCGTCCACCGAGCCGCCGGCGTAGGCGTCGATGGCCCCGGCCAGCCCCGCCGAGCCGCCCAGGACGCCGACCGCGGTGACGTCCTTGAGCACCAGCTCGCGGGTGTCGAGCGTGGACGGGGTGCCGGCCAGGCCGATGTAGACGACGCGGCGGGCGGGTTCGGCCAGGCCGAGGGCGAGCGCGGGCATCGCGGCGGCGTTGGTGGCGTCGATGACGGCGTGCCAGGGCAGGCCGGGCAACGTCGCGCGGGTCCAGGCGTGCCGGAACCCGAGGCCCGCGGCCAGGCGCAGGTCGGGTTCGGCGCGGCCCATGAGGTGCACCTCGGCGCCGCCGGCGCGCGCGAACAGCGCGGCCAGCAGGCCGATCGTGCCCGTGCCCAGAACCAGCAACCGCTCCCCCGCCTCCAGCGCCGCCGCGCGGACGGCGCGTAAGGCGTTGCCACCGGGCTCGACCAGCGCGCCCGAGGTAGCGTCCACCGTATCGGGCAGCCGGTGGAGCGCCGCGACCGGGACGGCGAGCCGCTCGGCCAGCGCTCCCGCGGCGCCCCGGCTGATGCCGAGCTCGGCCAGGTCGGGGCACACGTGGTGGCGGCCCTGGCGGCAGCGGTCGCAGCGCCCGCAGCCGAGCATGGTGTCGCCGACGACCCGCCGCCCCAGCCACGACGGGTCCACGCCCGCGCCCAGCTCCGCGACGCGCCCGCACCACTCGTGGCCGGGGCGCAGCGGGTAGCGGGAGCGGCCGGTGCGCAGGTAGCTCATCCCGCCGCTGAACAGCTCCATGTCGGTGCCGCACACGCCGGCGCGCTCGACGTCCACGACCACCTGGCCGGGCCCCGCCGAGGGGGGCTCGACCTCCTGGACCTCGGCCGCGCCCGGCCCGGTCAGGACGAGCGCCCGCACTACCGGGGCTCCACGACCCGCTGGCGCTGGCTGCCGAGCCCGTCGATGCCGAGCTCCATGACGTCGCCCGGCCGGAGCCAGATCTGCGGGTCGTGGCCCATGCCGACGCCGGGCGGGGTGCCGGTGTTGATCAGGTCGCCGGGCTCCAGCACCATGAACTGGCTCAGGTGGTGCACGATGACGTACGGGTCGAAGATCATCGTCTTGGTGCTGCCGGTCTGGCGGCGCACGCCGTTGACGTCCAGCCACATGCCCAGGTTCCGGACGTCGGCCAGCTCGTCGGGGGTGACCAGCCAGGGGCCGGCCGGGTTGAACGTCTCGGCCGACTTGCCCTTGCTCCACTGGCCGCCGCGTTCCATCTGGAAGGCCCGCTCGCTGACGTCGTTGACCACGCAGTAGCCGGCGATCGCGGCCGCGGCCTCCTCGGGCGAGTCGAGGTAGGAGGTGCGGCGGCCGATCACGATGCCGAGCTCCACCTCCCAGTCGGTCTTGGTGGCGCCGCGCGGGATGCGCACGTCGTCGTACGGGCCGACGAGGGTGTTGGGCGACTTGGTGAACAGGATCGGCTCGGCGGGCACGGCCTGGCCGGTCTCGGCGGCGTGGTCGCTGTAGTTCAGGCCGATGCACAGGATCTGGTGCGGGCGGGCGATCGGCGCGCCGACGCCCTCGCCGGCGAACGCCTGCCGCGGGCCGGCGGCCACCCGCTCGGCGAGCAGGGCGGGGCCGCCCGCGGCGAAGAAGCGCTCGTCGAAGTCGGGGGTGAGGTCGGAGACGTCGACGTAGTGGTCGGCGTCCACGCGGACGACCGGCTTCTCGGCGCCGGGCGCGCCGATGCGCATGAGGTACAAGGGGTTCTCTCCGGTTCTGTGCGGGTCAGGGAAGGTGGCGCCCGGCGACGACGGCGCGGATGGCCGGCACGTCCTCGACGAGCACGCTCAAGGGGGTGCGGTAGGCCAGGCCGCTGATGCTGACCGCGCCGCTCGGCACGGTGGGCGAGGTCAGGTACGCCGGGACGGCCACGCAGTTGACGCCCGGCTCGTTCTCCTGGTCGTCGGCCGCGTAGCCCTGCTCGCGGACGCGTACCAGCTCGGCGTGCAGTTCCTCCGCGGTGCCGATCGAGCGTTCGGTGGGCCGCTCCAGCCGCCGGTCGCCCACCCAGGTGCGCACCGCGGCCTCGTCCGTCAGCGTCTGCGCCAGCAGCATCTTGCCGACGGCGGTGCAGTGGGCCGGGTTGCGCCCGCCGACGACCGAGGTGAGCCGGACCGCGCCGGACGGCGGGTCGAGCTTGGACCGGTAGACCACCGACGTGCCCTCCAGCACCGCGTAGTGCACGGTCTCGCCGTAGCGGTCGCACAGCGCCTTGAGCATCGGGGTGACCCGGACGTGGTCGGGCCGGGCCTCGTGGTGGGCGAAGGCCATGCGCAGGAACTCGTCGCCGAGCACGTACCGGCCGTGGCCGTTCTGGACGGCGAGCCCGGCGCGGCGCAGCGCGGCCAGGGCGCGGTGGGCGGTCGGCTTCGGGCTGGACACGGCGCGGGCCATCTCCTCCAGGCCGATCCCGTCGGGGTGCCGGGCGAGCTCGGCCAGCACGGCCAGCACGCGGTCGGCCCCCACCAGCTTGGCGTCACCGTCGGACATGTTCCGAAGGTTAGACCACCGTTCCGGAAAACGGAAGTTTGCCGCGATCGAGCCCGGCGTTGACGCAACCAATTGGTTGCCATAGTGTGGCAACCGTTCGGTTGCTACTAATGAGAGGCCGCCATGAGTGTTCCTGTCGCGACCGTCGAGGCCGCCCCGCCGCGCCTCGACGGCAGACAGCGGTTGATCGCGTTCGTCCTGCTCGGCGCCGGTTTCATGCTGGCGGTCGACTTCTCGATCCTGAATGTCGCCCTTCCCCAGACCGGCGCGGGCGTCGGGCTGAGCCCGGCCCAGTGGCCCTGGATCACCTCGGCGTACGCGCTGCCGGCGGCCGGGTTCACCCTGGTGTTCGGCCGCACGGCCGACCTGTTCGGCCGGCGGAGGCTGTTCCTGGCCGGCATGGTGGTGCTGGCCGGGGCCTCCCTGCTCGGCGGCTTCGCCGGCGGGCCCGCGACGCTCCTGACCGCCCGGGTGCTGCAGGGCCTGGCCACGGCGATGACGGTCCCCGCCGCGTTGTCGCTGCTCACCACCACCTTCCAGGAGGGCCCGCTGCGCGCCCGCGTCCTCGGGCTGAACGGCGCCCTGCTGTCCGGCGGCTTCACCGTCGGCGCGCTGCTCGGGGGCGCCCTGGTCAGCCTGCTGAGCTGGCGGGCGGCGTTCCTGTTCAACGTGCCCGTGGCGGTGGCGATCGTGGTGCTGGCGCCGTTCCTGATCCGGGAGAGCGTGCTGCCGGAGCGGGTGCGGCTCGACCTGCCCGGCGCGGTCACGGTGACCGGCGGCCTGCTGGCGGTGATCTACGCGGCCGTCGAGACGAACCTCCTGGCGGCCGTCGCGGGCGTGCTGCTGCTGGGCGCGTTCTGGCTGATCGAGCTGCGCGCGCCCGCGCCGCTCGCGCCGGTGCGCATCCTGCGGCGGCCCACGGTGAAGTGGGGCAACTTCGCCGGGTTCGTGATCTTCACGATGGAGCCGGCCATGATCTTCCTGGTGACGGTGTACCTGCAGCGGGTGCTGGGCCTGTCGCCGCTGGTCACCGGCCTGGTGTTCGGCATCCCCGGGCTGGCCTCGGTGGTCGCCGGGGTGATCGCCGGGCGGTTCGTCGGACGCCACGGCAGCCGCCGCGTCCTGGTCGCCGGCATGACGGTCCAGGCGCTGGCGACGCTTCCCGCCGTCTTCCTCGGGACCGGCTGGACGGTTCTGGCGATCCTCGTCCCCGCGCTGTTCGTCGGCTTCTTCGGGCACGTCACCGCGATCGTCGCCTACACCGTCACCGGCACCTCGGGCCTGCCGGACGAGGAGCAGGGGCTGGCGACCGGGCTGACGTCGATGACGCAGCAGGTGGCCGTCACCGTCGGCATCCCGCTGCTCGGCGCGGTCGCCGCCACGCGCGCCGGGGAACTGGCGGGAATCCGCCTGGCCCTGCTCGTGGACGTCGCGGTGACACTGGCCGCCGTCGTCCTCGTCTCCTACGGCCTGCGCCGGCACCCGCGGCCGGAGCGGTGACCGTCCACCTGCCGCCACAAGGTGTGGCACCCTTTTCCCTGCTGCATATGGAGGTTGTCATGGGATTCCCCGATCGGGTCGAGCGGACCCTCGAGCTCGCCCAGCCGCCGGCCAAGGTGTGGGCGGCGCTCACCACCCCCGAGGGGCTGGCCGCCTGGTTCGGCCAGGAGGCGGCGATCGAGCTGCGTCCCGGCGGGCCGGCGCGGCTGAGCTGGAGCCACGGGCACACCGTCGACCTGCGCGTGGAGCGCGTGGAGGAGCCGTCGGTGTTCGGCTTCACGTGGCCGGTCTTCGGCATGCCGGAGGGCGATCCGCGCCGCACGTACGTCGAGTTCACCCTCGAACCGGCCGGCACGGGCACCCGGCTGACCGTCGTCGAGACCGGCTTCGCCCAGTTGCCGGACGACCACCACCGCAAGGCGTACGACGCCCACTCCGAGGGGTGGGCGAGCGAGCTGGGCGAGCTGGTCGGGCACCTTGCCGCCGCCTGACATCGAGGCGGTGGCCGAGCAGGTCTTCGTCGCCCTGGCCGACCCGAGCCGGCGCGCCGTCCTGGCCGAGCTGGCCGCCCGGGGCCCGGCCACGGCGACCGACCTGGCCGCCCGCCTGCCGATCACCCGGCAGGCCATCGCCAAGCACCTGACGCTGCTGGGCGAGGCCGGTCTGGTGACGGCCGAGCCCGGTGAGCGCCGTCGCGTCCGCTACCGGCTGCGCTCGGCTCCGATGCGGGTGGCCCAGCAGTTCCTGGCCGCGCTGGCCAGCGACTGGGACGGCCGCCTCGACGCCCTGCGCGACCACCTCGACGGCTGACCGCCCGTCCCCTCCCCCGCTCACGCGGCCCGGCGGGGACGGGTGAGCCAGGAGAACGACCCGGCCATCACCAGCGCGACCAGCCCGCCCGCGACCATCGCGGCCGAGACCGAGAAGCCGTCGACGACCGTGCCGCCCAGCAGCGCGCCGAGGGCGAAGGTCGCCTGGAACGACGAGGTGAACACGACGGTCGCCGCCTCCGGCGCGCCGGGCGCGGCCCGCAGGAACCACGTCTGGGAGCAGACCGGCACGCCCCCGTAGGCCAGCCCCCACACCACCAGCAGCACGACCGCGCCCGCCGGCGAGGTTCCGGCCAGCGGCAGCAGCGCGGTGGCCGCCGCGATCAGACCGCCGCAGACGGCGAAGGCCAGGCGGGGGGCCGTGGCCACCATCCGGCCGGCCAGGAAGTTGCCCGCGATGCCCGCCGCGCCGTAGGCCAGCAGGACGGCGCTGACGGCGGCCGGGGGCAGGCGGGTGACGTGCTCCAGGAACGGCGTGACGTAGGTGTAGGTGCCGAAGTGCGCCAGCACGACGAGGAACGTGCCCAGCAGGGCGATCCCGGTGCCGCGCACCCGCAGCAGGTCCAGTAGGACGCGCGCGCCGGTGACCTGACGGGCCGGCAGCGGCGGCAGCACGCGCAGCAGCGCGACCAGCACGAGGACCGAGAGCCCGGCCAGGACGAGGAACGCCGTCCGCCAGCCCGCCAGGTGCCCGATGAAGGTCCCGGCCGGCACGCCGAGCACCGAGCCCAGCGGCACGGCCGAGAAGATCACCGCCGTCGCGGTGCCCACGGCGGCCGGCGGCACCAGCCGGGACGCCAGCCCCGCCGCGATCGACCAGAAGCCGCCGATGGTGAGCCCGACGAGCACCCGCGAGGCCAGCACCACCCAGTAGGCCCCGGCCACGGCCGCCAGCACGTCGGCGGCGGCCAGCACCGCCATCAGGACGCAGAGCATCACCCGGCGGTCCAGCCGGGCGGTGGCCACGGTCAGCACGGGCGCCGCGACGGCGGCCACGAAGCCGGGCAGCGTCATGGTCAGCCCCGCGGTGCCGTCGGTGACGCGGAAGTCGGCGCCGATGGTCGTCAGCAGGCCGATGGGCAGGATCTCGCTGGTGACGATGGCGAAGATGCCGAGGGTGATCGAGGCGACCGCGAGCCAGGAGGTCAGCGGCGGGCGCGGCGGGGCGAGGGTGGTGGTGGCCATGGTTCCGTTTCCAGGACAGGGGTTGATCTACGGCGAACCAGCCAACCAGCCACGACGTCCCCGGCACCGGCCGATTTCGGACCACACCGTCAACCGCCCCCGGACCACGCCGTCATCCGCCGCGCCCCCGGCCGCGCCGTCAGTCGGCGTGCAGCGCGGTGCGCAGGCCGGCGAGCAGGTCGGGGGTCGCGGCGCCCGGCGTCCTGAGCCGGACCGAGAACAGCCGCCCGTTCCACCGGGCCGGGACGCGGTACCGGCCGGAGACGGGCAGCCCGAGGTCGTGGCCGAGCCGCAGCCCGGCCCCGCCGTG
>NZ_JBFAOM010000064.1:0-44481 GCF_040675235.1 Nonomuraea sp. NPDC049637
TCGCGAAGGGCTTCGTTCCTCAGCCCTTCACTCCGCTCACTGCGTCAGGTTCACTCCCATGAGATGAAGACGTTCTTGGTCTCGGTGAAGGCCGTCAAGGCGTCGGGGCCGAGCTCCCGGCCGAGGCCGGACTGCTTGAAGCCGCCGAACGGGGTCCAGTAGCGCACCGAGGAGTGCGAGTTCACCGACAGGGCGCCCGACTCCACCGCGCGGGCCACCCGCAGCGCCCGCCCGACGTCGCGCGTCCAGATGGAGCCGCTCAGCCCGTACGGGGTGTCGTTGGCGATGCGCACGGCCTCGGCCTCGTCGGTGAACGGCACCACCGACACGACCGGGCCGAAGATCTCCTCGGTGAAGGCGCGGTCGGTGACCTTGGAGGTGAGCACGGTCGGCGGGAACCAGTAGCCCTTGCCCTGGGGGCAGTCGCCCTGGAGGTAGGGCGTGCCCTCGACGAAGCCGCGGACGCGTTCCAGGTGCTCGGCGCTGATCAGCGGGCCCATCTCGGTGGACTCGTCGAGCGGGTCGCCCACCTTGACGCCGCGCACCGCCGCCGACAGGCGTTCCAGGAACTCGTCGTACACCTCGGCCTGGACGAGGATGCGCGAGCGGGCGCAGCAGTCCTGGCCGGAGTTGTCGAAGACCGCATAAGGGGCGGTTTTTGCTGCTTTTTCGAGATCTGAGTCGGCGAAGACGATGTTCGCGGACTTGCCGCCCAGCTCCAGCGTCACCCGTTTGACCTGCGCCGCCGCCTTCGCGGCGATCTCCTTGCCCACCTCGGTCGAGCCGGTGAACACGATCTTGGCCACGCCGGGGTGCTCGACCAGCCGGGCCCCCGCGACCTCCCCTGCCCCGGGCAGCACCTGGAGCACCCCCTCGGGGAGGCCCGCCGCCAGGGCCAGCTCGGCCAGCCGCAGCGCCGTGAGCGGAGTCCACTCCGCCGGCTTGACGATCACCGTGTTGCCCGCCGCCAGCGCCGGGGCGACGCCCCACGACATGATCAGCATCGGGAAGTTCCACGGCACGATGACGCCCACCACGCCCAGCGGCTCCTGGAACGTGACGTCCACGCCGCCGGGCACCGGGATCTGCTTGCCGTGGTTGCGCTCGGGGGCGGCGGCGTAGAAGTGCAGCACGTCACGGACGGCCCCGGCCGCCCAGCGCGCGTTGCCGATCGGGTGCCCGGCGTTGTCCAGCTCCAGCCGGGCCAACTCCTCGCCGTGGGCGTCCACCAGGTCGGCGAAGCGGCGCAGCAGCCGCGCCCGGTCGCCCGGCGCCACCTCCCGCCAGCTCCGGTACGCCTTCGCGGCCCGCTCCACCGCCCGGTCGACCTCGGCCGCGTCGGCCAGCTCGACCTCGGCGACGACCTCTTCCGTCGCCGGATTAACGATCTTCATGCCCTACCGTCACATTCGCTCGAAACCACGGAACAGCTCCCAGTCCGTCACCGCCGCGTCGAAGGCGGCCAGCTCCACGCGGGCGTTGTTCGCGTAGTGCTCGACCACGTCGTCGCCGAACGCCTCCCTGGCCAGCTTCGACCCCTCGAACAGGGCGAGGGCGTCCCGCAGCGTGTGGGGCACGGTCTCGGCGCCGGAGTCGTAGGCGTTGCCCGTGAAGGCGTCCTCCAGCGGCAGCTCCCGGTCGATGCCGTCCAGCCCGGCCGCGATCAGCGCCGACACCGCCAGGTACGGGTTGACGTCCCCGCCCGGCACCCGGTTCTCCACCCGCAGCGACGGCCCGTGGCCCACCAGCCGCAGGGAGCAGGTGCGGTTGTCGACGCCCCACTTGACGGCGGTCGGCGCGAAACTGCCGGGCACGTAACGCTTGTAGGAGTTGACGTTGGGCGCGTACAGCAGGGTGAGCTCGCGCATGCGGGCGAGCTGCCCGGCGATGAACCGCGCCCCGAGCGGCGAGAGCCCGTACGGCCCCTCGCCCGCCATCGCCAGGCCGCCGTCGAGGCCGCGCAGCGAGATGTGGATGTGGCAGGAGTTGCCCTCGCGCTGGTTCGGCTTGGCCATGAAGGTGATCGAGCGGCCCTCCTGGGCGGCGATCTCCTTGGCGCCGTTCTTGTAGATCGAGTGGTTGTCGCAGGTGCGCAGGGCCTCGTCGTAGCGGAAGGCGATCTCGTGCTGGCCGAGGTTGCACTCGCCCTTGGCCGACTCGACGTACATGCCGGCGCCCTCCATGTCGCGCCTGATGCGCCGCAGCAGCGGCTCGACGCGGGCGGTGCCGAGGAGGGAGTAGTCGACGTTGTAGAGGTTGGCGGGGGTCAGGTCGCGGTAGGCGCGCCGCCAGGCGTCCTCGTAGCTGTCGTCGTAGACGACGAACTCCAGCTCGGTGCCCACGTACGCGGCCAGGCCCCGCTCGGCCAGACGGGCGAGCTGGCGGCGCAGGATCTGCCGCGGCGAGGCGGTGACCTCGCCGCCCTCCTCCCAGGCCAGGTCGGCCATGACCAGGGCGGTGCCGTCCTGCCAGGGGATGCGGCGCAGGGTGGACAGGTCGGGTTTCATCGCGAAGTCGCCGTAGCCGCGGTCCCAGGAGGACATGTCGTAGCCGGAGACGGTGTTCATGTCCACGTCGACGGCGAGCAGGTAGTTGCAGCCCTCGGAGCCGTGGTGCAGCACCTCGTCCAGGAAGTAGCGGGCGGAGAGCCGTTTGCCCTGCAACCTGCCCTGCATGTCGGCGACGGCGAGCAGCACCGTGTCGATCCGGCCGGAGGCGACCTCGCCCCGCAGTTCCTCGACGGACAGGAATCCGTTGCCCGCTGGTTCGCTCACCCTAGGTCGCTCCGATCTGCTCTGAAGCGCTTTCCCGTTGATTGGGCTAGTCTCAGACCATTGATGTGCATGCCGGGATCGCTTGTCAAGACCTGAGGACACCTTGGACGATTCGGCGCGTTTGATGACAGTGCTCCGCCCGGTAAGGGCGGGAAACGCCTTCGAGGAGACCGTGGAACGGCTGCTCCAGGCGATCAAACTGGGCGTGGTGGCGTACGGCGACAAGCTGCCGCCCGAGCGCGAGCTCGCCGTGCGGCTGGGCATCAGCAGGGTCACCCTGCGCGAGGCCATCCGCGCCCTTCAGGACGCCGGCTACCTCGACGTGCGGCGCGGCCGGTACGGCGGCGCGTTCGTCACCTATGTCCCGCCGCGGCCCGACGCGGGCGACCTGCGGCAGGCGGTGGCCGACATGGGCGTGGCCGAGCTGTCGGACGCGCTGACGTTCCGGCTGGCGGTCGAGTGCGGGGCGGCGCAGGTGCTGGCCGCGGCCGGGCCGGCCCCGGCCCAGCGGGAGGTGCTGCTGCGCCGGCTCGCCGAGCTGGACGCGGCGCCCCTGGAGGACTACCGGCGCCTGGACACGGCCTTCCACCTGTCGATCGCCGAGCTGACCGGCTCGACGCTGCTCGCGGCGACGTGCGCCGACGCCCGCTCCCGGGTGAGCGACCTGCTGAACGCGATCCCGATGCTCCAGGTGAACATCGAGCACGCGGCCGCCCAGCACCGGGCCATCGTGGACGCCATCCTGGCCGGCGACCCGGACGCGGCACGCCGGGCCATGGCCGAGCACCTGGAGGGCACGGCAGCCCTCCTGCGCGCCTTCCTGGCCTGAACGTGGGCGGGGATGTCAGGCGGCCGGGGCGCGGACCTGGAAGGTGTGGCGGGTGCCGTCGGGCCAGGTCAGCGTGATCTCGTCTGCCGTCACCGCCGCCGTCGGCACGCTCGGCGTGATGTCGTCACCCGCCGCCGACGCCGCGCCGGCCGGGGCGCTGCTCAGGACGGCGGCGCTGACCGCCCAGCCGTCCGCCGCGACCCCCTCCAGCACGGGCACGGCCGCCGGGGCTCCGAAGGCGCTGCCCTCGGGGTCGTCGGCGACGTGGGCCCGGCTGTAGCCGCGCACCGCGACCAGCTCGGAGACCAGCCCGTCGCCGTCCCGGACCCGGGCGCCGGGCCCGCCGACCGGGTCGGCCAGGTCGGCCAGGTCGGTCGGGTAGGCCCGGTCGGCCGGGGCGGCGGCCGTGACGAGCGCCCAGCCGCTCTGCCGGACCGCCGAGCCCGGCGCGACCCGATGGACGCGCACCTCGACGGCCCCCCTGACCACGCTCAGGCTCTCCACGCCGGCGCCCGCCGACGCGGCCCACGCCAGGTCGCCCGCCGAGCCCGCACCCCGGGGCGTGATCGTGCCGCGCCCGGCGACCGTGCCGTCCGGGCCGACCACGCCGAAGTGGTTGTCGGGGACGCCCGTGGTCGGCGCGGTGCGGGTGGAGTAGGCGTAGCGGTCGTACAGGGGGTCGCCGGGGTGGTGCTGGCTGCCGTGGTTGAGCAGGCGGGCGACGTCGCCGGTGTGCTGGACGACCAGTCCTGGACCGGGCAGCGCGGCCAGGCCGGTGGGGCCGGGCTCCTCGGGCGCCGTCCACACCGGGTGGCCGGCCGGCAGCAGCAGCCCGAGGAACGCCTTCGACGCCCAGTACGGCGACGCCGAGCCGGAGTAGGACTGCAGCGACGGCTCGTGCGGGCCGTGCCAGCCGAGCGTGAGCAGCCCCTCGGGGGAGAGCGCGCCCTCGTCGAGGAACCGGCGCAGGACGCCGGAGGCGATGCGGCGGGTCTGGCCGGGGGAGAGCGGGGTGGCGTCCAGCAGGGCGCCGGCGAAGAGCGAGGTCGCCGAGGCGAAGCGGTAGGTGAGGGAGCGGCCCTGGTAGAGCATGCGGCCGTCCTGGTCGAAGGTGAGGGCGTAGCTCTCCAGGAAGCGGCGCAGGCGGGGCCCGGGGGAGCCCTGGCCCGACAGGTGGGCCAGCAGGGCCGGGTAGAGGTGCATGGCCCAGCCGTTGTAGTGGTCGAAGGAGCGGTTGTCGCCGTCGGCGTACCAGCCGTCGCCGGCGTACCAGGGCTCGATGCGGGCCAGGCCGCGCTCCACCGCCGCGGCGGCCTCCTCGGCGTGCAGGCCGACGGCCGACAGGAAGCCGCCCACCATGGCGGGGAACAGCCACCAGTTGTTGTCCACCGGCTCGTGCCGCAGGGCCCCGGCCAGGTAGGCGGCGACGCGGTCGCGGGTGGCGGGGGACAGGCGGTCCCACAGGCGCTCGCGGGTCAGCCAGAGGGACAGGGCGATCGAGGCCGCCTCGACCATGGGCTGGGTGCGGTCCTCGATCGGCTGCCAGACGCCGGGGCCGGACTCCAGGCCGCGCGCGTACGGGGCCAGCAGCTCCTCGGGGCCGCCGCCGGCCACCCGGAAGGCGGCCAGCAGGAAGGTGCGCGCGTACCCCTCCAGGCCGTCGCAGCGCGACCAGCTCTCGCGTCCCGGCAACGTGATCACGGCGCCGTCCGCGGAGCGGTACGGTTCCACCGCGGCCAGCAGCCCGTCGGCCACCGCCGCCCAGTGGGCGCGGGTCCAGCCGGTGTACGGGCTGAGCGTTCGATCCTCCGGCGGAAGCGGGAACATGCGGCACTCCAAGGGACATCCGGTCTCGGCCGGGACCTTAGCATCCTGATCGAACGAAAGCATCCGTTCAAAAACGAAAGCACTTCCCGCTAGGATCGTAGGGTCGAGTCAGAAGGAGTCGCGGTGTTCGCCGAACAACGTCATGAACTGATCCTGCGCGAGGTGCGCGAGCGCGGTTCCGTACGCCTGGCCGAGCTGGTCGACCGGCTCAACGTCTCGATGGTCACCCTGCGCAGGGACGTCGAGCACCTGGCCGGCCAGGGCCTGGTCAACCGTGTGCACGGCGGCATCACCCGGCCCGAGTCCGCGCCCGCCGCCACCAGGGAGCGCTCCCTGACCCTCGGCATGCTGGTGCCCTCGGCCACCTACTACTACCCGGCCGTCATCAGGGGCGCCCGCGAGCAGGCGGAACGGCTGGGCGCGCGGCTCGTCCTCGGCGTCTCGCGCTACGACGACGAGGAGGACCGCACCCAGGTCAGGCAGCTCGTGGAGGGCGGCATCGAGGGCCTGCTGCTCACCCCGAGCAGGCAGCCGGACGCCTCGCACGAGGGCTGGCTGGCCGAGCTGGGCGTGCCGGCGGTGCTCGTCGAGCGGCGGGCCGAGCTGGGCGGGCCCGCCTCGCTGCTGGACGCGGCGGCCTCCCACCACGCCCACGGGGCCTTCCTCGGCGCGCGGCACCTGGCCGAGCTCGGGCACCGGCGCCTGGCCATGGTCTCGCGGGACAGCCCGACGGCCCCCCGGGTGCGGCACGGGTTCCTCGCCGCCGTCCGTGACCTGGGGCTGGCCGAGCCCGTGCACCTCGACGTCGCGCAGGAGGGGCCCTCGCGCGAGCAGGTGGCCGACGTGGTCGCGGCGATCAGGGGCGGCGTCACGGCCATGCTGGTGCACAACGACGAGGACACGTTGCTGCTGGTCCAGCACCTGCGCACGGCAGGGGTGCGCATTCCCGAAGAGGTGTCGCTGGTCGCCTACGATGACGAGGTGGCGGCGCTCAGCGACCCCCCGCTCACGGCCGTCGCGCCCCCCAAGGCCGCGGTCGGCCGCTGTGCCGTCGACCTGCTGGTGAGCCGGATCCAGGAGGGCCCGCGGCGCCCTGCCCAGCACGTGGCGCTGCTGCCCGAGCTGAGGGTCCGGGAATCCACGGTCGCGCCGCGTCCGTGACGTTACGCATCCATTTCGTTATTGATCGATTTGTGGCCTCTCTCTAGACAACCGATCGAGTATGAGCGAATGATGCCTTATCGATCGAAAGCGATGAGGAGCCATCGATGGGACGCAAGAGCGCCGGCATTGCCGGACTGCTGGCCGGTATGAGCCTGCTCGCCGCCGCGTGCGGCAGCACGGAGCCGGCGCAGCCCGCGGGCGAGGCGGGCAAGCCCGCCGAGGTCACCTTCTGGGGCTGGGCGAAGGGCACCCAGCAGGTCGTGGACGCCTTCAACAAGTCACACAAGGACGTCCAGATCAAGTACGAGGAGATCCCCTCGGGCAACGCGGGCGGCTACGCCAAGTTCTCCAACGCCGTCAAGGCCGGCAACGCCCCCGACGTCATGTCCGTGGAGTACCCGCAGCTGCCCGACTTCGTGAACCAGGGCGCCCTCCAGGACATCTCGGCCGACGTGGCCGACGTCAAGTCCAAGTACCCGGCCGAGGTCTTCAGCCTGGTCGAGCTGGGCGGCAAGGCGTGGGCGCTGCCCATGGACGCCGCGCCGCAGGTGTTCTTCTACCGCAAGGACCTGTTCGAGAAGAACAAGATCGAGGTCCCCAAGACCTGGGACGACTTCCGCGCCGCGGCCGAGAAGGTCAAGAAGGCGGACGGCAAGTCCCGCATCGCCACCTTCTTCCCCGACGACCCGAGCGTGCTGGCCGCGCTGTCGTGGCAGGCGGGCGGCAAGTGGTTCGGCACCGAGGGCGACGCCTGGAAGGTGACGATCAACGACGAGCCCAGCAAGAAGGTCGCCGAGTACTGGCAGGGCCTGATCAAGGACGACCTGCTGAAGGTCCAGCCGTCCTTCAGCCAGGAGTGGAACGCCGCCTTCGAGAACGACACCCTCTGGGGCTACGTCGGCGCCAACTGGGGCGCGGGCGTCATGAAGGGCAACCACGCCGGCCAGTCCGGCAAGTGGGCCATCGCGCCGATCCCGAACTGGGGCACCCCGGCCAGCGGCATGCTCGGCGGCACCACGTTCGGCGTGAGCAAGGGGTCGAAGAACGCCAAGGCCGCCGTCGAGGTCGTCAAGTGGCTGACCGGCTCGGAGGAGGCGTGGACCGCCCGCCTGTCCTCGGGCACCTCCAGCGGCTTCCCGGCCATCGCCGACCTCGTGCCGGTCGCGGCCAAGAGCTTCGACGCCTCCTTCTACGGCGGCCAGGACATCTACGCGCTGTTCGCGGAGTCGTACAAGACGATCCAGCCCGGCTGGACGTGGGGCCCGAGCATGGTCCAGACGCTGACCACCTTCAAGGACGCCCTCGGCAAGGTCTCCAGCGGCGGCACCACCATCCCCGGCGTCCTGGACGCCGCCCAGACGGCCACCGTCGGCGAGATCAAGAGCCGCGGCCTCAACGTCGCCCAGCAGTAGCACGACGCGCGCGGCGGAGCGCAGGCTCCGCCGCGACCCACCGAAAGGCAGCTTGTGACTCCTCCAGTAGGAAGCGGTCGCGGCGGCGAGGGGTGGCGGCGGCGGGGGGCGATCCTGCTGTTCGTCGGGCCGTTCTTCGCGCTGTTCGCGGCCGTGATCGTGGCCCCGCTGGCCTACGCGGTCTACCTCAGCCTGTTCAGCGAGAAGTCGTCGGGGCTCGGCTTCGGCGGCGCGGAGACCGTGTTCGTCGGGCTCGGCAACTACCTGGACACGTTGAAGGACTCCGCCTTCACCGACGGCTTCCTGGTCATCCTCGGCTACTGCGTGCTGTACATCCCGCTGATGATCGGCGGCGCGCTCACGCTGGCGCTGCTGCTGGACTCCGGGCTGGCCAGGCTGGGCAAGTTCTTCCAGCTCGCGCTGTTCATGCCGCACATCGTGCCGGGCGTGATCGCCGGGCTGATCTGGCTCTACCTGTACCTGCCCGGCATCAGCCCCATCGTGGACCTGCTCGGCGACGTCGACTTCCTCGGCGGTGACCACGTGCTCGGCTCGGTGGTCAACATCGCGCTGTGGGAGTGGGTGGGCTACAACATGATCATCTACTTCGCGGCGCTGCAGGCCATCCCGGCCGAGGTCGTCGAGGCGGCCAGGATGGACGGCGCGGGCCCGCTGCGCGTCGCCCTCCAGGTCAAGGTGCCGCTGATCCGCGGTGCCGTGGTCACCACCGTGCTGTTCACGATCATCGGCTCGCTGCAGCTGTTCACCGAGCCGATGGTGCTGGACAACGTCAGCGACGGCGTCGTCAGCACCTGGACGCCCAACATGTACGCCTACAACGAGGCGTTCGGCAACAACGACTACGGCCAGGCCGGCGCGGCCTCCATCCTGCTCGCGCTGCTCGCCGCCGTGCTGTCCTACGCCGTCACGAAGTGGGGGAACCGCCGGTGAAGTGGATGTCCCGCGCCACGGTCAACGTGCTGCTGATCATCTCCGCGCTCTACACGCTGCTGCCGCTGACGTGGCTGCTGTTCGCCTCCACCAAGTCGCTGTCCGACCTGTACTCGACGCCCGGCTTCTCCTTCGCCGGCTTCAACCTGTTCGAGAACATCAGGGCGGTCGCGCAGGAGGGCGACGGCGTCTTCTTCCGCTGGTACATCAACAGCGTCCTGTACGCCGGCGTCGGCGCGGCGGTCAGCTCGTTCGTCACCGTGATGTGCGGCTACGCCTTCGACAAGTACTCCTGGTTCGCCAAGGAGAAGATGTTCGGGCTGGTGCTGCTCGGCGTGCTGGTGCCGACCACCGCCACCGCCGTGCCGCTCTACCTGCTGGCCTCCAAGATCGGCGTGGTGAACACGTTCTGGTCGGTGTTCGTGCCGGTGCTGGTGCATCCGTTCGGCGTCTACCTGGCGCGGGTGCTGTCCTCCGGGTACGTGCCCGGCGAGGTGCTGGAGGCGGCCAGGTCCGACGGGGCCGGCGAGCTGCGCACGTTCGTGTCCGTGGCGCTGCCCATGCTGCTGCCGGCGTACGTGACGATCTTCCTGTTCCAGTTCACCGCGATCTGGAACAACTTCTTCCTGCCCCTGGTCATGCTGAGCGACCAGCGGCTCTACCCGCTCAGCCTCGGCCTGTACGGCTGGGAGAAGCAGGGCAACGCCTTCCCCGAGTTCCACAGCCTCGTGATCACCGGGTCGCTGCTGTCCGTGGTGCCCCTGCTGCTGGTGTTCGTGTCCCTGCAGCGGTTCTGGAAGGCCGGGATGACGGCGGGCAGCGTCAAGTGAACGAGCTCTCGGGGGAGAACATGAACAAGCCGGTGACGGTCGTCGCCATGGCCGCCGAGGTCGCCGGGCGCCTGCTCACCGGCGAGGTGCGGGCCAGGCTGGCCCGGGTGGCCGACGTCCGGGCGGAGGTCGCCGCGTTCGACGACGCCGACCTGTCGCAGGCCGAGGTGCTGCTCACCTCGTGGGGGTGCCCGCCGGTGACCGCCGAGGTGCTGGCCCGCGCGCCCCGGCTGCGGGCGATCGTGCACGCGGCCGGCTCGGTCAAGCACCACGTCACCGACGCCTGCTGGGAGCGCGGCATCGTGGTCTCCTCGGCCGCCTCGGCCAACGCCGAGCCGGTGGCCGAGTTCACGCTCGCGGCGATCCTGTTCGCCAACAAGCGGGTGATCGACATCGCCCGCGCCTACCGGGCGCGGCGGGCCAACGACGACTGGGACGCCCGCTTCCCCGGCTTCGGCAACTACCGGCGGGTGGTCGGCGTCGTCGGGGCCTCCAGGATCGGGCGGCGGGTGATCGAGCTGCTGCGGCCGTTCGACTTCGAGGTGCTGGTCAGCGATCCGTACCTGACGGAGGACCTGGGGGCGCGCCGGGTCGGGCTGGACGAGCTGGTCGCCCGCTCCGACGTGGTCAGCCTGCACGCGCCCGACCTGCCCGAGACCCGCCACCTGATCGACGCCGGCCGGCTGGCCGCCATGCGCGACGGCGCCACGCTGATCAACACGGCCAGGGCCGCCCTGGTCGACCAGGACGCGCTCGTCGCCGAGCTGACCTCCGGACGGCTGTACGCGGTGCTCGACCACACCGAGCCGGAGTTCCTGCCCGCCGAGTCGCCCCTCTACGACCTGCCGAACGTGCTCGTCACGCCGCACGTCGCCGGCTCGCTGGGCGGCGAGCTGGCCAGGATGGCCGACCTCGCGCTCGACGAGCTGGCCCGGCACGCCCAGGGCCTGCCCTTCGAGCACGGCGTCGAGCCCGGCACGCTGTCCCGGTCCGCCTGAAGCCCCCTCTGAAGCCCTCTGAACCGCTCTGAACTGCTCAGAGTTCGCCTGAAACACCCCCGGAGAGGAAACATGCGCCTTCAGTTAGTCGCGGCCCTGGTCGTGGCGGCCGGACTGGTCGCCACCCCCGCGGAAGCGGCCGCCGCCCGGAACTTCTTCGTCGACTGCCAGGCGCCGGACGGCGGCTCGGGGCGCAACGCCGCCGGGCCGCTGAACAGTCTGGCGGACGTCAACGCCATCACCTTCCGCGAGAAGGACACGATCAAGTTCAGGGCGGGGACCGTCTGCGCCGGCCGGCTCGAACCCGTCGGCTCCGGCACGGCCGCCCACCCCGTCGTCTTCACCTCCTACGGCGAGGGCCCCAAGCCGATCATCCAGGGCGACGGCGGCGAGTGGGCCGTCCACCTGGTGGACAACAGCTACGTGACGCTGGAGAAGCTGCACGTCACCAACCCGGCGGCCACCACGGCCAAGCGGACCGGCGTGCAGTACAACTCCACCACCCCCGAGCCGAAGGCCGGGCTGGTCCTGCGGGACCTGGAGATCTCCGACGTCGCCGGCTGGGGCAACAAGACCGGGGCGAACAGCTCCTGGTTCGCCTACTCGGCGGGCATCAGCATCCAGGCGCTGCCCGAGGGCAAGGTCGGCTACCTCGACGGCATCACGATCACCGGCAACTACGTGCACGACACGGGCGGCGGCGGCATCAAGATCAGCCGTAAGGGCACCGACTACCACCGGAACGTGCTCATCGCCCGCAACACCATCCGGGCGGTCGGCGGCGACGGCATCGTGGTGCACGCCTCGGACCGGCCGCTGGTGGAGCAGAACCTGTTCGACGAAGGCGGCGCCGGGAAATACCCGTACGTAGACGGAAATTTCGCGGGAATGTGGCCGATCAACTCTGTTGACCCGGTATTTCAGTTCAACGAGGTGACCCGGCAGCGGCCCACCATCTTCGACTCCACCGCCTGGGACTGCGACGGCGGCATCAAGGGCTCGTGCGTCTACCAGTACAACTACTCGCACGACAACGCCGGCGGCTTCTACCTCGGCTGCCAGAGCTGCACCGAGTTCCCCAACTACAAGGCCACCGCCATTCTGCGGTTCAACATCGCCCAGGACGACTGCCGCATCGCGGGCAACGCCTCCGGCGACAACACGAGCCCGCTGTGGCTGTACAACAACACGTTCTTCTGCCCGTCGCAGAAGCTCGACGTGGCCGTGCCGACCGGGAACTCGAAGATCGTCAACAACATCTTCTACGCGCCGTCCGGGACGCTGCCCGCGGCCCCCGGCATCGGCTACGACTCCAACGTCTACCACGGCGGCGTGGCCGTGCCGGCGGCCGACGCCCGCGCGGTGACGGCCGACCCCGGGCTCGCCGCCCCCGGCACCGCCGACGGAGCCGCCGACGTGAACGGCTACAAGCTGCTCGAAGGCTCGCCCGCGCTCGCGTCCGGCGCGGTCGTGGACGGTCTCGGCGACCGCGACTACTTCGGCAACCAGGTCGCCGGCACGGTCTCGCGCGGGGCCTACAACGGGCCCGCCGCCGCGCCGGTCGTGTCCGCCTCGGTCGAGGAGGCCTACAACAACGTCGCGGTCAGCTCCGACCTCAACCCCAACGCCGGCGGCTTCTCCACCAGCGGCCGCAGCTACTCCGGCCAGGCGCTGGAGAAGGCCGGCCTGACGCCGGGCCGGACCGTGAACGTGCTCGGCGCCGACTTCGTCTGGCACCCGCGCCCGTACGGCATGACCGACAACGTCAAGGCCGCCGGGCAGACGGTCGCGCTGCCGGGGCAGGGCGCCAGGCTGGTCCTGCTCGGAGCCGGTGGCCTGAAGGCCCGCGAGGGCGTGTTCAAGGTCACCTACACCGACGGGACGACCGAGGACAAGACTGTCAGGTTCGGCGACCAGTGGGACGCGACCGCGCCCGCCGGTGGCGTGCTCGTGGCCCGCGCCGACTACCACAACATGACGCAGACCAGCTACAAGAACCCGGCCACCGGGCAGACGCGCGAGTCGGGCGTGTCGGTGTTCGGCTACGCGGTGCCGCTCGACGCGTCCAGGACGGTCGCCACGGTGACCTTCCCGGCGGGCAGCCCGCTGGCGAACGCGGGGCTCCACGTCTTCGACATGAAGATCGCGAGCTGACGCCGTGACGAGCACCCAGGCCACCGGCCGGTCGCGCCGGGCGTCCGGCCCGCGTCCGGGGTTCCCGGCGCGCGGGCGGGTCCTGTGGGCGGCTCTCGCCCTGGCCGGGGTGCTCGTCGTCGGCATCGCGGTGTCGGGGAGACAGGCCGGGGGCGAAGTTCCCGCGCGGGCGGCGTCCGCGGGTGTGGCGGAGGTGCTCGGGATGCGTCCCGGGGACACGGTCGTCACGTTCGAGGGGGAGCCGGTGAGCGGGGCCGAGGTGCTGCGGGCGGCCGAGACCGTGCGCGCCGAGGTGATCTCCGAGTTCGCCGCCCAGGGGCTCGGTCCTGGCTTCTGGGACCGTCCCCGCGACGGCGTCACCCCGGCGCGGCGGCTCAGGGAGCGGGCGGTGCGGGCCGCCGTGCTGGACAAGGCGCGGCGGATCTGGGCCCGCGAGGCGGGCCTGCTCGCCGACGTCAGCGAGCAGGGCTTCCAGCGCGAGCTGGCCGCCGAGAACGCCCGCCGCGCGCAGGCCGCGCGCTCCGGCCGCCCGATCCCGGGCGTGCCCTCCTACGACCAGTACACCTACGCGCAGGTGCGGGCCGCCGAGCTGGACTCCGCGCTCGGCAAGCTGCACGCGGCCACCCTCGACCTGTCCGAACGCCGCCTGCGCGACCGGTACGCCCGCACCGCGGCCCCCGGCGCGCCCCCCTTCGACCAGGTACGCGACACCATCAGGCGGCAGCTCGTCATCGAGGGCTACGAACGGGCCCTCCAGGCGAGAGCCGCCTCATGAGCCCTCCCGCAGCGGACATACAAGGCTGTTCCGGCTCGTACCATCGACTTCTAAGGTCATGGGGAACTGGTTCCAGAGCAACATCGTCACCACGGGACGGCTGCCGCTGTTCTGTTACTTCGTCACGCTCATCGTGGCGTTCATCGCCACCCGCATCAACGTCCGCCTGATCAGGGCCAAGGTCGGCTGGTTCCGCAACGTCAACGTGGGCGAGATGCACATCCACCACGTCGTGTTCGGCGTCGTGCTCATGCTCATCGGAGGCGTGACCGGGCTCATCGTCAACGGCGCCGGGCAGGTCGGGCAGGTCGGTCAGGTGGTCGCCGCCTGCGTGTTCGGCGTCGGCTCCGCGCTCGTGCTGGACGAGTTCGCGCTGATCCTGCACCTGCACGACGTCTACTGGGAGGAGGAGGGGCGCACCTCGGTCGACGCGGTCTTCATCGCCGTCGCCGTGACCGGCCTGCTGCTCATCGGCCTGCGCCCCCTGACCTGGGACTACGGCACGCCGGTCAACCCGGCGGCGCTGATCGTGGCCAACCTCGCGCTGGCGGTGATCACGCTGCTCAAGGGCAAGATCTGGACCGGGATGGCGGGGCTGTTCCTGCCTTTACTGCTCGTGGTGGGCGCCGTGCGCCTGGCCCGTCCCGGCTCGCCGTGGGCCCGCTGGTTCTTCCGCGGCGGACGCTCGCCCCGCAAGCTGGCCACCGCCGTCCACCGTGAGGAACGCTGGCGGCGTCCGGTCATCAGGGCCAAGATCGCGTTCCAGGAGTTCCTGTCGGGGCGGCACGACCTGCCCTCCAGCCGGCGCGGCCGTCGGCATACTTGACCCATGACACCGCTCGCGTCCCCCGTCGCGCTCTGATGCGCTTACCGCCGTTCCCCGAGCGCCTGCTGCGGGCCCTGTCGCCGGCCGGCGAGCGGCACGGGCTGCTGCTGGCGGGCGGCCACGCCCTGCGGGCCCACGGCTTCACCGACCGCCTGGTCGAGGGCCTCGACCTGGTGACCGCCGCCGAACGGCCGCTGCCGTCCGCGGCCGGCGACGTCGTGGCCGCGTTGCGCGCCGGCGGGCTGGTCGCCGAGGTCGCCGAGAGCACCGCGTGGGCGGCCCGCCTGGCCGTCACGGACCCGGCCGGCGGGCGCGACGCCGAGATCGTCCTCACCCGCGAGGCGCTGCGCGAGCCCCCGGTCGTGTGCGACGGCGTGCCGGTGGCGGCCCCGGCGGACGTGATCGGGCTGCGGGTGCGCGACCTGCACGAGCGGGGGCTGCCCGCCGACGTCGCCGACGCGGCCTCGGCGGCGCACGTGTTCTCCTTCCGCGACCTCGAACGTCTCGCCGCCGTCCACCTCGACGACTTCTCGCCGCAGGAGCTGCTCATGCGGCTGGAGTTCGTCGAGCTGATGAGCGACGAACGCTTCGAGGCCCACGGCCTGGACGAGCGGCACATCGCCGACATCCGCGCCTTCGCCCGGGAGTGGGCCGAGGACATCAAGCTGCGCAGGGCCGACGACGGCGACGCCGACTACGACGACCCCGACCTGCCCGAGGTCGACTGATCCGGCAGGTGCGGTAGCACCGGCGCGAGCGCCGGGCGCTTGCACGCCCGGCCGTCGCCCGACGAGCGGCCTCGCAGGCGCCGGGCGATCCACGGCCCGGCGAACGAGCCGAGCCAGCGGGCCTCGGCCGCCGCCGTGCGCAGGCGGCCGGGCGGCGGCAGCACGGGCAGCGGCAGGTTCCAGCTGTCGTCGCTGCCGGGCAGCTCCAGCGCGTACGCCACCGACGCGGCGAACCTGGCGTGCCCCGCCGGGCTGGCGTGCAGCCGGTCGGGGCTCCACAGCCGCGCGTCGGTCACCGCCGTGTCGGGGAAGGTGTCCACCAGCGTCACGCCGTGCCGGGCGGCGGCCTCGCGGACGCGGGCGTTGAGGTCGAGCACCCGCGGCAGCAGCGGCCTGGCCAGCGGCGCGATCCGGCCGATGTCGGGGAACGTCACCGTCACCACCCGTGCGCCGGCCCCGGTCAGCGCCGCGAACATGTGCTCCAGGTCGGCCGCGACGGCGGCGGCGTCGAAACCGGGACGGATGACGTCGTTCATGCCCGCCATCACCGTGGCCAGGTCGGGCCGGAGCTCCAGCGCGGCGGGAAGCTGCTCGGCGCGGATCTCGGCGGCCACCCGGCCGCGCACGGCGAGGTTGGCGTAGAGCAGGCCGGGATTGCCGCGGGCCAGGTGCTCGGCGAGCCGGTCGGCCCAGCCGCGGTGGCCGAGGACGTCGTCGCCGTCGCCGAGGCCCTCGGTCTGGCTGTCGCCGAGCGCGACGTAACGGGTGTAGGTCACGGGTTCTCCTCGGGGGTGCGGGCGGCGCGCTCGCCGAGCGTCCGGGCGGTGCTCAGGCACCAGTCGCGCATCTCCCGCTCCAGGCGGCAGCCCGCCAGGCAGGACAGGTAGGGGCCGACCCGCTCGCCCTCGCGCAGGAACGACTCCTCGTCGCGGTCGCCGCGCAGGCGCAGCAGGGTCTTCTCGAAGAACGCCAGCTTGGCGGCGGCCTCCCCGGCGCGGTCGAGGAGCTGGGCGATCAGCGTCGCCGGGTCGAGCCGGTCGGCGGCGTGGACCTTGACGGCCAGGTCGTCGCGGAGCAGCAGCGGTTTGGCCGGGGCGGCGGCGAAGGCGGCCAGCTCGTCCAGGCCGGCCGGGGTGACCGAGAACAGGCGCTTGTTCGGACGGCCGCGCTGGACCACCTCCCGGCCGGTGACCAGGCCGTCGGCCTCCAGCCTGGTCAGCTCGGCGTAGAGCTGCTGGGGGGCGGCGTACCAGAAGTTGGAGACGCCCGCGTCGAAGATCTTGGTGAGCTGGTAGCCGCTGTACTCGCCGTCGAGCAGCGCCGCCAGCACGGCATGCCGTAACGCCATCAGCGACGCTCAAGAACATGACTAGTCATGGACATGACTATAGGGCTGCCGCCGATCCCGGTGCCAGGGGGTGGTGATCGCCTAGCTCCTCCTTCTCGAGGAGGAGACGTCAACGAAAGTTGACATACTTTGGTCGTCAATCTAAGTTGACCCTGGCGTGGCGGTGCGGATCGCGCTGCGCCGTTCGTTGGGAAATTTCGAGAAATGTCGTGAGAGGAGTCGGGGTGCTCAAAGAGCTGCTGGCTTACATCAAGCCGCACCGGAAAGTCCTGATCGCGGGTGGTCTGCTCGGGTTGATCGGCTCGGTGGCGGGGCTGGCGATGCCCCTGCTGGCCAAGTACGTCGTGGACGCCTTCGGCGAGGACCAGTCGCTGGCCGCGCCGCTGTTAGGACTGACCGTGGCGGTGCTCGTCGGAGCCGTCGTCTCGGCCGGGGGCAACTACCTGATGGAACGCACCGGCGAGGGCGTCGTGCTCGGCGCCCGGCGCAGGCTCGTCGACCGGATGCTCCGGCTCAGGGTCGCCGACGTCGACCGGCTCAAGCCCGGCGACCTGATGTCGCGGGTGACGAGTGACACGACGCTGCTGCGCGCGGTGCTGACCAACGGGATCGTGGAGTCGGTCAGCGCGGTGTTCATGCTGGTCGGCGCGATCGTCATGATGGCCACCATGGACGGCGTGCTGCTGCTGGTCACGCTGCTCGTGGTGGTGGTGATCGGCGGCCTGGTCGCGCTCATCATGCCGCGCATCCAGCGGGCCCAGACGCAGGCCCAGGAGGCCGTCGGCGAGATGGGGGCGGTGCTGGACCGGGCGCTGCAGGCGTACCGGACGGTCAAGGCCAGCGGCGCGGAGGAGCGGGAGATCGCGGTCGTCGGGGAGGCGGCCGAGCGCGCCCGCGACCGCGGGCTGCAGGTGGCCGGCTGGACGTCGCTGGCCGGCGTGGCGACCTGGATGGCCGTGCAGATCGCCTTCCTGTGCGTGCTGGCCGTCGGCGGGTCGCGGGTGGCGTCGGGCGTGCTGGAGGTCTCGTCCCTGATCGCGTTCCTGCTCTACCTGTTCTACCTGGTGCCGCCGATCGGGCAGCTCGTGCAGGGCGCCGTCCAGCTCCAGAACGGGCTGGCCGCCATGCGGCGCATCAAGGAGATCGAGGACCTGCCCGGCGAGCCGGTCAGCGCCGCCGTCCCGGCCGCGAGCACGCCGGTGGGCCTGCGGTTCGAGAACGTCGTCTTCCGGTACGGCGACGACCGTCCCGCCGTGCACGACGGCGTCACCTTCGAGGTGCCCGCGGGCGGGCTCACGGCGCTCGTCGGGCCGTCGGGCGCGGGCAAGTCCACGGTGTTCGCCCTGCTCGAACGCTTCTACGAGCACCAGGACGGCCTGATCTCCATCGGCGGCCGGGACATCCGCGACTGGCCGCTCGGCGAGCTGCGGGCCGCGCTCGGCTACGTCGAGCAGGACGCCCCCGTCCTGGCCGGCACGCTGCGCGAGAACCTGCTCTTCGCCGCCCAGGACGCCACCGAGGACGAGCTGCGCCGCGCCGTCACCCGCACCCGGCTCGACGACCTGGTCGCCCGGCTGCCCGAAGGGCTCGACACGGCCGTGGGGCACCGCGGCGTGCTGCTGTCCGGCGGCGAGCGGCAGCGGGTCGCCATCGCCAGGGCGCTGCTGCGCAGGCCCAGGCTGCTGCTGCTCGACGAGGCCACGTCCCAGCTCGACGCGGTCAACGAGCTGCGGCTGCGCGAGGTCATCGCCGAGGTGGCGGCCGAGACGACCGTGCTGGTCATCGCCCACCGGCTGTCCACCGTGACGAACGCCGACCGCATCGTGGTGATGGAGGCGGGCGGCGTACGGGCGGTCGGCACCCACGCCGAACTCGTCGCGGGCGACGACCTCTACCGCGAACTGGCCGCCACCCAGTTCCTCACGAGCTGACCAAAGACAGCGGGCCGCTTAACGCTTTGGGGACCGTAGGCGCAGGCTTTGCCTGCTGCCTGCGGTGGACCGCTGGACGCGGTCCACCGTAGTCTTCGGGTGACAAAGGTGAATGTGTTCATTCAGGAGGGTCACCATGAGCCGCAGCGTGCGCGCACCGCGAGGCACCACGATCACCGCGAAGGGGTGGCCGCAGGAGGCGGCGCTCCGCATGCTCCAGAACAACCTGGACCCCGAGGTCGCCGAGCACCCCGAGCAGCTGGTCGTCTACGGCGGCTCCGGCCGGGCCGCCCGCGACTGGCCCTCCTTCGACGCCATGGTCAGGACCCTGACCACGCTGGAGGGCGACGAGACGCTGCTGGTCCAGTCGGGCCGCCCGGTGGGCGTCTTCCGCACCCACGAGTGGGCCCCCCGGGTGCTCATCGCCAACTCCAACCTGGTCCCCGACTGGGCCAACTGGGAGGAGTTCCGCCGCCTGGAGGCGGCCGGCCTCACCATGTACGGCCAGATGACCGCCGGTTCATGGATCTACATCGGCACCCAGGGCATCCTCCAGGGCACGTACGAGACGTTCGCCGCGGTCGCCGCCAAGCGGTTCGGCGGCTCGCTGGCCGGCACGATCACCCTCACGGCCGGCCTCGGCGGCATGGGCGGCGCCCAGCCGCTGGCCGTCACCATGAACGGCGGCGTCGCGATCTGCATCGACTGCGACCCCCGCTCGGTCACCCGCCGCATCGAGCACCGCTACCTCGACGTGCAGGCGGCCTCCCTGGAGGAGGCGCTGCGACTGGCCTACGAGGCCCGCGACGCGCGCCGCCCGCTGTCCATCGGCGTCGTGGCCAACGCCGCCGAGGCCCTGCCGGAGCTGCTGGCCGCGGGCGCCGAGATCGACATCGTCACCGA
The DNA here is from genome assembly GCF_040675235.1 of Nonomuraea sp. NPDC049637. Classification (NCBI taxonomy): domain Bacteria; kingdom Bacillati; phylum Actinomycetota; class Actinomycetes; order Streptosporangiales; family Streptosporangiaceae; genus Nonomuraea; species Nonomuraea sp. NPDC049637. The sequence goes on from NZ_JBFAOM010000064.1 coordinate 19,451, forward strand.
CCAGACCTCCGCGCACGACCCGCTGATGTACCTGCCGGTCGGCGTCGCCTTCGAGGACATGGGCGCCGAACGCGACAAGGACCCGGCCGGCTTCACCGAGCGGGCGCGCACGTCGATGGCCCGGCACGTCGAGGCCATGGTCGGCTTCAAGGACGCCGGGGCCGAGGTGTTCGACTACGGCAACTCCATCCGCGGGGAGGCCCAGCTGGCGGGGTACACGCGGGCCTTCGACTTCCCCGGGTTCGTGCCGGCGTACATCAGGCCGCTGTTCTGCGAGGGCAAGGGGCCGTTCCGGTGGGCCGCGCTGAGCGGCGACCCGGCCGACATCGCCGCGACCGACCGCGCGATCCTGGAGCTGTTCCCCGACAACGAGCCGCTGGCCAGGTGGATCGCGCAGGCCGGCGAGAAGGTGCACTTCCAGGGCCTGCCCGCGCGCATCTGCTGGCTCGGCTACGGCGAGCGCAACGTCGCGGGCGAGCGGTTCAACGACATGGTGGCCTCCGGCGAGCTCCAGGCGCCGATCGTGATCGGCCGCGACCACCTGGACAGCGGGTCGGTGGCCTCGCCGTACCGGGAGACCGAGGCCATGGCCGACGGCTCGGACGCCATCGCCGACTGGCCGCTGCTCAACGCCATGCTCAACACCGCCTCCGGCGCGGCCTGGGTGTCCATCCACCACGGCGGCGGCGTGGGGATCGGGCGGTCCATCCACGCCGGGCAGGTCACGGTCGCCGACGGCACCGCGCTGGCCGCGGAGAAGCTCAACCGCGTGCTCACCAACGACCCGGGCACCGGCGTGATGCGGCACGTCGACGCGGGTTACCAGGAGGCCGCCGAGGTGGCCGAGGCCCGTGGCGTGCGCATCCCCATGCGCGAGTCCTGACGCCGCCGTCGCCGTCCCCCGCGCGGCGCGGGGGATGAGAATGCCGGTGGCGAAGTGTTGGAGGTGGCGTGGCTGACGGATATCACGGTGGGCTCGGCGTGCTGCTCGACGGCCGGAGGTTGTCGCCGGTGCAGCGCAGGATCGCCCATTACCTGGGCGAGCACCTCGACGAGGCGATCTTCCTGTCCAGCGTCGAGCTGGCCGAGCGGGCCGGGGTCAGCCAGCCGTCGGTGACGAGGTTCGCCATGGTGCTCGGCTTCGCCGGCTATCCCGAGCTGCGCCAGGCGCTGCGCCCGCTGGTGCTCGGCGGCGGCGTGGTCGCGCCCCAGGAGAGCCTGCTGCGCAACGCGATCGACAGCGAGATCCGCAACCTCGCCGTCGTCCGCGAGCGGCTGGCCGCCCTCCCGCTCAAGGAGCTGGGCGAGCAGCTCGCCGCCACCGAGCCGCTGCCGGTGCTGGGCCTGCGGGTCTCCTGCGGCCTGGCCACCACCTTCGCCTACTACGCCAGGCGCATCCACCCCGACGTGCGCCTGCTCACCCACGGCGGCTCGGAGCTGGTCGAGGGGCTGCACGCGGCGCGGCGGGCGGGCGCGGAGTGGGTGGTGGCGGTGGTGCTCCCGCGTTACCCGGCCGAGGTCGTGCAGGCGCTGGAGTACGCCGGGAAGCTCGGCCTGCGCGTCGCCGCCATCACCGACAGGCCGGACTTCCCGGCCGAGGTCGTGCTCGACGGCCCGGTCGGGGACCGCCTGGTGTTCGACTCCCACGCGGCCCCCCTGGCCCTGGCCATGGCCCTGGTCGAGGCCATGGCCGACGCCGCGCCGCTGCGTACCAGGGCCAGGCTGGAGGAGTACGAGCGGATGACCGACGAGGCCGGCACGTTCCTACCCGGCGATCCTGCGTAGCGACCGCATCGACCACAGCGTCGTGAGCACCGCGAGCACGATGAACAGCGCGAACGCGATCGGGATCGACGAGTCGCCGAGCCGCCCGGCGAACAGCGCCCGCCCGGCCTCGACCGCGTGGTAGAGCGGGTTGACCGGCGCGATCGCCCGCATCCAGCCGGGCGCGAACGAGATCGGGATGAACAGCCCGGCCAGCAGCATGATCGGCAACATGAACAGGTTGAGCGTCTGCGACATGCCGTTCTCGTCGCGCACGGTCAGCGCCAGCCCCTGCGACAACCCGGACGCGAACAGCCCGGTGGCCGCCATGAGCGCCAGCACCAGCACCAGCTCGACGCCGCCGATCCGCACGCCCATGGCCACGGCCACGACCAGCACCAGGACCGCCTGGCACACCAGCACGACCATGTCCTTGGCCACCCGCCCGAGCACGATGGCCGGCCGCCAGGCGGGGCTGACGGCGTACCGTTCGAGCGAGCCGTTGCGCAGCTCGGCGATCAGGCCGAACCCGGAGAACAGCGAGCCGAACACGGCGATCATCATCATCGACGCGGGCGTGAACATGCGCAGGGCGTCGACCGTGCTGTGGCCCGGCGTCAGGTCCTTGAGCAGCGGCGCGAACATCAGCAGGTAGAGCACCGGCTGCAGGATGCCGAACAGCGGCCAGACGGGGTTGCTGAAGGACTTCTTCAGCTCGTAACCGGTGAACAGGGCGATGTGGCGGATCATGCGGCGGCTCCGGTGTCGCGCAGGGACCGGCCGGTCTTGGCCAGGAAGACGTCGTCGAGGGTGGAGCGGTCGAGCGCGATCGAGCGCAGGCCGATGCCCTGCTCCTCGAGGACGCGCAGCAGCGCGGGCAGCGTGTGCTCGCCGTCGTCGACGTAGACGCGCAGGGCGTCCTCGTCCAGGCGGACCTCGCGGGCCAGGGGCCTGAGCGCCTCGGCGGCCCGCTCGGGCTCGGCCAGCCGCAGCGTGACGACGTCGCCGGAGACCTCGCGCTTGAGCTCGCCGGGCGTGCCCTCGGCCACGATGCGCCCGTGGTCGACGATCACCAGCCGGTCGCAGAGCGCGTCGGCCTCGTCGAGGTAGTGGGTGCTGAGCAGCACGCTCGTGCCGGCCTCGCGGAGCTGCCTGATGCGGTCCCAGAGGTTCGCCCGGTTCTGCGGGTCGAGGCCGGTGGTGGGCTCGTCGAGGAAGAGCAGCGGCGGGGCGTGCACCAGCCCCAGCGCGATGGCCACCCGCCGCTTCTGGCCGCCGGAGAGCGTGCGGCCGGGCCGGTCGGCGAGGTCGGCGAGGTCGAAGCGGTCGAGCACGTCGGCCGTGGCCTGCCTCGGGTCGGCCACGCCGTGGATCTTCGCGGCCATCATGATCTGGGCGCGGGCGCTCGTGGTGTCCTCCACGCCGCCCGCCTGGCTGACGTAGCCGAGCCGGCGGCGCACGCCCTCGGGCTCCGTGCGCAGGTCGTGGCCGGCGACGACGGCGGTGCCGGAGTCGGGCGTGATCAGCGTGGCCAGCATGCGGATCGTCGTGGTCTTGCCGGCGCCGTTGGGGCCGAGCACGCCGAAGATCTCGCCCTTCTCGACATCGAGGTCTATGCCGCGCACGGCCTCGACGGTCTGCGAGCCCTTGCGGCTCCTGGTGGTGAACGTCTTGCGTAACTCACGTGCCTCAATGATCATCTTTCTCCTCAGGGCAGTTCGTCCTTCTCGACCCGGCCGATCGCGCCTTCGACCCAGTCGAGCTGGGCCTGGAGCATGGCTTGGGTCAGGCGGAGGTTCTCGTCGAGGTGGCGGGGCTCGCCGTAGCGCTGCTTGGTGCCGTACGCGTGGTCGATGGTCTCGATGTTCAGTCGCAGTTGCCGAATCCTGCCATGCAGAGCGTCGAGAATCTCCTGCTTTTTCATCCGGTGCATGAACGTCAGCGCGACCTGGAAGGGGTCGACGACGGGTCTCACCTCGGACCAGCTGTGCATGAGCAGCCGGTGGAACTCGTAGCGGCCGGCCTCGGTCAGCTCGTAGACGACCTTGCCGCCCTTGCCGGCCTCGACGACCGCGAGCAGCCCCTCGTCGGCCATCTTGCCCAGGCCGTGGTAGATCGAGCCGAAGGCGACGTTGGCCCAGGTGTCGGCCCCCATCATCTCCAGCCGGCGGCGTACGCCGTAGCCGTTCATGGGGCCGTCGAGCAGGGAACCGAGGATCAGGATGCGCGTGGACGCCGACATGTGCTCAAGTTTGTACTCAAATTTGTATAACTGTCAAGGTCATAAACTCGGCCCCATGACTGAACGACCGACTGCGCTGGTCACCGGCGCTTCCCGTGGTGTGGGCGAGGCCGTGGCACGGGCGCTGGGCCCCACGCATCACGTCATCCTCGGCGGCAGGGACGAGTCCGCGCTCGCCGCGCTGGCCGCCGAACTGCCCGACGCGCGGCCCTGGCCCGTCGAGCTGACCCGGCTCACCGAAGCCGACGTCAGCGGTGTCGAGCGGCTCGACGTGCTCGTGCACAGCGCCGGGATCGCGCTGCTCGGCCGGATCGCCGACCAGCCCGCCGCCAACTGGCGCACGACCATGGAGCTCAACGTCGTCGCGGTCGCCGAGCTGACCCGGCTGCTGCTGCCCGCGCTGCGCCGCGCCCGGGGGCAGGTCGTGTGCGTGAACTCCGGCGCGGGGCAGCGGGCCAACCCCGACTGGGCCTCGTACGCGGCCAGCAAGTTCGCCCTGCGCGCCTTCGCCGACGCGCTGCGCCTGGAGGAGCCCGAGCTGCGGGTCACCACCGTCTACCCGGGCCGGGTGGCCACCGACATGCAGCGCGGCGTACGCGCCCAGGAGGGCGGCGCGTACGAACCGGACAAGTACCTCACCCCGGAGAGCGTCGCGCGGGCCGTGCTCGCCACGATCAACGCCGGACCCGACGCCCACCTCACCGAACTGACCATCAGACCGAGCGCGGGCCCGGCCAACTGACATCTGAATGGATCCATTCACTACAGTGGACCCATGCTTGAACCACTCGCGCACATAGGACGAGATCCCCGCTCCGGCGGATACGTGAGAGACGCCTGGTCGGCCGCCGACATGGAGCTACGCGGGTGGTTCGCGGGCGAGGCCGCGCGCCGCGGGCTCGACCTGCGGGAAGACCGCAACGGCAACCTCTGGGCCTGGTGGGGCGACCCGTCGCGGCGGCCCGGCGTGGTCACCGGCAGCCACCTCGACTCCGTGCGCCACGGCGGCGCCTACGACGGCCCGCTCGGCGTGGTGTCCGCCTTCGCCGCCCTCGACCTGCTGTGCGAACGGCAGGTAACGCCGGGCCGGCCGATCGGCGTCGCCTGCTTCACCGACGAGGAGGGGGCCAGGTTCGGCGTGCCGTGCATGGGCTCGCGGCTGCTCACCGGCGCGCTCACACCCGAGCGCGCGCTCGCCCTCACCGACGACGAGGGCGACACGCTGGCCGACGTCATGGCGCGGGCCGGCCGCAAGCCGGCGGACGTCGGCCACGACGCCGAGACCCTGGCCACCGTCGGCACGTTCGTCGAGCTCCACGTCGAGCAGGGCCGCGGCCTGGTGCACGAGGGCCGCCCGGTGGGCGTGGCCAGCGCCATCTGGCCGCACGGCCGGTGGCGGTTCGACTTCCACGGCAGGGCCGACCACGCGGGCACCACCCGGCTGGCCGACCGCGACGACCCGATGCTGCCCTTCGCCCGCCTGGTGCTGGCCGCCCGCGAGGCCGCCGAGCGGCACGACGTGGTGGCCACGGTCGGCAAGACCCGCGTCTCGCCCGGCAACGCCAACGCCGTCCCCGGCCTGGTCACGGCTTGGCTGGACGCCCGAGGCCCGGCGGAGCCCGCGGTGCGCGCCCTGGTCGAGGAGCTGTCCGCGGCGGCCGGTGCCGACGTGCGCGAGGAGTCGTGGACCCCCGAGGTCGCCTTCGGCGCGGCGCTGAGGGACCGGCTGGCCCGCGTGGCCGGCGGCGACACGCCCGCGCCGATCCTGCCGACCGGAGCCGGCCACGACGCCGGAATCCTGGCCACGGCGGGCGTCCCGAGCGCGATGTTGTTCGTACGCAACCCCACCGGCGTGTCCCATTCCCCCGAGGAGCACGCCGACCAGGCAGACTGCCATGCGGGAGTGGTGGCACTCGCGGACGTGCTGGAGGATCTGTGTCGCTGACCTACTGGTGCGAGCAGGCCTGGTTGCCCGACGGGGTCGCCCACGGCGTGCTCATCGAGGTCGAGGGCGCCCGGATCGCCCGGATCGGGCGGGGTGAGCCCGGCTCGGCCGAGCGGCTGCCGGGCCTGACCATCCCCGGCCTGGCCAACGCCCATTCCCACGCCTTCCACCGGGCCCTGCGCGGCGCCACCCAGCGCGGCAAGGGCGACTTCTGGACCTGGCGCGACCAGATGTACGAGGTCGCGGGCAAGCTCGACCCCGACACCTACTTCCAGCTCGCCAGGGCCGTCTACGCCGAGATGGCGCTGGCCGGGGTGACCTGCGTGGGCGAGTTCCACTACCTGCACCACGGCCCCGGCGGCCGCCCGTACGAGGACAGGAACGTGATGAGCCACGCGCTCGTCCAGGCCGCGCGCGAGGCCGGGCTGCGCATCACGCTGCTCGACACCTGCTACCTGTCCGGCGGCATCGGCGTGCCGCTGTCGGGCACCCAGCTGCGCTTCAGCGACGGCAGCGCCGACGGCTGGGCGGCCAGGGCCGACGAGCTGGCCGCCGCCTACGAGGGGCAGCACGACGTCGAGATCGGGGCCGCCGTCCACTCCGTGCGCGCGGTGCCGCCCGACCAGATGCCGGTGGTGGCCGAGTTCTCCCACCGGCACGGCGCCCCGCTGCACGCGCACGTCTCCGAGCAGCGCGCCGAGAACGCCGCCTGCGCCGAGACGTACGCCGCCACACCGGTCCAGATCCTGCACGAGCGCGGCGTGCTGGGCCCGCGCTCGACCGCGGTGCACGCCACCCACCTGACCGACTCCGACGTGGAGCTGCTAGGCCAGTCCGGCACGTACATCTGCATGTGCCCCACGACCGAGCGCGACCTCGCCGACGGCGTCGGCCCGGCCAGGGCGGCGGCCGACCGCGGCACCCCGATCACGCTCGGCTCCGACGGCCACGCCGTGATCGACCTGTTCGAGGAGGCCCGCGCGGTCGAGCTCGACGAGCGGCTGACCAGCGAGCGGCGCGGCCACTGGAGCGCCGCCGACCTGCTCACCGCCGCCACCGGCGCCGGGCACACCTCGCTCGGCTTCGCCGACGCCGGCCGGCTCATCCCGGGTGCGTGGGCCGACCTGGTGTCGGTCCGGCTCGACTCGGTGCGCACGGCGGGCATCGGCGGGCTGGAGGCCGTGGTGTTCGCGGCGACGGCCTCCGACGTGCACTCGGTGGTCTCCGGCGGCCGCAGGGTGGTCGCGCAGGGCCGCCACGAGCTGGGCGACGTCGGGCACATGCTCTCCGAGGCGATAGGAAAGGTGCGATGACCACCACGCTGATCGACGGGATCGGGCTGCTCTACACCGGCGACCCCGAGCGCGAGGAGATCACCGACGCGGCGCTGGTCGTCGAGGACGGCCTGGTGGCCTGGGTCGGCCCCGCCGCCCGGGCGCCCGCCGCCGACGAGCGCGTGGCCGCCGGGGGCCGGGCCGTGCTGCCCGGGTTCGTGGACAGCCACGCCCACCTGGTGTTCGCCGGCGACCGTACGGCCGAGTTCCAGGCCCGCATGTCCGGGCAGCCGTACACCGGCGGGGGCATCAGGACGACCGTCGCCGCCACCCGCGCGGCCAGCGACGCCGACCTGGCCACGCACGCCCGCGCCCTGGTGGCGGAGATGCTCGCCCAGGGCACCACCACGGTGGAGATCAAGAGCGGCTACGGGCTCTCCGCCGAGCACGAGCGCCGCTCGCTGGAGATCGCCACCACCCTCACCGACGAGACCACCTACCTGGGCGCGCACGTCGTCCCCGAGGGTGCCGACGCCGACGACTACGTCCGGCTGGTGACGGGCGAGATGCTCGACGCCTGCGCCCCGTACGCCAAATGGGTCGACGTCTTCTGCGAGCGCGGCGCGTTCGACGGCGACCAGACCAGGGAGATCCTGAACGCCGGGATCAAGGCCGGGCTCCAGCCCCGGGTGCACGCCAACCAGCTCACCGAGGGGCCCGGCGTGCGCATCGCCTGCGAGCTGGGCGCGGCCTCGGCCGACCACTGCACCCATCTGTCGGCGGCCGACGTCGACGCCCTCGCGTCGAGCGGGACGGTGGCGACGCTGCTGCCGGGGGCCGAGTTCTCCACCCGCTCGCCCTATCCCGACGCGCGGCGGCTCATCGACGCGGGCGTCACGGTCGCGCTGGCCACCGACTGCAACCCGGGCTCGTCGTTCACCTCCTCGATGCCGTTCTGCGTGGCGCTGGCGGTGCGCGAGATGGGGATGACGCCGCTGGAGGCGGTGCGGGCGGCCACGTACGGCGGGGCCCGCGCGCTGCGCCGCACGGACGTGGGATGGCTGCGTCAGGGAGCCCGCGCGGACCTCGTCGTCCTCGACGCCCCCTCCTACGTCCATCTGGCGTACCGGCCCGGTGTTCCCCTTGTCCACCAGGTGTTTCAGTCCGGTCTCCTCCTTCAGGAGGACGTTTAAGACCCTCCCTGTGGCGTAGCTGTTTAGGGAATCTTTGCTTCCGGCCGGACGTTGGCCGGGTATAGGACGCAGCTGCGGAACGAGGTGCCAGGGGATGGCAAGGCCTACGGGGAGTCGCACGCAGGAGCAGCACGTCGCTGACCGCGACCTGCTGGGGACGTATCTGGCCGAGATCGGCCGGGTCCCGCTGCTCACGGCGGAGGAAGAGGTGGAGCTCGCCAAGCGGATCGAGGCGGGCCTGTTCGCCGAGCAGCTTCTTGACAGCGGAGGCTCCGAGCCGCGCATCGGGGACGCGGCCGACGAGGAGCTGGAGCGCCTGGCCGTCTCGGGCCAGCGTGCGAAGGACGAGTTCATCCAGGCCAACCTGCGCCTGGTGGTGGCGGTGGCCCGGAAGTACTCGGGCCGGGGGATGCCGCTCATCGACCTGGTCCAGGAGGGGAACCTGGGCCTGGTCCGGGCGGTCGAGAAGTTCGACTACCGCCGGGGGTACAAGTTCTCCACCTACGCGACCTGGTGGATCAGGCAGTCGGTCGGACGGGCCATCCACGAGCAGGCCCGTCCGGTCCGGCTGCCGACGCACGCCGGCGAGCAGATGACCCGGCTGATGCGGGTGCGCCGCGACATGCTGGCCGAGTTCGACGCCGAGCCGACCGACGGCGACCTCGCCGAGATCCTCGAACTGCCGATCGAGCGGGTGCGCGAGCTGCGCCGCTGGGCGTCCGACCCGGTGTCGCTGCAGCTCGGCGTGGGTGACGAGGACGAGACCGAGCTCGGTGACATGATCGCCGACGAGACGTGGGCCGACCCCGAGCAGCAGGCCATCGACATCCTTGAGCGCGAGCGGCTCGACCAGTGGCTCACCGGCCTGGAGGGCGACACCAGCGAGATGCTGCGCTGGCGCTACGGGCTGGTCGACGGGCGCGAGCACACGCTGACCGAGGTGGGGGAGCGTTACGGCATCGGCCGCGACCGCGCCCGCCGCATCGAGCGCGACGCCCTGGCCCGGCTGCGCCGCATGGCCAACGCCGCCGCCTGACCTTTCTCCGCGTTTCCGGCCCCGCCGCCCGGCCTCCCGGGCGGCGCCGCCGTGTCCGGCGCCCCGCCGCCCGGCCTCTTGGGCGCCGCCGTCTTCCGAGCCGTGTCGCAGCGCCCTGAGGGCCTGCTACGGCTTGAGCACGCGGCGCAGGAACTCCTCCACGGCGGCCTCCGCCGTCGCCGTGTCGCCGCCCCTGGCGACCAGCAGGGCGCTCTCGTTGACGGCGGCCAGCAGCATGTGGGCGTGCAGGTCGACGTAGGCGTCGGGCACCGCGCCGGTCGCCTGCAGGGCCGCCTTCAGCATGCCGAACGAGTACTGCTCCTCCATCGCCCGCCAGCTCTCCCAGCCCAGCACCGCGGGCGCGTCGATGAGCACGATGCGCCGGATCACCGGATCGCCCGCCAGCCTGACCCAGGCCAGCGCGCCGGCCAGGAGCGCCGCCGCCGGGTCGGCGATGCCGCGCACCGCCTTGGCGATCTTGACGCCGATGGCCGACTCCGTGGCCTCCAGCACCGCCTCGAACAGCGCGTCCTTGCCCGCGAAGTGGTGGTAGAGGGCTCCGCGGCTCAGCCCCGACTCCTGGAGCACGGTCTCGATCGACGTGTCGTCGTAGCCCCGCTCGGCGAACAGCCGCGTGGCGATGGCCAGGACCTTGTCGCGGGTGGCCGCGCCGCGCTCCGCCTTGAGGTTCATGCCCTCACTCTAGACAAACCGACCAACGGTCGGTAATTTCCTAGACCGACAGTCGGTCTGTAATCGAGAGGGAGTCGGCATGGACGGCATCACCTACGTGGACGTGGGCCAGGGCCCGGTGACCCTGTTCGTGCACGGCGTGGGCACCAGCTCGTACCTGTGGCGCAACGTCATCGCCGAGCTGCGCGACGAGCGCCGCTGCGTGGCCCTGGACCTGCCCGCGCACGGCGGCAGCGAGCCGCGTGACGACCTGTCCATCCCCGCGCTGGCCGAGGCCGTGGAGGAGCTGTGCGCCGGGCTCGGCCTGGACGAGGTGGACCTCGTGGCCAACGACACCGGCGGCGCCGTCGCCCAGGTCTTCGCGGTGCGCCACCCCGGACGCCTGCGCTCGCTCACCCTCACCAACTGCGACGTGCACACCAACACCCCGCCGGAGGCGTTCAAGGACACCGTGGAGCTGGCCGTCAGGGGCGAGCTGGCCGGGCTGGTGGCCGCCGTGCTGGACCACCCCGAGCTGCTGGCCGGGACCGCCCTGGGCGCCGGCTACGAGCACATCGACGACCCCGCCGAGCTGGTGGACGCCTACCTGCGCCCGATCCTGGCCAAGCCGGACGGCGGCCGCGCCTTCGAACGCCTGCTGGCCTCGATCGACGCCGCGGACATGGTCGCCATCGAGCCGCGGCTCACCGTGCTCACCGTGCCGACGCTGGTCGTGTGGGGCACCGGCGACGTGTTCTTCGACGTGAGCTGGGCCCGCTGGCTGCGCGACACGATCCCCGGCGTGCGGGAGGTCGTCGAGATCGAGGGCGGGCGGCTGTTCTTCCCCGACGAGCGGGCCGCCGAGCTGGTCCCCCACCTGCGCCGCTTCTGGGGCCGGGCCTAAGCTCTCGATCATGCATGTCGAGACGTTGCGCCGCTACCCGGTCAAGTCGATGCTGGGCGAGGAGGTCGCCGAGAGCGAGGTGACCGAGCGCGGCCTGGCCGGCGACCGGTCCCGGGCGGTGCTCGACGTCGCCACGGGGAAGATCGCCAGTGCCAAGAACCCGCGGCTCTGGCGCGACCTGCTGACCGTCGAAGGCGCCCGCGCGCCGGGCGACGAGGAGCTGTCGAAGCTGCTCGGCCGCGAGGTGCGGCTGATCGACGTGCCGCCGGAGGGGGCCGAGCTGGAGCGGTCGGTGCCCGAGCGGGTGCTGGCCGAGGGCATCGAGGCGGAGGTGCCGTACACGGCAGGCACGCTCGGCGGGGCCTCGCCGCAGGGCACCTTCTTCGACTTCGCGCCCCTGCACCTGATCTCCACCTCGACGATCGACCGCATCGGCGAGCTCAGCCCGCGAGGGCACGTCGAAGCCCTCCGCTACCGGCCCAACCTGGTCATCAGGACGGACGCGGCGGGCTTCGTGGAGAACGGCTGGGTGGGACGCGAGCTGCACGTCGGGGACGAGGTCGTGCTCCAGGTCATCGTGGCCAGCCCACGCTGCGCGGTGCCGACGCTCGCCCACGGCGGGCTCGGCCGCGACACCGAGGCGCTGCGCGTGGTGGCCCGGCACAACCGGGTCCAGGTGCTGGAGGCCGGGCTCCAGGCGTGCGCGGGCGTCTACGCGCGGGTGCTGCGCCCCGGCCGGATCGCCCGGGGCGACCGGGTCAGGCCAGCGGGCTGAGGTACTTCTCCAGGTCGTCGAGGATCTTGCCGGCGGCGGTGACGCCGATGCCGGTCATCCAGATCTCGTCGTCCACGTCGTGGGCGTGGCCGGCCTTCACCGCGGCCAGGTTCTTCCACAGCGGGCCGCCGGTCACCGTGGCCTGCGACTTGGCGGCGGCCTCGCCGTAGGCGCTGTAGAAGACGGCGTCGCCGTCGGCCTTGGCGATGTTCTCCTGGCTCAGCTTGCCGAAGCGCTTGTCGTCCTGGTCGGCCAGGCGCTGGGCCTCAGGCCGCTGGACGCCGGCGTCGGCGACCACGATGCCGCTGAACGACTCGGGGCCGTACATGCGGATCTCGGTGGGCATGAAGCGCACGATGCTCACCGACAGCTTGCCGAACTTCCCGCCCAGCGCCCCGGCCCGCTGCTCGTAGGCCGACAGCAGCCCGGACGCCTGCTCCTTCTTGCCCAGGGCGTCGGCGTCCAGCAGGAAGTTCTCCTTCCAGGTGACGCCCACCTTCTCGGTGAACACGGTCGGCGCGATCTTGCTGAGCTTGTCGTAGAAGGCGGCCTGGCGGAACTTCGAGCCGAGGATGAGGTCCGGCTTGAGCGCCATGATGGCCTCGATGTTGGGCTGCTGGAGCGTGCCGACCGGCTTGGTGGCCGACAACGCCGAGCCGAGGTACTCCGGCCAGGTCTGGTTCTCGCCCGCCTGGGCCGCGCCGACGGGGGCCATCCCCAGGGAGACCATCGTGTCCAGCTTGTCGGTGTCGAGCACGACCACCCGCTTGGGGGTCATCGGCACCTTCGTCTCGCCCATGGCGTGCTTGACGGTCCGGGTGGGGCCGGCGTCCTCCGTGCCGGTCGAGGTGCCGCAGGCGGCCAGGGCGAGGACGGGGAGCAGGGCCAGAAGCCGGAGACGCATGAGGGATTCCTTGATCTATTAGGTTAGGCAAGCCTAAGTATCTCATGACCGGATCGGCGCGTGTGAAGGGGCCGAAACCTACCCGAAACACCGTGCCGGCGAGATTCACCGGCGCGAAACACTGCAGGTCGAGGCACGAAACCCCGGCCGAACACGCTGTGGCAACACGTCACACGTAAGGAGGGTCGCGTCGTGAAGATCGATAGCGGCACCACAGCCTGGATGCTCGCGGCCACCGCGCTGGTGTTGCTGATGACTCCGGGTCTCGCGTTCTTCTACGGGGGCATGACCAGGGCCAAGAGCGTCCTGAACATGATGATGATGTCCTTCGGCGCCATCATCACGGTCACCGTGGCCTGGGTGCTGTTCGGGCACTCGCTCGCCTTCACCGACAACGGCAGCTCGCTGCTGAACAACGTCGTCGGCGGTTTCGACGCCCTGGGCCTGCAGAGCCTGGTGGAGACGGCCACCAAGGACGACGGCACCGGCATGCCGAGCCTGGTCTTCTCGGCCTTCCAGCTGACGTTCGCCATCATCACCGTCGCCCTGATCAGCGGCGCGATCGCGGACCGGGCGAAGTTCGGCGCGTGGATCCTGTTCAGCGTCATCTGGGCCACCGTGGTGTACTTCCCGGTCGCCCACTGGGTGTGGGGCACCGGCTGGCTCAACACCATGGGCATCGAGGACTTCGCCGGCGGAACCGTCGTGCACATCAACGCCGGCGCGGCGGCCCTGGCCCTGGCCCTCGTGATCGGCAAGCGCCAGGGCTGGCGCAAGGAGCCGATGCGGCCGCACAACCTCACGCTGGTCCTGCTCGGCGCGGGCCTGCTGTGGTTCGGCTGGTTCGGCTTCAACGCCGGTTCCGAGCTGGCCGTGGACGGCACCGCCGGTCTTGCGTTCATGAACACGCAGATCGCCACGGCGGTCGCGGCCGGGGCCTGGCTCGTCGTGGAGAAGCTGCGCGACGGCCACGCCACCAGCCTCGGCGTCGCCTCCGGCGCGGTCGCCGGCCTGGTCGCCATCACGCCGGCCTGCGGCTTCGTGGACCCGTGGGCCGCGATGGTCATCGGCCTGGCCGCCGGGGCCGTCTGCGCCTACGCCGTCGGACTGAAGTACCGGCTGGGCTTCGACGACTCGCTCGACGTGGTCGGCGTGCACCTGGTCGGCGGCGTCATCGGCGCCGTCTCGCTCGGCTTCCTGGCCGCCTATCCCTTCCTCGACCAGCAGAGCAAGGGCCTGTTCTACGGCGGCGGCCTCGGCCAGCTCGGGCTGCAGGTGCTCGGCCCGGTCGCGATCGGCGGCTACTCGTTCGCCGCCACCTGGATCGTCGGCAAGCTCATCGACAGGACCATGGGCTTCCGCATCCCCGCCGAGGACGAACTCACCGGCATCGACGTCACCACGCACGCCGAGACCGGGTACGACCTCGGCACGGTCTACGCCTCCGGCGTGACCACCCCGAACGGTCCCCTCACCCCGGCACCGGCTCCCAAGAAGGTGGAGGCATGAGGCTCATCACCGCGATCATCAAGCCGTTCAAGCTCGACGACGTCAAGGCGGCGCTGGAGCAGTTCGGCATCAAGGGCATGACGGTCAGCGAGGCCAGCGGCTACGGCCGCCAGCGCGGCCACACCGAGGTCTACCGCGGCGCCGAGTACCAGGTGGACCTGGTGCCGAAGGTGCGCCTGGAGGTGCTGACCGAGGAGGACGACGCCGAGGACGTCATCGACGTCATCGTCAAGGCGGCGCACACCGGCAAGATCGGCGACGGCAAGGTCTGGTCCGTGCCCGTCGACACGGCCGTGCGCGTACGCACCGGAGAGCGAGGGCCGGAGGCCCTGTGAGAGGAGAGGCGCGCTCGTACGCCGCGGCCCGCAAGGAGCGGACCGCGGACACCGACCGCTGGCTCAAGGACCTCTTCAGGACGGCGAGCGACGGCGACCAGGTCTCCCTGGTCGCCGTCGGCAGTCTCGGCCGCGGCGAGCCGGCCCCCGGCAGCGACCTGGACCTGGTCCTGCTGCACGACGGGCGGGCCGACGTGGCGCGGATCGCCGACCGCATCTGGTACCCGATCTGGGACTCCGGCGTCGGCCTCGACCACTCCGTGCGGACCGTGGCCGAGGCCGTGGCCGTGGCCGGGCAGGACCTCAAGGCCGTGCTCGGCCTCATCCAGGCCAGGCACGTCGCCGGCGACCCGGAGCTGACCCGCAGGGCCAGGGAGGCGGTGCTGGCCGAGTGGCGGGCCGACTCGCGGCGCAGGCTGGCCGAGCTGCGCGCGTCGGCCGACCGGCGGGCGCAGGTCAGCGGCGAGCTGGCCTTCCTCCTCGAACCCGACCTCAAGGACGGCCGCGGCGGGCTGCGCGACGTCCAGGCGATGCAGGCCGTGGCGGCGGCGTGGGTCGCCTCGGCGCCGGGACCGCGGGCGCGCGAGGCCCACGAGTTCATCCTCGACGTGCGGCACGCGCTGCACGTCGTCACCGCGCGTGGCGCCGACCGGCTGGTGCTCCAGGAGCAGGACGCGGTGGCCGGGCTGCTCGGCCTGCTGGACGCCGAGGCCCTCATGCGCCGGCTCGCCGAGGCGGGCCGGACCGTCTCCCACGCCTTCGACGCCACCTGGCGCACGGTTGACAGGCTGTTGTCAGGGCCGGTCCCGCGCGGGCGCCGTCCGCTGGCCGACGGCGTGGTCGAGCACGGCGGCGAGGTGGTGCTGGCCAGGGGCGCCGACCCGCGCAAGGACCCCGTCCTGGTGCTGCGGGCCGCCGCCGCGGCGGCCGGCTCGGGGCTGCCGCTGGCGCCCGCGACGGTGTCCGTCCTTGCTGCTCAGTCGGCTTCGATGCCGGTGCCGTGGCCGGAGGAGGCGCGCGACGCGCTGGTGTCGATCCTCGGCGCGGGACGGGCCGCCGTGCCGGTGTGGGAGGAGCTCGACCAGGCGGGCGTCCTTGTCAAGCTGCTTCCTGACTGGGAGCGCGTGCGGCACCGTCCGCAGCGCAACCCCATCCACCGCTTCACCGTCGACCGGCACCTGATCGAGACCGCCGCGAACGCCGCCGGCCACGCCCGCGAGGTCTCCCGTCCCGACCTGCTGCTGATCGGCGCGCTCCTGCACGACATCGGCAAGGGCTGGCCGGGCGACCACTCGGCGACGGGCGAGGTCGTGGTCCGCGACCTCGCCCGCCGCATGGGGCTGCCCGCCCGCGACGTCGAGACGCTGGCCACCGTCGTACGCCACCATCTGCTGCTGCCCGAGACCGCGACCCGCAGGGACCTCGACGACCCGGTCACGATCGAGAAGGTCGCCGCCACGGTCGGCTCCCGCGAGGTGCTCGACCTGCTGGCCGCGCTGGCCGTCGCCGACGGCAACGCGACCGGGCCGGCCGCCTGGAACGCCTGGAAGGCCGGGCTGGTCGCCGACCTCGTCCGCCGCGTCAGGTCGGTGTTGTCGGGCGCGCCGCCGCCCAAGGCGCCCTCGATCCCGCCCGAGCAGGCGGCGCTGGCCCGGCACGGCGGCGGCGCGGTGCGCGTCAACGGCGGGGCGGTCACCGTCGTCGCGCCCGACCGGGCCGGGCTGTTGTGGAGCGCCGCCGGGGTGCTGGCCGCCCACCGGATGGTCGTGCGCTCGGCGTCGGCGGCCTCGGCCGGCGGCACGGCGGTGATCGAGTTCGCCGTCGTGCCCGAGTACGGCTCGCCGCCCGACCCCGCCACCCTGGAGGCCGACCTCCGCCTGGTCCTTGCCGGGCGTCTTGACATCGAGCAGCGGCTGGCCCGCCGGGCCAGGTCCGTGCGGGCGCCGCGGGTACCTGTGGCTCCACCTCGGGTGACACTGGTCGACGACGCCTCCGCGACGGCCACCGTGGTGGAAGTCAGGGCCCATGACAGGCCGGGGCTCCTGTGGCGCATCGGACGGGCGTTCGGGGAGTGCGGTCTTGACGTGAGAGCCGCCCGCGTGGAGACTCTCGGCGCGGAGGCGGTGGACGTCTTCTATGTCGTGGACCGCGCCGGTCGCCCCCTCAGCGACAGCGCGCAGCGAGCTCAAGTCCGCGATCAGGTGCTGGCCGCACTGCGATAACCAACAGTGAACAACTGTCGGTCACATATGTAACGATTGTGTCCGAAATGCCTGTTAAGTCGGATGCTGCGGATACCTTGTGGACGGCTTTGACACCCGTCGTTGCACGGGACGATTGAGGGGTAGCGAAAGCAGTGATCACGGGGAACTCCGACAGCGGCCATGCCGCGAGGCGGGACCGCGGGAAGCGGTCGCTGCCTCGCCTCGGCCTGCGGAACTGGCGCGTGAGATGGCGTCTGACGGCGCTCATCCTCGTGCCCACCATCGCCGGCGTCGTGCTCGGGGGAGCGCGCGTGGTCGGCTCGGTCCAGAGCATCGGCGACTACGACCGCACGGCCACCGCGGCCGAGCAGGCCGGCCGGATCCGCGACCTGGTGCAGGCACTCGGCCTGGAGCGTGACACGGGGGGCTGGATCGGCGCCTATCCCAAGCTGCGCAAGTCGAAGGCCGGCGAACTCGCCGAGTACAAGGCCGCGGTCGACAAGCTGGTCACCAGCGTCCGCGCCGACCTCGACACCATGGACGGGTCCTACGGCGATCGCGTCGTCAAGGCCGCCGGCCAGGCCAAGTACGACCTCAACCGGCTGTCCAAGATCCGCGCCGAGGGCCAGGCCGACACCATCCGGTACGACTTCCTGACCGACACCCTGCTCAAGCTGCACGACGAGCTCGCGCTGCTGTCGGACGACTCCCAGATCATCGGCCACTTCCGCGCCCTGAGCGCGCTCGCGCAGGCCAAGGAGGAGATGTCCCGCCAGCGCGTGCAGCTGCTGAAGAACTCCTACAACGTCGAGCGCGTCGACGCCAAGGAGGTCGAGCGGTTCATCGCCTCCAACGCCCGCGAGCAGAGCGACATCGCCACCGTGGGCGCCGAGGCCGGCGTCGAGATCGGCCTGCAGCTGTCCAAGCTGCTGACCGGCAAGAACGAGTACGTCAACGTCCAGCTCACCAAGGCCCGCGCGGTCACCCTGGCCAGCGGCCGGGCCCCGGGCGTGCGGATCGCCGACAACCTGATCTCCTCCCGGTCCAACGCCCGCGAGCAGTGGTTCAACGACAACAAGGTCGCGATCGGCGTCCTGCACGAGATCGAGAAGGACCTCGCCGACAAGGTGAACCTGCGCAGCCAGGAGCTGCGCGAGTCCGAGATCCGCAACGCCATCATCGCCGGTGTGCTGATCCTGGCGCTGCTGCTGATCGTGCTGCTGCTCACCGTGGCCATCGCCCGTTCGATGGTCGGCCCGCTGCGCCGGCTGCGCACGGAGGCCCTGGAGATCGCCGGTTTCCGGCTCCCCGACGTGGTCCGCCAGCTCCGCGTCTCGGGCGAGGCCAGCACCGAGGTGCGCCCGATCGAGGTCGAGGGCCAGGACGAGATCGGCGAGGTCGCGCGGGCCTTCGACCAGGTCCACCGCCAGGCCGTGCGCCTGGCCGGCGAGGAGGCCGAGCTCCGCAGCAACATCAGCTCGATGTTCGTCAACCTCTCGCGCCGCACCCAGACGCTGGTCGAGCGGCAGATCTCGCTGATCGACGGCCTGGAGAAGGGCGAGCAGGACGGCGGCCGGCTGGCCGACCTGTTCAAGCTCGACCACCTGGCCACCCGCATGCGCCGCAACTCGGAGAACCTGCTGGTCCTCGCCGGCCACGAGGCCACCCGCCGGCGCAGCCAGCCGGCCAAGCTGGTCGACGTCGTGCGCGCCGCGCTGTCGGAGGTCGAGGGCTACGAGCGCGTCCAGGTCAAGGTCCACCGGGCCACGTCCGTGCAGGGCAGCGCCGCCAACGACCTTGTCCACCTGGTGGCCGAGCTGGTCGAGAACGCGATCCAGTTCTCCCCGAGCAACTCCCAGGTCCTGGTCTCCAGCAGCCTCATCGAGGGCGGCGGCGCGCTGCTGTCGGTGAGCGACTCCGGCATCAGCATGACCGAGGAGGAGCTGGCCGAGGCCAACCGCCGCCTGGCCGAGCCGCCGGTCGTGGACGTGTCGGTCTCCCGCCGCATGGGCCTGTTCGTGGTCGGCCGGCTGGCGCTGCGCCACGGCATCCGGGTGCAGCTGCGCAAGGGCGAGGGCACCGGCCTGATCGCCATGGTGCTGCTGCCGCCCACGCTGATCGCCGACAACATGCAGCAGCCGCTGCCGCAGCGCCCGGCGTTCGGCGGCGGGACGGTGCCGCCGCCCACGCCGAACGGCTCGTTCCGGTCGTTCGGCAGCTTCGACTCGGTCGAGGCGAACGGGGCCAGGCCGGCTCCGGGCGACCCGGCCAGGTTCGGCACCGGGCCTTCGGCGCCCTCGGGAGCCTTCAACAGCGCTCCCTCCGGGCCGCCGTCCTTCGACAACCCGCCGCCGCCCGCGCCCCGGCACGGGCTCGGGGCGTTCAACTCCGACCCGGGCGGTCCGGTCAACGGCTTCACGGCCGACACCGACGGCGGTTCCTACCGGCGGCAGCCGTCCTCGTTCGACTCCGGGGCCTACCCGTCGTTGTCGTCGGGCAACGGCTCGTTCCCGTCGTACCCGGCGAGCGGCGGGACGTTCCCGACGCCGCCGCCGTACGCGACCAACTACGGGACGAACGACGTGCGTCGTCCCGATCCGACGCCCTCGGTGGACGTCTCGCCGATGGAGCCGGAGCAGGAGGAGTTTCTGCCGATCTTCGCGTCGGTGGAGTCCGCGTGGTTCCGCAGGCCGCCGGGGGAGTCGGCGCCCGAGGCGCCCTCGTCCGGCGAGAACGGCGGTGAGGCGAGGCCCGCGCAAGCCGTACCCTCTGGGGAGGAAGCGTGGCAGACGGCCGCGGACGCCGGTTGGCGTGCGGCGGCCAAAGCCAGCGAGCCCAGCCTCGGCGGCGTGACCGCCGCGGGGCTCCCCAAGCGCACCCCCAAGGCCAATCTGGTCCCCGGCACGGCCAGCCAGCCCGCTCAGCAGCAGGCTCAGCAGTCGCCGCCGCCGGCGCCACCGGTCTCAGCCGACCGGATGCGCAGCCGCATGGCCAGTTACCAGAAGGGTGTGCGACGGGGCCGCCAGGAAGTACGTGGACAGGAGGAACAGAGTGAGTAAGCGTCCCGCTGGGGAGGATGCGTGACAACGCTGAGCCATGAAGCGCACCGCTTCGACTGGCTGATCACCGACTTCGTGCGCAACACCCCGGGGGTCGCGCACGCCGTCGTCGTCTCGGCGGACGGCCTGTGCCTGGCCGCCTCCGAGGGTTTCCCGCCGGACCGGGCCGACCAGCTCGCGGCGGTCTCCGCCGGTCTGCTGAGCCTGACGGTGGGCGCGTCCAGGGTGTTCGAGGGCGGCGCGGTGTCGCAGACGGTCGTCGAGATGCAGCGCGGGCTGCTCCTGGTCATGGCGATCAGCGACGGCTCCGTGCTCACGGTGCTGGCGGGTCCTGATTGTGACATGGGGCTGGTGGCGTACCAGATGACGCTGCTGGTAGACAGAGCGGGACAGGCGCTCACGCCGGCCCTGCGCGCCGAACTCCAGGCCGCCAGGACCCGGTGATGTGATGGAACTGATGGGAGAGGGCCGTGTACGGCAGTGACGGGACCGGGGACGACGAGCCCCTGTTCCGTCCTTACGCGGTGACCGGCGGCCGTTCCGAGCCGCGGTATCACCTCGCGATGGAGACGCTGATCTCGTCGATGTCGATCCCGGACGACGAGATGGCCATGCTCACCCCCGAGCAGGAGGCCATCATGCAGCTCTGCAGGACGTTCCGGTCGGTCGCCGAGATCTCGGCCCTGCTCCGCGTCCCGCTGGGCGTGGCGAGAGTGCTAGTGGCGGACATGTCAGACGAAGGTCTCGTCCGCCTGCACCAGCCACGCCTCAGCCAGGGACAGCCAGACCTCAACATGCTCGAAAGGGTGCTCAGTGGACTTCGCAGGCTCTAGCCCCGGGCTCACTTCGACGAAGATCGTCGTCGCTGGTGGGTTCGGCGTCGGCAAGACGACGTTCGTGGGGGCGGTGTCCGAGATCCTCCCGCTCACCACGGAAGCGGTGATGACCGACGCGTCCGCGGGCATCGACGACCTCGGGTTGACACCGAACAAGCAGACCACCACCGTCGCCATGGACTTCGGCCGGCTCTCGCTCGACCGCGACCTGATCCTGTACCTGTTCGGCACGCCCGGACAGCACCGGTTCTGGTTCATGTGGGACGACCTCGTCCGCGGCGCCATCGGCGCGGTCGTGCTGCTCGACACCCGCCGCCTGGCCGACAGCTTCCCCGCCATCGACTACTTCGAAGAGGCCAAGCTGCCGTTCGTGGTGGGCATCAACGGCTGGGACGGGCAGTTCCCGCACACCGACGACGAGGTGCGCGAGGCGCTCGCGCTGGGCTCGCACGTGCCGATCGTGCGTACCGACGCGCGCAACCGCGAGTCGGTCAAGACGACGCTGATCTCGCTGGTCGAGCACGTCGTACGGCTGCGCGCGGCGCCCGTCCGCTAGCCGCCGACCGCCCACGGGACGCTCTCCAGCGAGTTGAGCACGGGCACCAGCGCCCGCTCCTCGACGTCGAAGTGGCTCTCCAGCTCGGCGGCGACGCGTTCGATCGCCGCCGGGTCGCTCGCCGCCCGCAGCTCCTCGACCAGTGCCGCGATCACCTCGTGCTCGCGGCGCAGCCGGTCGAGCGCCTCCTTCAGCTCCGGGCGCGTGCCCTCCAGGAACGGGAACGCCACCCGGTCCTCGCCGGAGTGGTGGAAGCTCAGCGCGTCGCAGAAGGTCAGGCAGTGGGCCCGCAGGTCGTCGGTGACGGCCCCGCCCGCGCGCAGCTTCGCCAGCTCGCCCCTGAACCAGTCGTGCACCTTGACCAGCTCGTCGCCGAAGGCCCGCACCCGCTCGTCCATGTCACTATCCTTTGCTCAGACGACGACAAATTAGCTTTGTGAACAAAGCTAATTTAGACAGCAAGGTATTGGCGATGTCAACCGACGGCTTGAGCGTGGACGAAGGCATCAGGACGCTGCTGCTCCTGATGCCGCGCATGGTGGGCCGGGCCAAGCGGCTCAAGGTGCCCGAGGCGCTGCGGTCCTTGTCGCTGGCCCCCCGGCACCTGTCGATGCTGGCCTACCTGCTGTTCGACGGCCCGACCACGGTCAACGAGCTGGCCGGGCGCCTGGAGGTGGCGCCGGCCACCGTGAGCCTGATGGTGGGCGAGCTGAGCAGGAAGGGCGTGCTGGAACGCCGCGAGGACGACGCCGACCGCCGCCGCACGATCGTCAGCATCGCCCCGGCCCACCAGGAGGCGATCACCGAATGGCTCGGCTACGGCGCCACGGCCTGGCGGGCCGCGCTCGACCCGCTGACGCCGCAGGAGCGGCAGACGTTCGTGCGCACCCTGCTGGCCTACGAGCAGGCGTTGTCAGCCCGCTGACCGGCTGTCCACCAGCACCTCGACGCCGTCGAGCACACGCTGGAGGCCGAACTCGAAGGCGTGCTCGGGGCTGTAGGCGGCCTGCAGCGCCTCCCCGGCCGCCTGGCCGACGCGCGAGGCCGTGGGGAACATGGCCGGGTCGGAGATCCGGCTGAGGAAGGGCGCGTGCGCGGCCCACCACTGCACGTCCGTCATGCCGGTCTGGCTCTCGGCCTGGGCCGCCTCCACCGCGCCCCGCGCGGTGCCGTGCACGAAGCCGGTGACCAGCGTGATCACCGAGTCCATCTCCAGGTCGGTCAGGCCGATGCCGTCGATGGCGCGCAGCTCGTAGTCGTACTTGGCGGTGACGTTGGGGCCGAGGACCGGGCGGCTCGCCGCCACCTGCAGCAGCCATGGGTGGCGCAGGTAGAGGGCGAAGTTCTCGCGGGCGATCAGCTCCAGCCGGGCCCGCCAGCCGCCCGGCACGTCCTCGGGGCGGGCGGTCTCGCCGTAGACGGTGTCGAGCATGACGTCGAGCAGCTCGGGTTTGCCGGGCACGTACGTGTAGAGCGACATCGTGCCCACGCCCAGCTTCTCGGCCACCCGGCGCATGGACAGCGCCGCCAGCCCCTCGGCGTCGGCCACGTCGATGGCGGCGCGGACGATGCGCTCGACGCTCAGCTCCGGCTTGCCCTTGCGGCTGGCCCGTTCGCTCGTCCGCCACAGCAGCGCGAGGCTGCGGGCCGGGTCGCCCTTGCCCGGGTACTCAACAGTCACCCTCGTACGGTACACCGTACGGTTGCGTGCGTCGAGCGTATGCTGTACGGTACGCCGTACGATTCGATAGGGAGGTGGCCATGTCCGCAGTGCTCGCCCAGGGCCTGCGCAAGACCTACGGCTCGAAGACGGCGCTCGACGGCGTCGATCTCGACGTGCCCGCGGGCACCGTCTACGGCCTGCTCGGGCCCAACGGCGCCGGGAAGACCACCGCCGTCCGCATCCTCACCACGCTGCTGCGCCCCTCGGCCGGCCGGGCGGAGGTGGCCGGCTTCGACGTGACGGCCCAGCCCCGCCGGGTGCGCGCCGCCATCGGCCTGGTCGGCCAGCAGACGGCCGTGGACGAGATCCTGACCGGCCGGCAGAACCTGGAGCTGTTCGGCCGCCTCCACCACCTGAGCGCGCCGGCCGCCCGCGCCAGGGCCGCCGAGCTGCTGGAGCGCTTCGGCCTGACCGGGCACGACGGCCCGGCCAAGGAGCTGTCCGGCGGCCTGCGCCGCCGGCTCGACCTGGCCGCGAGCATGATCCTCGCGCCGCCCGTGCTCTTCCTCGACGAGCCCACCACCGGCCTCGACCCGCGCAGCCGCGCCGGGATCTGGAACGCGGTGCGCGAGCTGGTCGCGGGCGGCACGACCGTGCTGCTGACCACGCAGTACCTGGAGGAGGCCGACCAGCTCGCCGACCGCGTCGCGGTGATCGACTCGGGCCGGCTGGTGGCCGAGGGCACGCCGGAGGAGCTGAAGTCCAAGCTCGGCGGCGACCGGCTCGACGTGGTGATCAACGACCCGGCGCGGCTCGACGAGGCGGCAGCGATCCTCTCGGGGGCCTCCGCGGGCCCCGCCGAGATCGACCGGGACACCCGGCACGTCAGCGCCCCGGTGGGCGACCGGGTGAGCGCGCTCACCCGGGTCCTGCCCGCGCTGGCGGCGGCCGGCATCGAGGCCGCCGACGTCGCGCTGCGCCGGCCGACCCTCGACGAGGTCTTCCTGAACCTGACGACCGTGGGAGGCGATCGATGACCGCACTCAGATGGGCGCTGGCCGACGGCTGGACCGTCGCCCGCCGCGACCTGATCCACTGGGCCAACCAGCCCATGACGCTGGTCTTCGGGGTGCTCTTCCCCGTGGTGATCACCCTGGCCTTCGGCTACCTGTTCGGCGGCGCGGTCGAGGTGCCCGCCGGGGCCGACTACTTCGCCTTCCTCATGCCCGGCATGTACGGCATGACGATGCTCTTCGGCCTGAGCTCCACCATGGTGGCCGTCTCGTCCGACGTGTCCAAGGGCGTCACCGACCGTTTCCGGTCGATGCCCATGGCGCCCTCGGCCGTGCTGACCGGGCGGGCGGTGGCCGACCTGCTCAACTCGGTCCTGATCCTGGGCGGGCTGTTGTTGTGCGGCCTGGCGGTGGGCTGGCGGCCGGCCTCCGCCGGGGGCGCGCTTGGCGCGATCGGCCTGCTGCTGCTCCTGCGCTTCGCCCTGCTGTGGGCGGGCATCTACCTCGGCCTGCTCACCCGCGAGCCGGGCGCGGTGGTCGCGATCCAAACCCTGGAGTTCCCGATCGGCTTCCTGTCCAACGCCTTCGTCGCGCCCGGCACCATGCCCGGCTGGCTGGGCGCGATCTCGGAGTGGAACCCGCTGTCCTCCACGGTCGCCGCCACCAGGCAGCTGTTCGGCAACCCGGGCTGGGGCGGCGACTCGTGGGTGGCCCAGCACGCCGTGACGATGGCGGTGTTGTGGCCGGTGGCGATCACCGTCGTGTTCTTCGTCCTGTCCGTCCGCCTGTACCAGCGCCTGGACCGTTAGCCCGCTCAGGCGTGGCGGTGGAAGGCCGTGGTGTCGGGGGCGAGGGGGGTGTTGCCGAGGATCAGGTCGGCGGACTTCTCGGCGAGCATCATGACCGGGGCGTAGATGTTGCCGTTGGTGACGTACGGCATGGCCGAGGCGTCCACGACGCGCAGGCCGTCCAGGCCGTGCACGCGCATGGTGCCGGGGTCCACCACGGCCAGGTCGTCCACGCCCATCTTGCAGGTGCACGACGGGTGGAGGGCGGTCTCGCCGTCCTTGGCCACCCAGGCCAGGATCTCCTCGTCGGTCCGGACATCCGGGCCGGGGGAGATCTCGCCGCCGTCCAGGCCGGCCCA